>NZPK01000103.1 GCA_002693325.1 Gemmatimonadota bacterium | reverse complement strand
ATATTCGGCTTCCTGACGTTTGACTTCCATCATGTGCTCTCGAAAACTAACGCCACGCTTACCGTCTTTGCTTGCTATTCTTTCGTAATTTTCGTTAAATTCTTCTTCATNGAATTCTTCACCTTCTTCATGCATGAAAAATTCTCTGGCTTCAGNTTTTTGAATTATTCCATCGCCATCTGCGTCGAGTGCTTCGAAAGGTGGCGGACCATCAGGTCCTTCATGATGCTCGCCGTGATGTTGACGGTGGTCTTCTTCACGGTCGCCTTGATGGTCTCTGGCATTTGAACTGAAGGCAAAAATCAATATNCCAAAAAATGCCATTAACCATGAACGTTTNAAGCTCATTACTTCCTCCTTAGATGTGGGGCAGAGCAAAATTNAAAGATCATTTCATTAAAATATCGATAGGTGTCAGCGCTAATTCTGTGACTCTGATCACATTTGAACAAATAATTCCAATCAATCAGGATAACAATAATAAACAGAATAAAGGGCAAAAACAATATTTTCTATGTCGAAGGTTCACGTAGATTTGGATTATTTAGAGTTTCACATGTGCAATGCTCTACTGAAAATTTGTATGAGCTGATAAATCATTTGTTAATCGTATTCTAATTACCGCATAAATGAGAAATTTAGATATTGCCAGGGACATCAAGATTTTCTAATAGTGTATACGAAAGAACATATCTGATATGGAGGCGTATTGTTTGATCCGTCCCGAAAAAGAGGGCCTTTGATAATGCATATATTGCAGAATTATTTGTGTTGTTGTTTTACGATCTACTTTTTTGTGGTAGGAAATGCCATTGCAAGTGAACCAGTAGCAGTTGATATTTCTTCTGATGATTTTTTTTCTCTTGACCGCATAATCGCCGTTGAAATTGAAATTGCGGAAATCGATTGGGATGAACTTCGCCATCAGTCTCGCACCCTTTTTGATGTATTGGCAGGAGACTGCTTAGCTACTCCAGCACCTGATATCTTCTCATGGTTTTCGGCCAATGTGAGCGTCGATGGAGAAACATACCAAAATGTTGGTATCCGCAAGAAAGGTTTTCTGGGATCGTTAAACGAAGATAAACCTGCTTTGAAAATACGATTTGACAAATATACAGAGGGGCAACTACTTGATGGTAAGCTGTCCCGATTGACACTAAATAATAGTGTTCAAGATCCTTCATTAATCAATACATGCTTGTCTTATAGAATTTTTTCCGACGCTGGGATACCTTCTCCAAGATGTAATTTTTCTACGGTATCCATAAATGGTCGTGAGCTTGGGCTTTACGTTAATGTAGAGAGTGTGAAAGAAGACTTCGTTCAGCGTAATTTTTTAAATCCTAATGGAAGTCTATATGAGGGAACGTTGAGTGATTTTCGTTCGGGATGGGAAGGAACTTTTGAACGACAGATAGATAATGAGGCTGGGGATTTTTCCGATATTCAGGAGGTAATCGAAAAATTACAGAACTCGGAAATTTTAAATCTGTCTGGCTTGAAAGAGGTTGTAGATCTGGATCAATTTCTGAATTTTTGGGCAACAGAAGTTTTGATTGGGCATTGGGATGGCTATGCGGGAAACCGTAATAATTATTTTGTTTATCGGGAGCCGGATCGACCCTTTGTCTTCATTCCATGGGGCACAGATCAAGTTTTCAAAACTATTGACAGTCCATTCGATCGTTTCGTCTCTCCGCCTTCTGTAGCCGCTCACGGGGTAATCGCTCACCGACTTTATCAAAGTCAAGATATGCGAGATGAGTATATCAACCGACTTAAGCTTTTATTAAATACGGTTTGGGATGAGGAACTATTGATTGCTCGCGCAGATTCCATGTCAAGCATCATTCAAATGCATGCTTTGCCACATGAGCGTATTGCCGCAAAGAGAGACTCGTATCGGGTCTATCATTTCATTCGCAATAGGCGTAATGAGATAATGGAGAGTATAGACCCAGATCCTCCTGCATGGCCGTGGGCACTAGATCCTCCAACGATCTGTTGGCCGCAAATCGGAGCATTTGATATAAACTTCTCTACTTTCTGGGGAGCAAATGACCAGGGATACATACGAACCGAAGGTAGATCTATTCAAGAAAGTTTTGTTGAAAGTAGATATTATTGGATTGGTGACAAAGAATTAAATACTTCTGATTTCAAGGTTTCTGTTGGAAAATCAAAAGAAAATCCGCAACAGACTCAGATAGAGATAGAGGCTGTCGGTAAAAATGTAAGAGATGTTTTGTGGATAAGTTTACCGACCGACAAAATAAAGAAAGGTAATCGTTTTGAGATTAAAAATACCGATGGTTTAGAAAGTTACCATATCACAATCCCCATTTCTGATAATGACAAGGGCGCATTAAATATTGTTGGCCGAGGTTTTATTAGATTCGTTGATGCTTCTACAGAATTCGGAGAGACCGTTTCTGGACAATTGGTTGGCGAAATTTTCAGTTTTGACAATCTCGCAGAGCCCTTCAACGAGGCCTATCTCGTTTCATCAACGGAGGACCAGATAGGCCTAATTATTAACGAAGTTGTCGCTCGGGGAGATCCTTATGATTGGTTTGAATTATATAATGATTCCCCAGACCCTATTAATGTNAGCCAGTTTTTCATTGCAGATGATTTATACGATCAAAGTAAGCGGGTTTCGTTCCCTCAGGATATGGTTGTAGAATCGGGCGAGTACTTGAAGGTTGAACTCGACAAAAAGGCATGGCCTGGCTTTGCTCTAGGCGGGGATGAAGAACTTGGAATATGGACTAAGGACGGTGTATTAATTGAAAGTGTGAATTGGGAAGAAGGTGATGCTGGAGACGGAGAAAGTTTTGCTAGATTACCCGATCTTATTGGTGATTTTAAAACTTCAAGTGTNCCAACGCCAGGAAGTCCCAACATAAAATCTTNNCCCAATTCTGATGGTATTCAGGTTGTCGATATTGGATTGGTAATTAATGAAATCGCTAGTAANGGAGACCCTTATGATTGGTTCGAACTTTATTATTCTGGCGAATCTACATTAGATCTTAGCCTCTATTCTGTGGCTGATGACTTAAATGATGAAACAAAACGTGTTTTTTTCCCGCGGGACATGCGTATTGATCCAGGACAGTATTTGAGAATTGAACTGGCTAAAGATGGATGGTCGGGGTTTGCTCTGGGTAAGGATGAAGAGTTGGGGATTTGGAATATGGATGGCAGTTTAGTAGCCGGTATAGATTGGGAAGATGGGGCCTCTGGAGAGGGACAAAGTTTTGCAAGGTTACCTGATATAGAGGGTGAATTTACAACGGTGGATGAGCCAACACCGGGTAGACCCAATCTGATAGAAACAGTTGTTTTAAATTCAGGCCGGGGTTTGCCAGGTATGTTTGCTTTGAAAGGTAATTGGCCCAACCCTTTTAATGGGGAAACCTTAATTGGATTCGATTTGTTTAAAGATGCGGGAATTTTTCTCGAAGTATTTGATGTTTTGGGTCGAAAAGTAGCGGTGTTGTGTGAAGGAAATTATTTAGCTAAAGGTTCGCATTTTTTCGTGTGGAATGGCCATGATTTAAATGGGTTTCCTGTTGCGTCAGGAGCTTACTTTTATGAGTTGAGATCTGGCGTAGATTACGTTGCTAAGGCCAGGATGATGTTGATTCGGTGATTGCTATTGAGAATTTCATTTGTAGTGCAGCAAAATCTATTTGGTAAGTTGCTTTGCTGCTACTGATAGTTTGGGTAGCTCCTGGGCTAACTCTTCGATGCGCTGCAATACTTCTGGATTATCGATTTCGATAGAAGAAGAATTGTCATTGGTGATAAAATCGTTACGGGTGGCGAAGACAAATCGAGGTAGAATAAGGCACCTGAAGTCTAACATCAGACTATTTGCTAAACTTAGAATTGACATATAGCTATGAGAACCGCCTGCCGAACAGAGGAATCCCACTGCTTTATCACTCCAGGCTCGACCTGTTAGGTCAACGAAATTCTTTACGTTCGCATTAATACCATACACATATATGGGAGTGGCGATTACTATTCCGTCTGCTCTCATAATTCTTTCCGCTAATTCCATTACTTTGGGAGTCTTGCAGTTTTTTGTTCCGTCATGAAATGGTAAGATGTGTTGACGGAGATCTATTAAATCTACATTTATTCCGCGTTTGCTGGATATAGTCAAGTAGTAATCTATAAGAGCACTAGACCGACTCTGTGGGTTTAGCGATCCTTTTATTGCGCATATTCGCATAAATTTAAAGTTCCTGCAATAATTGAGACTAATCAATCGTAAGAAGATACTAATCATAGTGGATAAATGCGTATCTATTACGATTTGGATCTGACTATAATATGGAAATGTTTGATTTGACACCGTATATTCGAGAACTTGCTAAACAGGGATTTGTAGTTTTACATAACGTAACAGATACACATTGATAATAACCATGGCAGGTCTATGGTAACGAAGCTACTTAAAAGGCGTCATTAAAAAGAGACTGTGATAGCTTCTTAAAATCGGTTTCCTACACCATAAATGAGAGAAAGAGAATCTCTTCGAAAGCTAAATAAGGCTCCCATATACATTCCAAATCCGCTAGGTTTAGAGATATGTATTCGGGTTCCAATAGTAGGGAAAAAGATATCTCCATTCTGATTACCAATACTTCTTCCTAACAGACCAGCAACTTGTCCTTCTACGACTGTTCGACTTTCCATTGTGTAATTAAGAGGTGACCATCTGCCACCTAAGCAGAAAATTGGGGACGGTATTTTTGAAATCAATTCTCCATTTACTATCTCCATTTCACCACTAAATGGAATATTTAAGGCGCCAACTAAACTCCATTGTTTCGTAACTAAGCTTTCTGCCAAAAATAAAGCTGCTCTAGTCGGAATATAGTCTCCAAGTCCTTCAGAAATAGCATTCTTCGGTCTGATGGAGAATAACTTGGTATTGCCGAAACTAATTTCTATTTTTTTTTCCGGTTCTTTACCTGTTAAATTATCTGTCTCTGCCTGTAAATTTCCGGATAGGATTGCCCAAGTTAAGAAAAGGCTAATAATCTTTTTTTTTCGACTCATAGTACTCCCTATTATTTTAAAGAATTTATTATGCACAATTTAAATGAATTGCCATAAAGTTGTTGGATTTTCACACAGGTTCAGCTTCAATTTTTTTATGTATTCATGTCATGGATTTTTTCTTAGTGTGTTTCAGATAAATGAGGCTATATGTTTCAGAGTTGGCGGTTTACGTTGATCTGTCTATGGAAGGACTCAAGAGACACTTTGTTTATTATTTGGAACGGGGTATGATAGGTAGTATTAGCCTGGATTGGTAGTTAGTAGAGTGAAAAATTTTCTGGTTTGCGATGATCGTTGTATTGGCCGTAGGAGTAGACTCCCCAGTATTGGTGTTTCGATCATAGCGGGGAAAGTTACTGCTGCTTATCTCGAGCCTAATTTTGTGTCCTTTGTCAAAAACGTAGCTTGTAGGCCACAGATCGATTTTTATTTCTACCGGGTTATTTTCATGATTATTTTTCTTTGAGTAATCGCGACGTAAAATACCATCACAGACGTTGTAGGCTTGTCCATCTGGATACACATCTACGAGTTTAGCGGTAAAATCTGTTGAAGGAACATCGGTAGACACGTACAGGATTGTACTTACTGGTCCTGTGGCCTCTAAGGGCTTAGTGAGAGCATCTGTGGTATAAACAAGGACATCATCTCGAGATTCTACAGTATTTTGAAGTTGGATCCCCGATCTTGGTCCAAGCATTGCACCCCCAGCCGATGGAACAGGATCTAACGGGTCATATATGTATTCATCAAAAAAGGTTCCCTTTTTCTGAATTACATTTTTAAGCAGTCCATCACCATTATGAGAATTTGCTGCACCCATACTATGCAAATAAAAATTTGTATACTTGGTGCGTGCAAGTGGCCATTCATTTTCTTCACGCCAACTGTTATCTCCCATGACGAAAATTTTTATCCGGGACATTTTTAATGGGATTTTGCTTATACCCAATTGATGGTCNAACCACGCAATACTTGGGGCAATGCTTTCTCTCCGGTAAGGTATNGAATTTTGAGCTCCAGGTAGCAAAATGTCTCTAGCGTGTGCCCACGGTCCAACAATCAATCGAGTGTTTTTTGTAACGCTCTTTTTAGCGTTATTTAGGATACTATTAAAATCGTTCAGTTGTGTGGGAAGAAATGGGTCGAACCAACCCGCCATTAGAAGTATTGGTGACTTTATTGTATGCGTCCGATTTTCCCCATCAATTTGTTGCCAATAGTCCTTGTTATCCTTATTGATTAGCCAGTCGTTGAAGAAATTAGTGTCACCTGTTGCACGGTCGTCTGCTTCTATGACTGGGAACCCGTTTACTCCTTTCTCNATGTCTTTTATGCTTACTACTTCGCGGTCNCTATTCCCTCGACTTCTTATCGCCCAGTAAAGTGCACTTTCCAATGAGAATGCATTTCCAGGATAAAACATGTCTCGGAAATTTGTGCTGGCGATCTGTACGAACAAGGCCTCTGGGCCAGGATCGACCTGATCGGCAATTGCCCATTGCGTNTGTCCAAATGCTGATCCTCCCCACATGGCTATTCGGCCATCATACCAAGATTGCTCTGTTATCCAATGAAGTGTTTGTATGCCATCCTCTCGTTCATGAGCAAGTGGGTAAAATTCGCCGCCTGATTCATATCTACCGCGAGTACCTTGAATTACAACAGTATAACCTCTACGAGCCCAATAGCGACCGATAACATCAGAGCGTGATCGATTTTTAAACGTATTGGTGAAGGGGATTCGGACTAAGATGGTTGGAGTCTTTTCAAGTTTTTTGGGGCGATGTATGTCAGAGAGCAATTGGATGTTGTCTGTNGTTATAAATCCAATGCCTCGTTCAGTCTGCACGCTATAGNNGGGTTTTCGTACACCTTCATTTGGAAGAAAAAATNGGTTTGCGAAAAAATCAGTGGTTGAGGCACATCCCGTCCACATAACAAAGCAAGAAGTACGTAGGAAGAGAATTATATGTTTCATCTATTGATCCAAATTATATGACGTTGGTCCACCCTATTGGATGGGTGCAAGTTTAAGCGAATNCGTTGGGTTTTATGGAATGTTTTTTNGAACAGAGTTTAACTAAAAGCTAGATTACTGTAATACTAAACAATTCGGNTTAAATTTNTTTNAAAAACAACAAGATCAGAGTAGAAAGAATTGCCATTAGGCAACATCTGCTTCCGATTAGATGGTTTATCAGCCGATAGTATAATTGATTTTAATGGAAAAGTTTTCAAATTTTGGGAAGGATAGGTTTCTGCTTGTTCAATGGTGGCCCGTGCAGGATTCGAACCTGCGTTACTGCCTTGAGAAGGCGGCGTCCTAGGCCTCTAGACGAACGGGCCAACAGG
>NZPK01000102.1 GCA_002693325.1 Gemmatimonadota bacterium | reverse complement strand
CGTATTTGGTCTACTGGAAATAACAGCACCAACAGGAATACTTTCATCAAACGAGCTGTCTCCCACAACTGTTTTTAGTCCCAATTGTGACAATTTTTCTGACGCTTTTGCCATAGGTAAACCATTGAGTATCGGTATTTTTACGTTTGGGACGTCTACGATAAATGGCATAAAGACAACGTCTAAGAGAAACAGGAATAGAATACAAGCTATTATAGCACCGGCTATGACAGCTCCTATTTTTTCTAAGAATTTTTTCATTTTAATCTTTTGCGAATTCGGGCGGCAAAGGCACCATCGCCGATATACTGGCCAGGGATCGCTTGAAAGTAACGACCTGACTGGTTGCCCGAGGGAAGATGATCTGAAGCCGGATCAATTTCTGCCTCTGGTGCATTAGAGACGAAGGTTTCCACTACTTGTTGATTTTCTTCGTGTTCTAAACTACAGGTACTATAGACTAGTATCCCT
Organism: Gemmatimonadota bacterium; assembly: GCA_002693325.1. Lineage (GTDB taxonomy): Bacteria > Latescibacterota > UBA2968 > UBA8231 > UBA8231. Next base: position 35,015 of record NZPK01000102.1, on the reverse strand, counting down.
CCAGGTCGTAAATTCAGAAATGCGGTTTTTAATAGTTTGTACTGAGTATCGGCATTCATCGCGATATCCGCTGGTCTTTTTCTCCATCTTGCGTCAGCGTGTCGGCCAATTATACCCGTGCCACTGCAGGGAGCATCTAAAAGAACCCGATCAAATTTTTGTTCAAATGGGTAAGTACCATCCCATGCTACGGTGTGAACAATTTCTATTCCTAATCTTTGAGAATTTTCAGCTACTTTTTTTAGTCTCTCCGAAGATATGTCGGTAGCAACAACGATTCCTTTATTTTTCATTAATTCAGCTATTTGTGTTGTCTTACCTCCAGGTGCGCTACATAGGTCAAGAATATTTTCACCTGGCTGCGGAGCTAGTAATCTTACTGCAAATTGAGCAGCGGGATCCTGAATCTGAAAGAGGCCGGTCTTAAAATCTCTGGATTCTATTAGTTTCGATAGATCCCTAGTGAAGAAAAATCCATTAGGATCAGATTCAATTATTTTCTCTTCCTGACTTTTGAAGCTGTTTTCACGAAGAGGGTTTCTCCTTAGCCAGGTGTTGCTAGGTTGATTATTGGCTTTCAGAAGATTAATAGTTAATTCCGTCCCCCATTGTGATACCCATTTCTCCACAAGCCAAGTTGGATGTGAATAGAAGATCGACAAGAAATTTATGGGATCTTTAGTAGAGTGTGGATACGTCTCTTTTCCCCTATTTCTGTCGAGATTCCGAAGGAGCCCATTTATATAACCGCTAGCGTAGTTAACCCCATTTTGCTTTGCAAGTTGGACGCTGGTGTCAACCGCAGCTCTAACAGGAACACGATCCATAAATTCCATTTGAAATATCCCCATACGAAGGATGTTTTCGACAGTCGGGCGCAACCGAGATCGTGGTTTCCGACTAAGGCTGTCTATAATCCAGTCTAAGCGCTTTTTCCAACATATGGTCCCCAGAACTAGTTGTCGGGCAAACTTTCTATCTCGGTCGTTAGTCAAAGCAGCGTCCGTATTTGATACGACTGAATCGGCGATCTGGTCTGTTTGCTCGTATCTTACTAGTGCTCTAAGAGCTTCNGTTCTAGCAGAATCTATTTTTGGCATTCTATATNATTGTGATTTCCATTTACGAGTTCGGTTTATACGAAAGCNTACGATGGCTGTACAGCATTTGAAAAATCTTGTNGCAATGTTATTGCTACAGGATTTTCTNTAAATTATTTTTTAAGGCATGTTGAAAATTCAATGTTTACGCCATTCGANATCCAATTTAAACAACTGATTTGTTTTAGTAAAAGTATTTTAGTTATCCTATTTACTATTATTATCATCTATTTTCAACGGAAAGCCGTCGGACTTTAGGTGATTAAAAAACTTGTGCCTGATTTTGACAGATTAGAAAATTCATGCGACTATACGAAAAATGGAATATAGCTCAAGATAAATCTTACAATTCTCTGGTTGATGGACTACTTGCTTCTCGTGATTTGGTTCGGAGTGACCTGGATGTGGGGCATGAATCGCTTCANGATCCGATGTTATTGAGGGATATGGACCGCGCGGTTTATAGAATNACACGAGCTGTTCGAAGTGCTGAAATGATTTTGGTTTTTGGAGACTATGATGTAGATGGANTCTCAAGTACTGCTTTAATNGCAGATTTNCTCAAAAATTTGGGTTGTAAGTTTTCATGCGCCCTCCCGGATAGGCATAAGGATGGTTACGGATTGAAGCCNGAATCTGTTGAAGATGCCGCCTCTNTAGGCACTGACTTGATAATCACCGTNGANAATGGTATCTCGGCATTTGATGGTTTGGAATCCGCTAAGAAGTTAGGCATAGATGTTGTGGTTACTGATCATCATAAACAACTGGATTTTTTACCTGAAGCTACAGCCGTGGTCAATCCTAATCGACGAGACTGTTTATACCCATTTAAAGGACTGGCAGGTGTTGGAGTTGCTTTCAAGGTTGTTCAGGCTGTGAGCCAAGAGTTTTTGTCTGAAAAAGAAAGAAGGTGCTATTTAAATAGTTTACTTGATTTAGTAGCCCTCGGAACTATTGGTGATATTGCACCTGTTTTAGGAGAAAATCGCGTTCTAATTAGGCGTGGATTACAGATCTTGAAAAGGACGCAACGTCTTGGTTTGGATAAATTAAAACTGGTATCTGGGGTTTCTGATAAGAAGATCACTTCTACCGTCGTTGGTTTTCAAATCGGTCCGCGAATAAATGTGGCCGGACGTATGAGTAGACCTGATATTGCGTTGGACTTGCTGAGTGCAAACTCGGAGAAACAGGCTTTGGAATTAGCTCAAAATTTAAACGACCTCAATCTTCAGCGTCAGGATTTACAGCATGAAGCCTTCGAAGATGCAGATAAAATGGTAGATAACGCAACGGTGAAGAAGGATCGGCTTCTAGTTTTACTTGGGAATTGGAACAAAGGGATAATCGGAATAATTGCAGGTAAGCTTCGAGACAAATATTTGTGTCCAGTCGTTGTTTGTACTTGGGATGGTAAATCAGATTCGTTGATAGGCTCCGCCAGGAGTTTTGACTATTACGACATCAGTGAGGCTATCGGAACATGTAAACAGTATCTGACTAATTTTGGAGGTCATACCCAAGCTGCTGGTTTTTCATTGCCGAGAGAATATTTTGAGGGCTTTCGTAAAGAGTTGACTAACCATGCGAAAAAGAATATCACCATAGAAAAAATGACGGCAGAATTAAACATAGATGTGGAATTGACTCCTGATCGATTAAATAGGACAACGACAGAGGAAATGGCTGAGCTCGAACCTTTTGGCAAAGGTAATGAAATTCCAGTTTATGTAATGTCTGGTTGCAAAGTAGTTTCGCGAAAATTGATAGGACGAGATAAAAACCACCTCAAGCTTAATATAGAGGTGGGTGGAAGAGACTGTGTTGCTTTATGGTGGGATCGTGGAGAGATTTACAATCAAATAAAATGTGGTCAATATGTGTCCGTTGCTTTTTGTCTCGAGGATGATTCCTACAGGGGCAGGGATGGAGTACAAATGATCGTAAAAGATATGTATACTGAAAGTGAAGAGGGTTCTGTATGATTAGTAGCGAATATACCAGAGATTTATGTGTAAGAGACGCCCAATCCAAGATTTTAATGTTGGTGATTGATGGTTTGGGAGGATTGCCTGATCCTGAGACTGGTAAGTCTGAACTGGAAACAGCTAATCTCCCGAATCTGGATGAATTAGCTAATCGTAGTAGTTGCGGTCTTCTCTCGCCATTGGGTCCTGGATTTACGCCTGGTAGTGGCCCCGCGCATTTAGCTTTATTTGGTTACGATCCGTGGAAAACAAAGATTGGTCGAGGGGCGTTGTCTGCCCTTGGTCTAGGGTTAGATTTTGGTGAGGGTGATGTAGCAGTACGTTTAAATTTTTGTACTGTTGATGAAATTGGTAATGTTACAGACCGACGTGCTGGTCGTCTTTCAAACGAGGTCGCACAAGAGTTGTGTCGACAAATGAATAAAATCGTTATTCCAGGCGTTGAAATTTCTGTTAAGGCAGAAATGGAGTATAGAGCTGCCGTCGTTTTTCGTGGAGAAGGTCTTTCTGATGGAGTCGGAGATTCTGATCCACAAGTAACTGGAGTGCCTCCAAACAAACTTGTAGCTTCTGATTCAGAGTCTTTTCGAATGATTGATATCGCAAATCAATTTCTTCAGCAGGCTAGAGATATACTAGTTGACGAAGCCCCGGCCAACATGATTTTGATGAGAGGCTTTGGGAAATATCCAGAATTAGATTCATTTCAAGAAGTGTATGGTTTGAAATCCTTGGGTATTGCCGGTTATCCGATGTATAGAGGTGTAGCAGGAGCTGTCGGTATGGATACTGTTCTAGTAGATTGGGATCTGGAGTCTGAATTGAAGCTTTATGAGGGACTGAATTCCGAATACGACTATGTCTATTTTCATGTAAAGAAAACAGATAGTGCTGGTGAAGATGGTGATTTTAATCGTAAAGTCGAGCTACTGGAGGAGGTTGATAGTTTGATACCGCGCTTACAAAAACATTCTCCGGACGTATTTGTAGTTACTGGAGATCATTCAACGCCAGCGATTATGCGTAGCCATAGTTGGCATCCAGTTCCGACAATAATTTCCAGTTCATGTTCGTCACATGACTCTATCAAAGGATTTTCTGAACGTTCATGCCGTAATGGATCTTTAGGGACAATTCCCTCAGCATCTCTCATGGCGGTAACGTTAGCTCATGCAAAACGTTTAAATAAGTTCGGTGCGTAATGCTAACACCACTACGTATAGCTCATCGAGGTGCATCTGGAAGCGGATTGAAACCAGAAAATACTTTGTCCGCATTTGACGAGGCTATAAGAATCGGTGTAGATATTATTGAAATAGATGTCCGCATAACGGGTGACGGAAAACTAATTGTACTCCATGATCCGAGTTTAGATCGAACCACAGATTTTAGTGGTTTGGTTCGAGACATGTCTTATGATGATATTAGCAAAGCTGATGCGGGAGACGGAGAAAAAGTTCCTCTTTTGGAAGATGTACTAGAATTAGCGCGCAATCGTGTGCAAGTTTTGATAGAGTTGAAGTCAGATTACATATCAGAAAATGTATTACATGCTATTCATGAAACTGGATCGCAGGAGCAAGTGATTATACAATCGTTCAATCCTCTTAATGTCGAACGGTTTAAAATGATGTCTCCATCTATACCCGCTGCTCTTCTTATCGGAGACCTACCAACCTCTACTTCAAGGCTACGAGCACGTCGTCTAGTTGCACAGGTTTTGAGTACAGGAAGTAATATATTGGCTGTATGGCATGCGACGATTACTTCTTCGCTGATAGAAGAGATGAGACAACGGGGAATTTCTGTTTGGGCTTGGACAGTTGATGATGAAATAATTGTCAAAGATTTGTCATTGATGGGAATTCATGGAATTGTAAGTAATTATCCTGATCGACTAAACAAAGTCCTAAACGATTTAATCGATGATGGACAACTTCAGTCGCCGACGGGTCGCAGAGTTAAACCGAAACGAAACCGTTGGTCACGACGTCGTCAGATACGAAAAAATGACGAAAAAAAATAATAAAAAAGATATCTGTGCTTTCCATCTTAGTGATTCAGATTAGAATTATATCTATTTTTAGGATGACGAAAAGTTTATTTATCATATAATTAACTGTTATAGAACTACATCAGTGGGTTTACGGACTCTTTTTTAAAAGGGTGCTTCGTTTAATAGATATGTAATTGGTTGATTTATGGAACCTTTGATTTTGACGGGTATTTTAATAGTTGTTTTGTGTGTTAAGTATTTCAAGTCTCGTTCGGTTTATTGTCCGCAGTGTTATCAGCGCCGAGAAGATGATGACGAACCGTTATGCACAAATTGTGGCTGGATGTTTGTGTTACCTGGTAGTTATGATGATGATTATTTGGGCGATGAAGAAGGCGGGCGTTAGATGGAATGGGTAATTGCGGTTTTGTCTATAGGGTGTCTCTATTTTATATTCCAAATTGGATTTGGTTACATACGTCATAAGTCTATTGTGACGGGTCGTTTGGAACGATTGGAGCAATCTAGAAACCAAATAGATCAACGAATTAAGGAAGCAAAAGATGAATTAGAAAAGTCGCGTGCCGATTTAGGGCCAGCAAAGGAAGCTTTAGAGGCGCTTGAATTGGAATATCAATCCTTGCAAGACCAGATTGAATTGGAACGCGAAAATACGAGAAAAGATAGCCGTGGAATTCGAGGGAGAAATTTTGACCAAAAAAAATCATAGGAATTTTTTCTTGACAAGCAAAGGGACTAATTTTTACCTTTGTTACTGTGGTTACGTGTGTTTATATGTGTTATAAGTTATTGAATGGTCATAGTTTGATTAACAACGGGAAGGTAAACATGAGAATGCGATATTTTTNGCTCTGTGTGGCTTTTACTAGTGCTGTTATTTCGGCTGGGTGTGGAGGCGAGCCGCCAACATCCGATCTTGCTGCTGCAAGAGAAGCGTTGGAAGGTGCTAGGGATGTTGGAGCTGAGCAATTCGCGTCTCAGCAATACAGTGTCGCTGAGGAAGCTTATTCGGCGGCTGAAAAGGCTGTGAACGATGCCAGTGCTGAGATCNTAAAGGACTTTACTGAGTCTCAAGCGCTTATCAACGAAGCCAANTCCAAAGCTAACGATGCCAAGTCAGCTGCGGAAACTGAGAAGGGTCGTCAACGTGGGTCGGCAGAGAATGCAGTAGCGATCGCTTCAAATTTAGTGGATGAGGCGAGGAGTGCGATAGCTGGCGCTCCGTCTGGTAAAGGAACAGAAGGAGATATTCGGGAGCTTCAGGATCGATTGAGTGCAGCTGAGGCAGAGATTGTTGCCGCAAGGTCTGCTGTTTCGAGTGAAAATTTTTCCAACGCTGAAGTTAATGCCCAGTCGGCTCAGGAGAAAGCNTCAATGATCGTAACTGGAGTTGAGAATGCGACTCAAAAGTATAACGATTTGGTTGAAAAAATGCGTCCATGGTATGATCGTATCTGATCTAAAACTAATTAGTCGGTATTTAGCGGTCGAGGAAAACTTTTCCTCGACCGTTTTTTTTGTAATATGAAGACAGTGAAAAACCATCTTATATTTATAGTTATTTCTATTCAGCAGATACTTTTTCAAGGCGTATTTGCTGATGATCTTCTTATGAATGAACGTCGAAAGCTGCTTTTAATTACGGATAATCTTTTGGCCTCCTCTGAAGAATANATAGTTATCAATACTCAAGATAATAATTTNAGTCTACGAACAGTAGAAAAAGACTTGTATTTGGCGAGTTGTGCTACTGGAAGCGGCCGCAAATTACAAGGGGAAAAAAAATGGTATAAATGGCAATTTTATACTCCATCAGGAAAATTTAAAATAGAGAAAAAGACTAAAGATCCTTTATGGATAAGGCCTACGTGGGATTTTATAGAGAATAACGAAGAAATCCCCGTGTTTGCTGAAGACAAACGTCGTTTTGAACGGGGATTTTTGGGCGAATACGCTCTTTATTTTGCTCCTGGGTATATGATTCATGGTACTATTTTTGAAATTAATTTAGGAAAGAGCATAACGCATGGGTGTGTGCGTGTGGGATCTAAAGATTTGGCCTTTTTATATAAGGAGGTTGACGTAGGTTGTGTTGTCTATATTTACTGATCAGTCGTATCTTTACGGCTTTTCTTATGAGTAAATGTAGAGTTTTTTACCTGAAGGCNGAATTTATAGTCTGTATTTAAAAGTCTATTTGAAAAAGTCTAATAAAAATTGTACACGAACACATATCGATTTTTCATAGCCGAAAATAAGAAAACTAGATTATGATGAGAAACATGGTTTTTGTAACTATTTTGTTTGTTTTGCTTAGTAATAGCTATGTATTCGGAGTTGTATCCAAGAAACAGTCTGAAGCTCAGATTGCGCATGGGAACATGGCAATAGAGGCCTGGATTGAATGTGCGAACGGTGACGAACGATTTTTACTGTATGATCAGAATACGCAAACACTTTCTTTCCGGCACGGGAAAGCCGTNCTTCGAGAGTGCTTAGTAGAGTTTGAAAAGCTACGAGAAATGCCTAATGCAAAAACCATTTTGGTACANCACTTGCGCCGATTTCGACCGTTAGAACTGTTTTTAAATGTTGGTGTTGGTCCATACGATTGGGAAGAGCGTTTGGTTCTTTCGGCACCCAAAGAAGGGGCTTTATATTTTGAAGACGGTACAATTTTAGGTAGTAGTTTGAAGTGGGCTAAGAATAGCGATGCAGTTTTATTGCTTTCAGAGAAAGATTTTGGAGCATTGTTTAATAGTTGCGTTTTGGGTGTTCCATTAGTGATTCTTCCTGTAGGATGGAATTATCACGGTTGATTTTTCGAGATTTATCAATTCGGATATTGGATTTTCAAATCACGATTTGAGGAAGGGGATGTTTCGTGTTTTCGCCAAATGAGCGCAAGAGGATATTTTTTTTAAAAAAAACAGGCTCTGCAATCTTTGCTATAAGATGTTATTTTGCGGAAAAAAATCTAGCGTTAGTACCCCCTTCGCCAATTTGCAAGGAGACTCGTTTCCCGCATCGAGGGCAAGCTCCCTTATACGCGGATTCTTGTTTGTTTATATAGATTCGTGAATAGGTGTTGCAGCATTTGAAATGGATACCGACAAATTTACGTTTATTTTTCATTTTTTATTGTTGACAAATATTTTTCGCAATTATAGTGAGTGATTTTAAGTGCTGTCAAGTTATTCTTGCGTATCTATACATCTTACACACATTATATTAGCTTGTTTATAAGGTTGGTAATAAACTGAGAAGATAGTTTTTTGTAATGATTAAAAAAGTTCAAGAGCAGCTAGAAGAGGTCTATAGCCATGTTCCTGCTACACGATGTGCAGGATCAGGAGAGTGTTGTTGGCTAACACCTGAAGAATATGACAATGATTACGCAACAATGTTTCCATTATATCGTGCGGAGTATATCAATATAGTCAATTATTTGGAGAGGGAATGGCCTGAAGTTCGTCGAAAGGCCCTCTTTGCATTTAATCAAGAGCGTCCAACTCGGTGTCCCTTTCTTGGAGAGAATAACGGTTGTAGTATATATCATGTCAGGCCATTAATTTGTAGGACGTATGGTGTTATGAATCCTCGATCCATAGAGCGTCAAGTCGACATATTNAGTAANGAAATTTCTTCCGAAAAATTAAAATTGTTTAATGTTCGTGAGGGAGGAATGGTTTGTCCTCGGGTTTCTGTTCTTCAACAAGAAAAAATAAAAGATCATGTTAAGAATATTATCAATGGATTTTACGAGAGAGAGTTGGAAATTCTAAGCCGTCAGATAGATGTTGCCGGGGGTGAACGTCGTAAGATTTTCAGGCGAGTTACGGGGAAAAGTATGTGGCCTATTAGGTGGAGTTGGGGCGGATATAGTACTATACGGTTTGCGCCGCTTAAATGGCTTCGAGATAATTTTTCTTCATACTGGTCTAAGTCAGTTTTAGCTGATGCGAAATAGGTTTAATCTTTTGGTGTTTTTCTATTTCAAACCTTTGTAATTGAAAGATTAATGACGAAAATATATCGGGTAGCAATAATAGGCTGTGGTAATCGAGGGAAGGCTGCGGCAGTGGCCTATACAGCACATCCTAGGACTGACTTAATTGCAATCTGTGACGTCAACCCTGAACTGAGTAGAGCATTAGGAGACGAGTGCAATGTACAGGCNCGATATAGAGATTATCATCGTATGTTGGAAAATGAGGCCCCGGATATCGTAGTTATTCCAGTTGCTACGGAACTGCATTATTCCCTTGCATCAGCGGTAATCGATTACGGCGTTCATGTTGATATTGAGAAACCTGTATGCACTGATCTTATATCTGCGGACGATTTACGCACTAAAGCAAATTCTAAAAAAGTGCAACTTGTTGTTCACCATCAAGGTCGTTGTGGTGCTGCAATGAGATCGGTTATGGCTGCAGTAAATGCAGGCAAGATTGGCCAACTTCGTTTTACACAGAGTAGTGGCAAAGGGTATTATGGTGGTTACGGCCTAATGAATATTGGTACACATTCAATAAATGCATTGTTAGGTATTTCGGGAAGAGTGAGAAGAGTCTCTTCGTCTGGTATGGTAAATGGGAAGATTGCATCGGTAGACGATGTTCTTGTTGCTCCTAATGGTATGGGTCTCATTGTAGGGGAAGATATAACTGCCCTGTTTGAATTTGAAAATGGTACGCACGGCGTTCATTTACAGCATCATTATAAGCAAATAGAAATGGATGCTTATAAAATCGAGTTTTCGGGAAGTGATGGTCGAATAATTTGGCGGATGAATGAAGCCTGGTGGCTTCCTACGCAGCATTACAGTCCGGGCCGTGAATTTGCATGGGAACGTTTACCTATGTCTTTTCCCACTGGCTACGACGCCAATAGTGGTGTCGATGAATCTGANCTGTCCTTTGTTGATGAATTTGTGGATGCGCTTGATCACGGGCGACCTCATTGTTGTGGAATAGAAGAGGGAATACATGTTTTGGAAATAATTATGGCTATATTTGACTCAATAGCCAACGGCACTCAAATCGAATTACCCCAGTTGGACCGAACACATCCGCTAGATCGATGGTTGAATCGANTTGAAAGGTCACATCCAAAACCTACNTATCGCGACTATGGATCATGGTTAAGATCGGAATGTCAACGCTTGGAGAAGCAGTGAAAATCATATGCAATGGTTATTAAGTTCGCTAAATGTGAGAAAAAATGAAGTTCCAAGATTAGTGTTGGCTGCATCCGTATTTTTCCTCGCGCAAGTAGATGATGGTATAGTTAAAAGTGTATCGTCGGCTGTTTTTAATGTTAGGGCAGGCGTCGACAAACTGCCTTTAATGTACACTTGGATTGCAATAGTATTTTCGCTTAGTATGGCTTTGTTGTCTTGGCTTACNTCCCATGTAGCGCGTCAACGTCTCCTCTTTGGACTTATGGCCGCAGTTTCTCTTGTGCTCTCTTCNAATGCGGTAATCCTGTTTTATGATGCGCAAAATAGCACGTCATTGAGCATACCTTATTACTCCTATTTGTTTGTTTCATCAGAACTCGCCCGTACGTTAATGAATTTCCAAATCTGGATAGTCGCGGGAGGTATCTGCTATTCTTCACGNGCTAAAGTACTTTTTCCGTTACTTGCCTCCAGTGCTGTTNTGGGAGATATCGCTGGNGGAGGAATCGTGCGACTCCTAGGTAACGTNCTTGCTCCTCATGTTTTGTATGGATTAGCGGTTGTTAATATGGTANTTGTTTTATTTTTGCTAAGACAATTGCTGCGGAAGTATTTTGTTCAACAGTCGGATGGAGATGGGGAAGGAGAGCGAGGGGCGACCTTAGGAGAAAACTTTCTTTATTTTGCAAAGTCTGCCTATTTATTGCTTCTGTTCGGGTTATCCATTGCGGTATTTGCGATGTATACGGCAATCCACTATAGCTTTAATGTGGTGGCTCGTAATTCTTATGCGACTGAAGGTGAGATCACTCAGTTTTTTGGGTTGTTTTTTGCACTGACGGGTGTTGCAACCTTGGCTGTGACTACCTTATTGTTGCAACGGCTTTTACGTTGGCTCGGCACAGGAGCGATTTATTTTTGGACAAGTGTAGTCTACTGTGTTATTGCTGCAGTGCTTTTTATAGTCAGTGATGGATTAATTCCTTTTAATCTTATTGCTGCCATATTTTTAGGTAATCTCTTTAATTATGTGTTATTAGATAGTGTTGTTGCTCCGGCATATCAGGTCTTAATAAAGATGGTTCCTGCTAGAAATAGTGATGGGACTCGTATGATAATGGAGGGGGGCTTCATGCTCCTCGGTGGTTTAGTCGGAGCAGGAATAACAGAGTTACACGCATTGAACCTTCTAACCATGAATCAGTTTTTTCTTCTCCTATTGCTTGTTGCCATAGTCATGGCTGTTTGTGGTGTTTTACTCAAAAGAAGCTATACGGCTGTTTTAGTTCGGGCGGTGCGGGAGCAGAATGTAGATGTTGAAGACGAACAGGCAATGCAAGCTTTGCGTGATGTTGTTATGAACTCGCCTGATTTTAGTCGTAGTTTATTGCTAAACCGATCCGATGGTGTCAGGGATCTGGGTATAGAGATGTTGAGAGAAAATCCGGGCCCTGCGGGTATGCAGGTATGTTTAGAGCTTTCTGAGCATGAAAATCCTCGAATACGAAGTGCAGCACTTAATGCTATGAGTCCGGGAGATGAGGACACAGAAAAGGTGTTTACAATGCTTTTGCGTTGCCTTGGTGATGAAGACGAAGAGGTTCGATTAAGCGCTGCAATCTGCGTTAATGAATTCTTAACACATGATCGTGAAATTGGAGTGTCTCAGGTCGCTATCGAAGAAAAGGCTCAACTTCTATTGTATGCCGAAACTGAGCGAGCGGCAATGAAAAGTGAATGCTTGATGATTCTGGAGCAATTGAATCATAGTGGTTCCGCTGAGCAACGAAATGAAATGCTTCAAAGTTTATTTGCTAGTGAAAATTCAGAGGAATTAATTGCTGGGATTGAAGCATCAGGTAGTGTGGGTAGAGAAGATTTTGGACCCCTTTTATTTCCAATGTTGGAAAATGTACATCCTGCGGTTCGCGAAGCAAGTGTTCGTAGCCTAAGTAGATTAGAAAAAGAAAATGGTCTAATTGGATTACGCAACATGTTAGCTGATGCGGATCCTGATGTAGTTTCGGCGACTACAGCGGGTCTTTCNAATATCGAAACCTCTAAAGCTCGAGAAGAATTAATAAAAGATATTGATTTTGTTTCGTTACGTGAGTGGGAAGGCTTGCTTTCTGTTATTATTCGGATGGATGATGAGGCTATGAATGACAACTTGATAGCTGCATGCCGAATACGTTTAGAATCTGCAAGCAGGAGTATTATTGTTGCAAATATCATGGATGGACATGGGCCCTACTCGGAATTGCTTATGGATCAGCTTAATCATGATAATGGAATAGTACTTAGNGGAGTNGTTCGAGTGCTTGGCTATTTGGGTGATTCGGATGTTGTTAATGATTTATTAGAGCGTCTGAGCTCTGATGACTCGGAGGGTAGAGAGCAAGCTATCGAACTTTTGGAGAATATAGCAGATCGTGAACTGNTTGCTTATGTATTACCGCTACTGGAAAGTGATTCAGAGCAACAGCTTCTGTTAGCAAAGTCGATTTGTAATTGGGATAATCCTACGATTGAATCTTCTTTAGATTATTTATTAAAAAATTCAGGCGTTTGGACGCAGGTTGCTGCTATTTCTGTTGCGAATGAATTACTTGATTTAAATTGGCTGTTGTCGCGAAGTGATAAATTAACTGAACAGGCAGGTAAGATTTTGGAAGAATTATCGGTTAAATCGAAAGGAGTTGAAATGGCAGGTGACGAGCAACCGTTAACAACTATGGAAAAGATTGCNTTCTTGAGAGGGTCAGATTTTTTCGCGACACTACCTTTGGAAGAATTATATCATGTGGCTCTGTCTGTTCAAGAGGAAAGCGTAAGAGCTGGNGATTCTGTTATTCGAGAGGGTAGCATCGGTGATAAAATGTATATAGTCGTCAATGGTGAATTAGAAGTCAGAAAAGAAGGAGGACCAAAGTTGGCGATGCTTGGTGAAAAACAGGTATTTGGAGACATGGCACTCTTGGATGATGAACCTCGTTCTGCATCTGTTTTGGCACAAACTGATGCACATTTACTATCGCTTCAACGTGCTAGTTTAGAGAGAATCTTGCGACGTTATTCCTCTATTGCTTTTAGTATGATGCGAATATTGACACAACGTCTGAGGGATGCTCAATAAATTAAGCGTCTTTGATTGTAATATCTGCGCCAAAATATTCTTTAGCGGATTGTATGTCTTTGGCACAACCCGAAATTAGTAATGCGATTGTGCGAAGGCCGAGTAGAGACTCATCTACATCAGTAGCGCCTATAACATTGTAATCTGTGTTTCTTTGAATAAATTCTACCAAGGCAGGTAGTCGGCGTGATATGCCGCCGCTGATAATTAAACTGTGATGTGTCATGTTGGGGTCAAAAAATTTTGTCATTTCAATATATTGCTCGGCAAATGAACGCAGAAGTGAGTTTAAATAGTTTTCTATGTTTAATGTTTCTTCTGTTATGTGGCTAATTGCGCCGCCGTCTTTATATCCGCGAGCGCTCGAAAATGTTGAGAATTGGAAGAATAGACTTCCCTCCTCGATTGATTTGACATCTAAATTGGATAGGTCTTCCCATATATTGAAATGAGGGCCTGTCAATTGCTGGATGAAATTAACATAAGTGGCAAGGGCTCTTCCACCAGGAACATGTGTAATTGTTTTTAGGTATTGATCGAATAAAAAAGGCCTCAATTCTGATTCTTCAGGAAATTTATTCGAGTTTAGAGTAGAGATTTGGGCNCCAGTACCTATGTTTATTGAGAGAGCCCCGTCGTCTACTAAGCCGGCGCCCAAAAGAGAACACTGATGGTCTCCCACTCCTACGTATATCGGTATTTTCTGCCAGTAGCCCGAAACAGCTGGTATTTCCTCAGGTTTATCGAGATGGATACGAGATCCAATTTTATCTGAAAGCCAGGAAATTAAATTTTCCGCTATCATATTTTTATTTATATCATATATTCCTAACCCGGCTAACATTGACGTATGCAGGTGTCCGGTTGCAAAGCCAGTTGAACGGGAGAGCCATCCGGGTAAATCGACTATACGAATATCAGATGGAAGTATATTCGTTCGTGATATATGTAAAAGGGACATGGGCATAAAACCTGGTCGCGGGGTCATACCCGTGATTTTTTTAAAATCATCTTTCCAATAATTACAGATATCTCTAAATGCACTGTTTTTATTCTCGATCTTTTCTATGGACCTTTCATCCTTCCAACTGATATAATTTGTGATTGGACGATTATTTAAATCGAGGATACTAAACCCATGCATTTCGCTACAAATTATTATTCCTGTAAAAGGAGATAGGTTATAATTGTCGATACAAATGTCTTCGAAACGCTTCTTAACTTCGTACATATCGAATTCGTGGTAGCTTGAATATTTAGCAACGTTTCTTAAGGCATTAGTTGAATNTGGGTTGCTAAATATTCCTGTATTTATATCTACGCGTATAGATTTTGTAGAAGTTGTACCAAAGTCAATTAATAAAAAATCGGACATGAGTTCAGCTCCCATCTTTCACGATATTTTGGTCCATGTCGACAAATATATTTCCATCTAAAAGAAAATCATGAGATTTACTTGTAAAACGAATGCCTATTTTTTGATTTTTTTCNATCGAATTTTCAAAGCGGTTTTTTTTAAGTTCGACGTCATAGGGCATGCCGGAGCACTGTATGGCTATTCCTGAGCCCTTGTGGCCATTTTCTCGAAAAAAACAGCTTTCGATCTTGTTTCTGTTGGAACTGCGGAAGTCGTAGTTTTCTTCCCTGAATAATATTCCAAAGATTCCGTTTGATTCTATTGTACACTTATATAGATGATTGTCAGTGTCGCGATGACCGAAGGAAACACCATATTCTCTGTTATTACTAAAATTACATAATGATACTTGTGCATGGGTTACGCCCCAACAGAAAAAAAGACCTTGATTGTTTCCAGTAGCCGAACAATTTGTAAGGACTGGGCGCTGAGATCCACTTCCTGGATGAAAACCGAGTTCTAAATTATTTAAAGCTTTGCATTCATCAAATCGTATATCGTCACATACTTGAAAGCTAAATCCATCGCCAGAAAAGTCGCGAGAAATTATTCTTTGGTAGGAATGTCGATGGCAGTGTTGAATGAAAAGGCCGCCAACATAATTCCCATTGAGTTTTTCATTTTCCGCGGATGAGCCGTCTAATATCAAATCTGAAACAAACACGTCATTTACTTTGTAGGCTGTTATAATTGGGAAAATGGAAGAAACTTTAGCCTCTTCGGATAGCCATGCATTTTTCCCGATGCGTTCGTTTAAATGTAAGACATTACCTTCAATAGCTGTTACAGTACGTTTGATGACTTGTAAATCACCTAAATGTTGGCTCTGGATNACAATACCGCAACCTACATTAAAACCACTTGCATCAGAAACCTTAATTTGTTTTTCGTACCAGTCTGCATCGCANATTAGACTGCTTGAAAAACTTGGTGTTTTATACAGAATTGTATCGTTTCCAGACCCAACAATATTAACTCTATGTTGTAGAATTAATGAGTTTTGCATTTTGTAATGACCTGGTAGGATGCGTAGAGTACCGCCTCCCAATCTAGCTAAGTAATCTAAGCCTGCTTGTAGAGTTTTGTCGTCTTNTCCNGGTATATCCCCGCCAGGTCCTACTGTTAATTCGAGTTTTAGAGCCTCTGTTTGGGGCTGATTATTCCTATTGATATGGTCGTTTTTCAAAGACATGAACATTCCAATTAATTTAATAAAAAATGGTAGATATATTTAAAGGTAATGCTAAAGGTGGACGTAAGCGATTGGGTATTATATATTGGCGTAAAANGGAGTGGTTATGCGTCTGACCGATGTAGATAAGAATGCTTTTGAAAATCAAGGTTATTTGTTAATAGAGGACGCATTAACTATTGGCGATATAGATCCTGTAATTAACGAGTATGAAAAATATATAGATAACCGAGCAAAAGAATTATATCGAGCGGGAAAGATTTCAAATTTATTTGAAGAGCAACCTTTTGAAAAGCGTTTAGCTTGTATCTGTAGAGAGTTTGAGAATTTATACCATGAGATGGATATTATGCATTTTCGTGGTAAAGAGTGTTTTAAATTTTTAAGTAATAAAAATTTGATAGATATTGTAGAAGGGCTTGTTGGCCCTGAGATTACTTGTAGCCCGATTCAACATATCAGAGCAAAACTTCCTGAAGGAACAACTCCGAAAGGTGCTGATGCGCATGTAGTACCGTGGCATCAGGATGCAGGTGTTACTTGGGAGGAAGCTGATCCCTATTTTATCTTGACAGTTTGGTTGCCTTTAGTAAACTCAACGGTCGAGAATGGATGTTTAGAGATTATGCCGCGTGTACATGGAGATGGATTGTGGGAGCATAGCAGTAAACCGGGAATAGGGACAACTATTCCTGATGATTTAATGCCCTCGGCTGAATCGTTACTTCTTCCTATGAAAAAAGGGGATGTTTTGTTGATGCATAAGGAAATCCCGCATAGGTCTGGACGCAATGGTAGTGATGGAATCCGATGGAGTATGGACTTGCGTTATCAGGCCACTGGAACTCCGACCGGTAGGCCTTTTCATCCAGAATTCGTAGTTAGAAGCAGTTCCAATCCACAGTCTGTTTTGCAAGAATATGATGTATGGTGTCGCAGATGGAAAAACGCTTTAAAAGATAGTAGAGAATCTGGCGTAAATGCGCATCGATGGGAAGCAGAAATACGTGGTTAAANAAAATATACTGAGTTTTATTCTGTATTTGAAATTAGACCGCGCGCGTTTAGATCTATTTATTTATTATTCTTCTGAAGGTTAAATTTATGCGTGGTTTAACATGTTTTCTTGTTCTCGGTATTTGATGCTTCCAGAAATGCTGTGTGCTACCACTCATAATCAGTAAATCTCCGTTGCCAAGATCGTATTCAAGTTTTCCTAAGTCTTTACGAGATTTATGTTTCAAAACGAAACGGCGAGTTCCCCCTAAACTAAGTGATGCAATAATAGGATTTTTCCCTAGCGTTGTTTCGTCATCGGAATGCCATCCCATATTATCCGAGCCTGTACGATAATAGTTTATCAATACGCTATTAAAGTCTAAATCTAATTTTTCCTTTATGGTGTTTCTTATTGTTTGTAATCGAGTTGTCCAGGGAGTTGGGGTTAAATGTTGACCCGAGTAACTGTAATTTGTATTTCTTTCGCCATACCATGCAGAAAGCCGGGGAGAAGCCATTCTTCTGCCGAATATGGTCACATAGTGTTGCTCCCAGGAAATGTTGCTTTGCAAATGTTTGAATAACAAACAAGCTTTTTCCTTAAGAATGAATTCGGGGATTACTTTAATTTCTGCGTCGGTCAGACTGGAGTTCATGTTTTTGCATTTTTATGTAAAATGTAAATTTATTAGGTCAAATTGATTTAATCGTGAATAATTAGTCTTTCATGATATTTCTGGAAAGTTTATTGGACTTCGATTACCGACAAAAGGTGGGCGTAAGAGGTCTCGTTGCAAGTCATTTTGAGCTAATTCCAAGAAAGGACTTAATGAATCTGATGGACCCCAAGCAGAGTAGCCTGGTGAATACTTATATAAAAGAGCCCGTCTTTTGCTCTGACTCTTCCAAGCTCGCGTGCCGTGCACAAGTGCCTCAGTGAAAATTAGCATATCGCCAGCATTTAACGAAGGATTATGTACTAAGTGTGAATCTACGGCAGGAGTATAATTATTTACATTTGATTTGTGGCTTCCGAGCACGCTTATAAACCCGCCATCGTCAGGCTTTACATCTTCAAGAGGATACATGACAACAATTAGTCCGTTCCACATCCGATTATGTGCCCACTGATATTGATGTTCCCCCTGATCTGCTCTAAGACCTCCATGTAGGTTTTCACGCACTTCGGAATCATGTTTCATTTGCAGACCATACGTATGATCCAATCGCATCCAATCGCCAATAATTGAACGTATCACGTCTAATGTCTTTGGGTTGGCCATTAGATTCATAAATATCGGATCTAAGTGTAAGAAAGAGAAGCTCTGGGGGAATTCATTACCTTGATCGGCATTTATTAGACTATTCATTTTGGATATATCTTCAGGTGGAATAAGGTCGCGATAAATTATGAGCCCATTTAGGTCGAATTCGAAAATTTCTTCTTCGGTCATCATGGCTTGTTGACTCCATTTATATGATTATTTTTGGTTATATTATTTTTTCGTATACTCTAATTTATATCCATAGCAGTTTGTATCAAGGTGATTTATTTGGGATAAATGAATGAAACGTAAACAACGCCTAAGGGCGATGCTCGATTCGAACGAATCTGAGATATTTATCGCCACGCAAAGGCCGAATCAAATATATTTACTGGATCACTCTAATCCGGCTAAAGTGATTTCTAGACCAAATTGTTTTGCAATTATATTTGGATTACAAAAAGATATTGTTTTTCCTGGCCTTTGTATATCTAATGCTTGCCGTGATCTTTTAAATAGTTGCACGGTCATAGAAAATAGAATGGGCGAAAAAAGCCCCAATGCCCAGTTGATCGATTTTTTGGGCGGTCATGGTTACAGAAAAATAGTTGTCGATGATCTGTCATTAAGTGAAGAGATCAAAGATGCGATGCCACAATCCACTGTCATATTCCAGGACTTGGGGCGTCTCTTGAGACGTACAAAAGATGAAAGAGATTTGATTGGTTTACGTGAAGCGGCGCGAGTAGCCGACTTGGGAATAATGACAGCATTCTCAATAATTAAGCCTGGTATTTCTTGTGCAGACATTGCAGCAGAAGGTGAGTATGCGATGCGTAAGGCTGGAGCTGAATATGTTAGTATGGCGCCTGCTGTTGGCCGGGGAACATTTTACTTAGATAGTGCTGAAGATATGTCTCGTGTTGTTGCAGAAGGGGACATGGTTTTTGTTGATTTGGCAATAAATGTGCAAGGATATTTGGGAGATNTTACCCGTGCTGGTATAGTAGGTCAAGGTACGGCTGAACAAATACTATTACTGGATACAGTAAAAAAGGCCTATTCTGTCGGTCTTAACCAAATTGCGTCGGGTGTAAATGGTGATCGAATATATAGAGAAGTAGTAAAGTGTTTTTCGCAGTATGGGTGGGACGAATATTTCGTTCATCATTTAAGCCATGGTTTGGGCTTAGGGAATGACTTGCCCGTTATTTCAGGAAGTGAATCAGATATTTTAGCTGAAGGCGACGTATTGTCTTTTGAACCAGGTATATACGTGCCAGGGCTTGGGGGAGCGCGAATTGAGAATATGATCCATATAGGAAATCGTAGGATAGAAGAATTGACTCAATGTCCTCTAAATCTACCGATGGCGATATAAGCTTGTATAGAGTTGTATTTGATTTAATCAGGTAACAAGGCTTGGCGGCCTTCGGATGATTGATCATCGATTTTTTATGTGGTCGTCCAATTCTTCAACTTCTTTTATTTTTAAGCCACGAAGTGTCATGCGGTCTGTTACTGGGTTTAGTAAAGGGCTGAAATTTGCCCAACGGTTACCTATGCGCAGGCCTAGTGGAACTTTTAAATTATTTTCTTTCTTAGAAAAAGCTTGCATTTTTTTTTCAGCAAAAGCATTTAGTCTTACGGTAACAATTTTTGTGTTATCTTCTTGTTTAGAGCTTGCATTAAAAGCTAAGAAATTCCATTCCGTTAAAAGGGGACTGTCGGAAACGATGTAAATGTCTGTTTTATTATCCGTACGCTGAACTCGTATTGTATCCCATTCGCTAAAAACCTTTCCGTCAAAGTCGGATAATAATCTCGCTTCGTGGATCTGGAGACTAAATGAATCGGATGTGGTTTTTTCATTGCAACTACTAAAAATGGCGAGTATGAGAAATAAGAATTTAAAACATTTCATTCTATAGCCTCCATTTGGTTAATCTGTTCCTCCCCAAGCGAGAGCTCCCGCTTCTTTCTTTGTCAATGAAAGATTATTCGATTTTTTATCTGCAAATTCTGTTTCTAATGAATTTCTCAATAGGGATAGTAATGATGTGAGACACTCCGTTGTCAATAGCTGTTTACGAAATTTCGATGTGCGAGGTAGTTGTTTGAAATACAGACCTAAATGTTTGCGCGTCTCAAAAATACCAATACGCTCTCCTTTGAACTTTGTCATCAATTCCAATTGTTGACATGCTAATTCAATACGTTCGCGGAGGCTAGCTGTGTCTCGTCCAGAAAAAATCCAAGGATTTGCCATAGCTGCTCGGCCTATCATAACAGCGTCACAATTGGTTACAGTTTTCATCCGAATTGCATCGGCAATGGAAAAAACGTCTCCATTACCAATAATGGGAATTTCTGCATTTTCCTTAGCACGAGCTATCCATTCCCATTGAGCTTCACCTTTGTATTTTTGAACAACTGTCCGTGCATGAATAGCTACTGCTTTCGCTCCAGCGTCTTCGCATCGTTTGATTACTTCGAGAATGTTAATATTGTCATTATCCCAACCTATTCTTGTCTTTACTGTCACAGGAACTGATACAGCAGAAACCATTTGAGAGACAGCCCGGTATAACTTATCCAAATCTTTTAGATAGGCGGCACCGCTACCGCGTTTAACAATTTTAGGAACTGAACAGCCGAAGTTTATATCAACTATTTGAGCTCCGAGCCGTTCGAATTCACAACCACCTTTTGCGAGGAGTTCTATATCGTTTCCATAAATCTGGGCTGATAGCGCCGAAATGCCGGTTTTCTCATAAATTGATGCATCGGAAAAATCGAGCATCTGTAAATCTCTCTGTGATGCTGTGTGAATTGATCTGCAATTTATGAACTCAACACCAACAATTTTTGCACCTAATTGAGCGCAAATGAGCCTGAATACCCAGTTGCCAACACCAGCCATGGGAGCCAACGTCAAAATGGGAGTTTTTTCGTTGAAAGGTGAAAAGGTTAGGTTTCCAATTCGCATGTCTCAATGAGCCGTCATAGGTTTGTAATCTTTTTCTGTAATTTAGCTGCCAATTCCTTCTCTTTTTCGGCTTCAGCTATAAGCCCTTTTCTTTGGTAGAACATGGATAAACTTGTGTGAGCTAAGAAGTCGCCAGGATTATATTCGACGGCATGTTTAGCGTATTTCAAGGCGGAGTCGAAATCTTCTAATTTTTCGTAACAATGAGCCATGGCTTGATAGACATCACCATAGTCAGGTTTAATGAGAATGGCTTCTTTAAACTCATTTATGGCCCCGTTAAAATCCTGTTGTACAAATTTACTCATTCCAGTCTTATAAAATGATATGGCTTGCTCTTGGCTCATTAGAATGATCTCCATGATCCTGGTTTCTATTAATAAAAATCTGTCATAAATGTAAACTTTGAATCTTATTTTGACCAAATATACATTATTTGCCTGAATCATAGATAATGTGTAAAATCCGTTCACACAGTTTATAGTATCAAAATACTAATTGTAACAGGGGGCGTAATGTTTGTAATTAGCATCCTATTTTTTAGCTGTACAGTAATTTCATTCGCCCAGTCGTATGAAAAGTTTGAGTATATAGAGAGTATTNATCCTCTCTGCTATGTTGCCCAACGAGCTACAGGAGATATAGAAATTGATGGAAAATTAGATGAACCGTCGTGGCAGCGAGCTGAATGGACGTCATTGTTTGTAGACATAGAGGGTGATATAAGGCCCAAGCCACGATTGAAAACCCGCACAAAAATGATATGGGATGATCATTATTTCTATATCGCAGCCGACTTAGAGGAGCCACATCTTTGGGCATCTATCAGGGATCGAGATGCAGTCATTTATCGAGATAACGACTTTGAGGTTTTTATCGATCCGGACGGGGACACACATCTCTATTACGAATTTGAGATTAATGCTTTTGGAACCGAGTGGGATTTACTTTTACCGCGGCCGTATCGAGATGGAGGATTATTCATCAATGCTTGGAATATAGAAGATCTTAAAACAGCTGTTAAGGTTTGGGGCACAATAAACGATCCATCGGATTTTGATGAAGGTTGGTCGTTGGAAATAGCTTTCCCTTGGAAAGTTTTACAACAAGGAAACAATCGAAGANTCAAAGCAATAAANGGACAAATATGGCGTGTAAACTTTTCCCGTGTACAATGGGAACTTGATANAGTGGAAGGTTTGTATCAAAAAGAACAAGGTAAGCCAGAAGCTAACTGGGTGTGGTCTCCCCAAGGATTAGTTAATATGCATTATCCCGAAAAATGGGNGTATGTTTTATTTTCTGAAACAAAAGTGGGAGAAGCCATACCGCACTTTGAAAAACCTAGAACTGAAACGGCAAAGGAGATTTTACGATCTATTTATTACAGAGAAAAGGAATTTTTTTTAGCTAATGGTTTCTATACGATGAGTATGGATTCACTAGGTATCGATACTCCAATAATACCGGATTTTATTTGGCCACCCCGAGTGGTAACCTCCGATTTTTCGTTCGAAGCATCTATTCAAGAAGTGATAGATATNGAAGAAGATGGATCAATAAACCACTGGCACATAACTTCTGACGGACGAATAACTAAGCGCTGAGCTCTCGATTCTAATGGGTGACCATTTTCCAATTGTGAGAATTCTCGTTCNGATTCTTTACTTAAAATGGTTACTCAAATGTCACTGTTGAAAATTCAGATTTGTTATGTATCTTATTTCAAGACTTCGTTGGGGGTGGCTTACCTAGCCTGAGAAAAAACCCTTTGAACCTGAACTGGATTGTGCCAGCGTAGGGAAACGGAAGAGAGCAAATATTAGTCTCTCTCGGCCGACTTCGCTACGAAGTGCGGCTTTTTTTTAAGGGAAAAAGAAATGTATAGACTCATGTCTTTAGTGTTTTTGTTAACGGTATCTGCTCAATCGATAACGATTAAAGGAATCGTAAAAAGCGAAGAGACTGGTCTTCCTATTTCTGGGGTTGTTATTGATGCGGGTGAAATTTATTCTGTAACGGGAAAAGATGGTCGATTTACGTTGGATGTGCGAGATGTGGATATGTTGCGGGTCGAAAAGATCGGCTACGAAAGGAATATTATCGATCGAGCGGATTTTGAAAAAGATCTTCAAGTCTTGCTAAAAATAGACCCGTTCTTGTTATCAGAGGTGGTAGTTGAGAGTAACTTTATCGAAAAATCATTACGCGAGATTGCGTCAAGTTTGAGTATAAGAAGTGGAGAGAAGGTGGAATCTTTTGGTGGGGCACGATTGGAACACGTGATTGAATCTGTGCCGAATGTAAGTAGGGCTGGAGGCACTTCCCGTCCACGATATCTACAAATAAGAGGAATAGGTGAGAGAAGTCAATACGCTGGTGAAGGGCCACCTAATTTTGCTGTAGGCTATCATCTGGATGGGATTGATTTGAGTGGTTTGAGTGCTGGTGGCATGTTCGATGTAAAACAAGTTGAAATTTTTCGTGGTCCTCATTCAAGCGTTTTTGGACCAAATTCTTTGGCCGGAACAATTAATGTAAAGTCTGCTGATCCATCCTCGGTTTTATCAGGGAAAGTCAGGTTGGATGGCGGAAGCGACGGACTGTTAAGTAGCGAAATAGTTTTAAATACACCACTGAATCATAAAGCGTCCGTTCGCCTTGGTTATCAGAATAGCTATTCGAATGGGTTTCGGTCGAATAAGTTTTTGGATCGAGATGACACGAACAAACGACACGAAGAAATTATTCGTTTTAAGGGAAAATATTTAAGTAGTGGTGGGATTGCTTACAATATGACTGTTATTGGTATGAATGCCGACAATGGTTATGAGATGTGGTCTCCAGATAATAACAAAGAACTACATACATTTGCTAATCAAATAGGCAGTGACGACTTGCAGTTAAAGGCGGTGGCATTGCAGACCGATTGGCCAGTGTTGGAAGATAGGCTTCATTTAGTATCAATCTCTACCTTGCTTCAAACAGAAATGGAGTATAGCTATGATGGTGATTGGGGGAATGACTCTTACTGGTTATCTAATCATGGTCATGATCCGAGTGAAGAAGGTTGGAAGTATGAGTATTTCGATAAGACGTCGCGCACTCGTGAGGTAGTTAGCCAAGAATTTCGATTAAGGTTCCTTGAGGTAAATGAGTGGAACATTATTTTCGGGACTTATTTAAAAAAATTACAAGAATCAGACGAAGCTAATGGATACTTGTTCAGTGGATTAGTATCATCTCTGGATGCAAAGTTTGAAAATAGTAATATTGCCGTATATGTTGCTGCGGATCGATTGATTACACCGAATACTTCCTTGGTAGTCAACAGTCGTTTCGAGCGAAGCGGGCTTAACTATACGGGCGAAACAAATAGCGATAATTTACCACTTGAGTCTGAATTTAATGACTGGTTTTGGGGTGGTAATGTATCGCTGGTAAAAAATATAGATTCTGATAAATCTATTTATTTTTCTCTGTCACGTGGTTATCTTCCCGGAGGTATAAACCAGCATCCCAATTTAAATTTAGACAATCGATTGTATGATCCTGAATATATGACTAATATGGAGATCGGATATAAATGGATAACATCTGATTTTTCGATTCAGTCTTCAATGTTTCATGCGTTTCGATCTGAGCAACAAGTTAGTTTGTCCACTCAACAAGATCTTGGAGATCCTAATAGCTTTTTCTATTATCGCTCTAATGCTGCTAATGGTACAAACAGTGGTATTGAAATAGAGTCGGGTTATTCGCTTACCACTAGTTTACGAGGTCGACTCTCATATGCTTTCTTAAGTAGTTATGTGAACTCTTTTAAATATGACTTGAGGCCAAATCAGTTCGAATACTCTGGCGACCGTGAAACTGCTCATGCGCCTAAGCATCGAATACATTGTGGAATAGAATGGTCAGATAACGATGGATTTTCTGCAGAATTGGCTGGCACTTATACGTCAGATTTTTATTTTTCCGACAGCCATAATCAAAAGTCCGATCCGTATAGTCTTGTTGATGGGAGTGTGGGTTATATGATGGGGAAATATCAAATAGAGGGATGGATTCGGAATATTTTTAATGAAAGATATGCCACTCGAGGATTCTTTTTTGGATTGGAACCACCTGATTATCCGGAAAAATTATACAAAAGCTATGGCGATCCCCGCCAAGTAGGCTTGCGTGTTACGAAAGAGTGGTAGAAGATTGTTCTTTTTCATTATGTGTGTGCAGAAGAACCATAAGAGTAGACAAGTCGGCTGGAGAAATCCCTGAAATTCGAGATGCTTGTCCTATTGTTTGTGGGCGGATATTAGAAAGTTTCTGTCGGCCTTCACTTGAAATGTTAAGTGATTGGCTAGAGAAATCAAAATCGTCTGGTATGCTGAGAGATTCTAAACGGTCCATTTTTTCTACCTGAGCGTATTGTCGCTTTATGTAGCCGTCATATTTTATTTCAGCTTCAATCCTTTCCTCAGCATCTAGGTTAAGTGAGTCTTTAGAGGGTGATAGTTGTCTGATATGTTCGTAGCAAATCTGGGGGCGACGTAAAAGATCAGCTAACGAAGTTGCTTCTCGTAACGGACTTGTACCAGCACCTTGTAGTATTTCTTTTGAATGTTCATTTGGATGAAGACGAACATCACTTAGTCGCTGCAACTCTTTTTTTACTTTTGCTTGTTTCGATTTAAATTCATCCCATATATGGTCACTAATAATTCCAAAATTTCTACTAAATTTCATAAGTCGTTCATCGGCATTATCTTCGCGTAGAAGTAGTCGATGTTCTGCTCGAGACGTAAATATACGATATGGTTCCTGCGTTCCTTTGGTTACTAGGTCATCAATTAATACGCCTATATAAGCGTCTGCTCGGCCGAGTACAAACGGCTCTTCGTTCCTTGTTTTCAATACAGCATTTATTCCTGCAATAATTCCTTGAGCACCTGCTTCTTCGTATCCTGTTGTTCCATTTATTTGTCCTGCAAAGAAAAGATTCTCCACAATTTTTGTTTCCAAATGAGGAAGAAGCTGGGTCGGTGGCGCATAATCGTATTCTACAGCATAAGCAGGGCGCATAATTTCTGCTTGTTCCATACCCGGAAGAGTGCGAACAATAGATTGTTGAAGTTCTTCGGGTAGGCTCATGGATAAGCCATTGATATAGTATTCCAACGTTCTTCTACCTTCTGGTTCAACAAAAATCTGATGTCGGTCTTTATCAGAAAAACGAACGATTTTATCTTCTATAGAAGGGCAGTAACGAGGTCCTACACCCTCAATCCGACCGCTATACATTGCGGAGCGTTTCAGGTTGTCTGCAACCAATTGATGTGTTTTATCCTGGGTATAAGTGATCCAACATGGCAGTTGTGACTGCGTAATCGAAGGGGTAGCATAGGAAAATGGACGAGGGTGTTCATCTCCTGGCTGAATTTCCATNCCCGAAAAATCCAGTGTTCGTCCATTAACACGGGGGGGAGTACCTGTTTTTAATCTACCAATTTCAAAGCCGATAGCTGTAAGACCTTCGGAAGCTTTTTCCGCAGAAGGGTCACCGGCTCGCCCGGCTTTATAGGAAAAATCTCCAACATGAATTTTTCCTCGTAAAAAAGTCCCTGTAGTCAAAACAACACTTCGACCAAGATAGACTATGCCACCTTTCACTCCAACTCCTTCAACTANCTTNTTTTTTACCTTAAGCGACTCCATGAGGCCCTGTCGAAGGTCTAAATTCTCCTGCTGTTCACAGGCATATTTCATTTCAAATTGGTAATCTTTTTTATCTGCTTGAGCGCGAGACGCCCGTACGGCAGGGCCACGACTTGTGTTCAGTCTTCTAAACTGGATGCCAGTTCGATCAATGTTGAGAGCCATTTGTCCGCCAAGAGCATCAATTTCTTTTACCATATGCCCTTTTCCAATGCCACCTATCGCAGGGTTGCAAGACATCTGTCCAATTGAATCGATATTCATTGTTAACAATAGGGTTTCGGCTCCCATACGTGCTGCNGNTAGTGCTGCTTCAATGCCCGCATGACCACCACCAACCACGATCACATCATATTTTTTATCGTAGGTATTCATTTATCCACTATCTTGATCTTCTGAAATTTNGAAATNNNCATATTTTTTTGGTGANTTTTTTAATATTTGTNTAACTAATTACCCATCTATAAGTGTTCTGTTTATAAATTCAGTAATTTCTTCTATGCTATTTAATTCTGTAAACAGTAGACTCATAGCAATTCTGCGCGTTAGATCAGTTACGTGCGGATCTTCGAAATAAACAGGGTTACGGCCATCAGTAGCTGCCAAGAGCATACACCCTAGGTCNCGCACAGCAGGTTTTTCAATTTCCTCAGGTTTTTTCTTAGAAAAGCTCAGATCGAAATAGCCTTTCCAAAATACATTAATGGCCTCTAAATATGCCGCTTTTTGCAAGCTATTTTGTATTGCTTTTACACACATATCTGCGGCGTAAAAACCAAGATCGAAACTAGGATGTCCATAATGAGCGGTTGCAAAGTCAACTAAGTATAATTGCCCACCGTTGATCCAAACGTTTCTTGGACGTAAATCACCTAATACGAGACAATATCCGTCCTTTTTTAGTCGTTTCGTTTGTGCTTTTATGGCTTTGTTAAGATCAGGGAAATTTTTAACGACATGATCATGATTTGGTTCAATCCGTAACTGTTCAAAAGCTTTCGTGTCCTTAAAAAGCGCTTTGATTTGAGACTGGTCTCGTGTTTCATTATGAACAGTAGCTAAAAGTTCTCCGCATTGGCTCGCAATTTGTAAATCGATTTTTCCCTCTGCCAACTCAGATTCCCATAGGACGGCATTTTTAGGTGGGGCGGTAGTAATGGATATATAGTCAGTTCGATCTTCAACAATTGGCTCTGGTATTACCTCTGGCGGTAAAAATTGTCGAAGGACTTCAATGCANTTTACTTCGGTAAAGACACGTTTTCGATCAATGCTCCAACGATCCTTCGTTTGTGTTCGGGCAAATGATTGTTTAATNATCCATGATTGACTTGGAGAAGAGACATAATAAACTCGGTTTTTTGTACTATCCCCGAGAGTTTGAACTCGAATAGGAGTTCCGCGGACAATCAGTTTTTTTCGTTGTAGATAACCCGAGAGTGCTTTTTTTTCCAGATTCATCTAGAATAATCTCTTTCTATTTTAATATCGGGGCTATTCGCAGAGTAGCTTCGTCTACTTGCTTATCAGCATGATATGAGGAACGAACTAATGGTCCAGATTCAANATATTTAAAATTGCGGTTAATTGCGTAATTTCGCCAATNTTCAAATTCATCTGGATGCACNTAACGTTCAACTGGAACGTGTTCAGGAGAAGGACTTAGATATTGACCTAAAGTNAGAATTGCACAGTCTACGGNTGCTAAATCGTCGATAGTTTTCTGAATTTCTTTTTCTGATTCTCCGGCTCCCAACATCATACCCGATTTTGTCGGAGCACCGCATGTTGATCTGGCAGCTCGGTCTAAAAGTTCGAGAGACCGGGCATATTTGGCCTGTCGTCTCATTTTGTAGTACAATCTTGGGACTGTTTCAATATTGTGGTTTAAGATGTCAGGCTTAGCATCCAGAACGGTTTGTAAGGCGTGCCAATTTCCTTGAAAATCAGGAATAAGTACTTCTACTGATGTTTCGGGACAACGTATATTGATGGCTTCAATGGTAAGAGCAAAAATCTTAGCCCCGCCGTCCGGGAGTTCGTCTCGATTGACTGAAGTAATCACGGCGTGCCGTAGATTCAAATGAGCAACAGCATCAGCTACTCGCTCTGGCTCTTCATCGTCTAACCAGGTTGGTCGTCCAGTTTTGATTGCGCAAAATCCACAACTGCGAGTACAGACGTCTCCCAGAATCATAAAGGTAGCGGTCCGATTTCCCCAACATTCACCAATATTTGGACAATGAGCACTTTCACAAACAGTGTTCAGCCTTTTTTCTGAGACTAAACGTTTAATATCTGTATAGTTTCGGTTCCCCGGAGCTTTGGCTTTCAACCACGGTGGTAGTCTCCGCCTATTGTTTGCCACGAATTCTGAAGTGTTTTGCATAGCATAATTGTTGCGTTAGAAAGACGAAAAAAGATATAAATTAAAATAGGTGTGATTTATGGCATTATCAAGGCGAGAGATGCTGATAAAAATCTATTTTTTTCTATCTCATTCTGATAGATTTACTCATTTTCTTCGGAACATGCGTTTTATGACCCAGTAGTACAACATGAGAGTGGGGATTAATTTCGTACTGCGATGGACAATTGATTGGAGGATTGTCCAAGATCGCTCCGGATCTATTGGACCATATACTCCAGGCTTAACATCAAATAGTATAAAAGGGGTGGGTATTGCCAATAAGATATAAATAAAAATTAAATTTTTTTCCTCATACCTTATATAAAGGAAAATTACTATTGGTAAAAGAAATACGTAATGATGTTCCCACACATCTTTGTAAATTAGAAAAAAAGTTATTGTCCAGAGACTGATGTGTAATTCCGGGTATTTTGCGTAACTGTATTTTGCTGTGACAAAATTGATAATACAGAATAGCAATGGTATGGAGTAAATTAACGAACAAAATAATAAAGGTAACTGTTGGACGTGACTTAATTGGCTTAATGGAAAGTTGTTAATTTTTGCAGATATAGAAATTAACAGACCTAGGAGACCAAAGTTTCCCGCGTGAGTTAAAGCACCTTTGAACTGTGTTGGAGACAGATTTGTTTGCAAAAAATTTTTAAACGAATCAGGGTCTAAATAAAAAAAAGGTAGACACAAGATACATACGAAAAAAAGTGTAATAACTGAAACATACCAGCGTTTAAGAAATACGAATACCGGTGCAAGAATTAATGTGTTAGGCTTAATTAGGATGGCAATTGCCCATAATATTCCGGTATGGATAAAATTATGATTGCGAAGGCTCCCTATAATTAAGAATAGGATGGAACATGCCCAAAAACTGACTTGCCCCATGTAGAGTTCAAGAAAAAATGGGGAAAACCCTAGCCACATAAAAATCGCATGAGTTCGAATTTTAGTGTTTGATGTCCAAAGATAGGTCATGTATATGTTGAATAGCAGTAAAACTTCACTAATAGCAATGTGGATATAATAGGCTGTTAATGCGGAAAATTTTGCGTAAAATTGACCAAAACAATAGGCGAATAAGGGAAGGTAACGATAGCCGAAAGCTCCCTTTACATCGTAGATACTGCTGCCATTAGAAATTGCTTTTCCTGCAAGATAAAATATGCCAAAATCGAATCCCCGTTGGGTATGCGAAGAGTCGTTAAAGAATAGGCGTAAAACGTCGCTAGATAGTGAGTACAAGAATATTATATGTAACGATATTCCCAGTCCAATCAGGAGTTGGTCAGATCTTGATACTTTTGGCACTTTGGTTTCGTGGCGCTAGGGAGACTGGATTGCCGAGTCAAGGTCATTTTTGTTCTTTTCAATATTTAGCCCTATCTCTTCAACAGAAAACCATTTTTCGAATTCTGTATTGTCAGAAATTAGATCTCTGGCTTGTTGAATTTGTTTGTCCTCTTCCACGTTAAAAAATTCGGCAGACTTTACTCCGAAAGATTTCTCGAGAATGGCATAGGTAAGACGCCATAAAATTAATTCTTTGTTTTCTTCCCAATGACGTTCTTCTACCTGGTCAATTTTTTTAATTAAGACTTTGATCGTTTCTTCTAGTTCTGAGTATTCTTCTTCTGCCATTTCGTTAAGCTCTTCAATATGAGCTTGAGCTTCGCTTACATAATCAAATTCACGGTCTGTGGCAAAAGACCTAAATTCGGTGAATGTTTCCGAGTTAGCTCTAAACTCTCTGGTAATATCGGGATGATTTACTCGGTATTGGCGCGCATAGTAAAAGAATTGATTGTTAAGATCAGAGAAACCGTTTAATTGCCACCATAATCGATTACCCTTACGTATTATTCCTTCTACATCAGGCGTAATTCCACCGCCTCCACGTACAATACGGTTTAGTAGTAAAGTTCGAAACTCTTCGGGCGGTTCATTTACAAGAGTAGAATCTTTGCGCATTCGTTTGTCGATAGAGCGTCCAGAAGGAGTATGCCATGCAGCCATAGTGAGCTTAAGTTCGGAATGTTCGTTAATAGGAATCACCTGTTGTACTGAACCTTTACCTACAGTCGTCGATCCGATCACTATACCACGGTCCCAATCCTGTATTGCTCCGGCTACAATTTCTGATGCAGAAGCAGATTGACTGTTGACAAGAACTATCAGAGGCTCTTCTGCAAACAAAGCCGAATTAGATGTCTCATATATAGTTGTATCTTGAAATGCTCGGCCAGCGGTATAAACCACTAATCTATCGGTTGGTAAAAACAGGTCAGCTATATCTACGGCTTCATTCAAAAACCCTCCGCCGTTCCCACGTAGATCTAATATAATGCGCTTCATACCTTCACTTCTTAGGGACAGAAGAGCATCTTTCAATTCAATACTACAACCTCTCTGAAACCGATCCAGTTTCACGTAACCAGTTTTATCTGGAAAGAGTTTCTGCACCGCAACGCTGCTCATTTGAACTTCTTCTCGGACGACTGATATATCAAGCGGGTGATCATGGCCAGCTCTCTTTAGTGTTAGTGTCACGGAAGTTCCCGGTTCGCCTCGCATTCGATCGGCAGCGTCACCCGCATCCATTTCCCGCGTTGATTCACCGTTAATTGCTAAAATTAAATCACCTGAATGTATACCTGCTCGCGCTGCTGGAGTATCGGAATGTAATAAACTCCAAACAGCTATAGCGCTATCAGGGTAAACTACTTGAATTCGGAAACCTAATCCACCGTATTTACCTTGTGTTTGGATATTGAAATTATCCAGATTTCGCGTCTCTAAAAATACAGAATAGGGGTCAAGAACCTGCATCATTCCCGCAATTCCGAATCTAATCAACGTGTCTGAAGGGGTATGGTAATAGGCTGAATCGTCTAAACTCTTAGCTACCTGCATAAGGGTTGTAAACCGATTTGCTAGTTCTTTCCTGGGATNAACGGNTTTCGGCATACTCTCAGTGCTGATATCGAATTCGGATGCTGGATCCATTGCAGCAAAAAAACCGCGCGCAGCCGCTTGCATAAGTGTATCAGGAGTCAATTCTTCAAAGTAGTACTCATGAATACGTTGTGCAACGGGCCACAACACCTCTTTGTAATCTTTCTCAACGTTTTGAGCGGCTACATTCGAACCTACAGCTATGAGGATTACGATATAATAGTTAGTAAACAATTTTTGGGTCATTTTCCCCACTTATAATCCAGGTTAAAATTACGTGTCGTGATAATAAGTTCACTCCTGTGGTTCGTCAATGATGTCGTCGCCAAACTTTGGCTAATCCGTAAAGAACCAAATTACATATACACTTTTGATATCTGTGGATATGTGAGAAAAGTAGAGGGCCGTCTCCACCAGTAATGACAGACCACGTTGGAGTTGAAACGGATTGTGCCAAACGTTCACCGAGCCCATCTATCATTGACGCTGTTCCNTATAATACTCCAGAGCGAATTCCTTNCGGAGTATTAGAAGCAGGTAGGGAAGGATTTTTTTNCAAGTNAATGTCTGGTAAGAGACTCGTGTTTGATGTGAGTGCCTGACTCATCAACTTGAGACCTGGTGCAATTGTACCACCCAGATAGGTTCCGGAAGAATCAACTAAGTCGACGGTAACTGCTGTTCCAGCGTCGGCAATCACAACGGAGTGTTTTTGTNGTGCAATTTCAAAGGCAGCTGTCGCAGAGAGCAGGCGATCAATGCCTGCATGTTCTGGAGGATAATAGTCAATGACTATTCCTAAATCCCAAGTGCTATCGACTTGCTTGGCAGCAATTTTATTTTGNGAGCANTAGTGAACAAAATTGNNACCTAAACCTTTTACGACGGAAGATATCAAGGCNNNTGATATTCGTTTNTCGAGGGAGTTATTTTTTATGAACTCACTTACCGACATTTCATGGTCGCCATAATTGATTTGCNTAGTTGAAATTGTCTTCTTTGAGATAAGTAGAGATTCTTCAAATAATGCTAAGTCAATATTAGTGTTTCCGATGTCGATTGCTAGTAGCATTTTAGAAAGGTTGTTTTGTTTGACTACTAAGTGGGTTTCTCATAGTTTTTTCTTCCGTATTACAACTGAAATTGTATTTATAAAAAGGTTTTTATGCAAGAAAGTCGTACGACATTTATGATTGTTCCGGCTAATGGCGGAGCAGTGCGTGAGTATCGCTTGGGGAGAATTGTCGTTTATGTATTTATGGCTGCACTGGTGTCCGTTTCAATATTGTCAATGTTTTTCACCTATGGTTATTTCAAGAAATTGGAGCAGGAGACTTTAACAGATCTATTGCTTACCGAACAGGAACGTTTAGAAAAGGAGTTACATTTAAAGGATACTCAAGTTGCTGAGATAGAAAAAATTTTAGAGAGACTTATNGAGGATGATGAGCGATTAAGAGATTACCATATGATGGAATCTTTTTCTGAAGAAATGCGGAGAGGAGGAATAGGAGGAACTGAGTTGAGTGGAGACTTTTCGCAAATAAGTAATGGGAAAAATGTAAAACGAACTACGGCAAAACTACAGATGTTACACCAAATGGCTTTATTTCAAGAACAGAGTTTTGCAGAGATAGAACGAAAGTTTTTACTCAGTGAGGGGGATCTCCGTCATTTTCCGACAATTTGGCCAGTACCGAAGGATCGTACGTGGATATCTTCTGGATTTGGGTTTCGTAAGGATCCTTTTACGGGAGCGAGAGCACGTCATCTTGGAGTCGATTTCGCAGGTCGCTTAGGGACACCTGTCGTCGCAACGGGTGACGGGNTAGTTACTCATGCGTATATGGATAGACGATTGGGTAATATAGTGGTTATTGAACATAGTGCAGAAGAGAAAAACTCCGATGGAACTACTTTTTTACGTGAAGGTATGTTTCGTACAGAATATGGACATCTGGATGAGTATATTGTCAAAGTCGGTCAACGAGTTAGCCGTAATCAAAAGATAGGGTNGATGGGAAATACAGGTCGTTCNACAGGNCCGCATTTACATTATTCCGTCCGTTACATCGACCGGAAAAAAGGGGGTACAAAAGGTTACGTAGATCCGAAGGATTTTCTTTTAGATTACGTGCAAGGGGATACAAATGCTCGTGCTAGAGGTTGGTCGCAGGAATAAGTTGTTTATGAAATCATTTCGTCTTTCTGTAGAAAATATAGTTTGTCGATTCTGTGTTTCCCCATTCCTTTTTCTATATGCGATTAGTTCTGTAGGATGTTCTTATTACTCGACGTCAGAAGGAATGATTGGTGGAATTCGGACTTTAACTATTCCAGTTGCTGAGAGTTTTACGGCTGAATTTGCTGTTGCAGAGCGCTTAAGTGAGCGTGCGACGGAATTATATATGGAAGACGGACGATTGCGTATTGTAGATCAGGATGGTGCTGAAGCAGTTCTCTATCTTACAGTGCTTGGTATTTCCGATGAGCCTTTTACCTATTCTTCTTCCGAACAGACCGAACAGTACCGGTTTTCTTTAGTTATCAATGGTAAAATAGTACATGCTAGCTCCGAGAAAAGAATATTAAAAGCATTTGATTCTATTGAGGGTTGGGCCACTTATTCGGC
>NZPK01000101.1 GCA_002693325.1 Gemmatimonadota bacterium | reverse complement strand
CCTTTCCACAACACCTAAACTAATATTATCTCCAGCTGCTATAACCTCAATCTCTGCTAACCCAGTATTTTCAGATTTTTTATCTACGCGAAATCGTATAAAACGAACCGTTCGGAAATCGCGAAATTCACTCCAGTCAATAGATAAGTTTTCATCAATAACTCTTGCAGTATCTTGCTGACCCTCCAACTGTATATCAATGAAAGTTTCTTTATTAGGTTTACTTGTCGTATAAACCTGAGAAAATTTAAATAAGTCTCCGGTTGATTCAATACGTGCACCTGTTGATGTAAAAACACTGAATTGAGAGAATGGACTAATGCTTTTTTCATCAACAAAATGTAGTCGGATTCGCTCAGCCAGTACAGGACGTCCCAGATCAACTGTAACAACCCAATCTACAAGTGTATCTTCCTGATTAGGCCTCCATGTCGTAGATAAATCCCCATCGATCAAGTTTTCAGCAGTTTGCGAACCGGAACCCACTTGCCATATCCCACCAGCGACTTCGCCTCGAGTTTGTGTAGGCTGGATAAAAGTTTGAGCATTAGAAACTGCATTAATATTTTTACGATACCGTTTAAGTTTGAGTTCACCTTCATCGCTAAACCAAACAACATCCTTAGGCACCGCCCAACTACTCCATCCTTCCGGACTATCAAAGGTTAGCGTTTCAGCAAAGCCTGCGACATTAAGTAAAAGTAAACTTAAAAATATTTGGGTCTGCATTGAGGGAAACTCCAAAATTCTACATAAAATTTGAGATCTAAACTACTAAACAGTTATTTTAATTCAACTTCCTTTTCTGGAAAATTATCACTGCTACCAAAATCAATAAGGCTCAGTTTGAAAACCGCAATACTTTACATTTTTGGCTGATCAATACACGACAGAAATAGTATAATATCGGGTATAATCTCCCTCATCTAAATTAGCATCCAATTTCAGAAAATATATTCCGGGAGAAACTATATTACCCCGATGACCCTCTCCATTCCAACTATAAGAGTGATAACTTCCATGCCCCCAATTAGCCAAATTTGCAATAACTCTACCCGAAAGATCACAAATTTCTACGACAGGTTCAGCAACATCTACCCTTAACAAGGTAAAATTAAGATCTAGACTGTCGTTAATTTCATCTCGGTTTGGAGATAGCATCCGGTTGCTAATTTCGATCTGATCAAATATGCGATTAGTTGTGACTAAGTCCGGTAGTAAAACAACGTCGGAGCGACGTTCGGCCGGTTCAACATTCTGCCACAAACCAGGAGAATCAGAAGAACCAAGATCAAGCTTAATGACAGCCGCATTTCTAACTAGTTTTGTCCTAAAGTTGACTTGCACTGAATCTGCTAGCACACTCTCAGGCATAGAAATTAATACCGAATCAGCAACTATCTCATATTTCTTAAATGGAACCACCTCATTGTTGTAACGAACCTCAACATTTTCCACCTGCAAAAGATCGGGTATGATTAAGCGCATGATNTCAAAGCCGATATTATCAGGCTTTATATCTGGAATTAGTTCGTACGTGAAGTTTGTATCTACATTCGGTTTAGCAGTCTTAGGAAGAATAGATCCACGGGCACCNTTGACTAAAGCATTTACATACTCTACCGACAAAGAACGCACTAATGGAGCGACATTGTAATCCTCTGTCGACAGAATCAGTTCCATCTGGACAAAACGACGTGGACTGTCCGATTTGAATTCTTCACCGGATCGTTTATAGGTATTACTCCAGTTACTCCAATCCTCACCTACAACAATTGAAGTATCAACTTTTCCTCGTAAAACCTTTGGAACCGTATTCCACTTTTCTTGAGTGATTTCTTCACCAATCTTATTATAGAAAGTATATTCCTCACCCTGTTCATTACCAGANCGAGTTCGAAGCTGNATTCGTGTCCCCGAGGGGGTATCTGCTTCCCAGTGAACAGCCTTTATTACTTTNGGCTGTCCATCTCCATCTAATTCTCCGAGATTTATGTATTTTGACAAAAGGACAACTTCAGCAGGATAGCCTGGCGAAAACATTTGGAATTCCATGGGATGAGCACGCCAGCCCAAATCTTTCAACGCAAGCCAGAAAATGTGCCGTACCTTTCTTGCATTGAACAAATACCTATAGTGACGTTTATATTCTTCCCTTCCATTGGTCCATTCTGGCTCAAAAATCCACTCATCATAGTCTAAGTCACCAGATAGAGATCGTGTGCCATCAGATCCGTAGAAAGTATAACCCGTACCAGCATTGTTAGTGCCTAATCTGAATGTTGAAAGTTGCTCACCAGCTTTTTGCCAATACATAAATGCATCATCAATCCAATAAGTAACGCCAAGATCCACTTTCCACCATAATCCACCATCGAAAGCAGTNCCACGTGATTCGGTAAACTGNTGATGTACTTCCACAACCCCATAAGTGTTTAAATTTCCATCAAGCCAAAAAAATGGATCGGGAGCTCTNGATCCNTTTATNTAACTTCCACCTCTCGACTCGACACCTAAACTGACATTATCGCCTACGCAAATCACCTCAATCTCCGCAAGNGCACCGTCCAACTGTTTCTCATCTACAATGAATCGAATGAATTGAATCGTCTTCCAATTGCTTTCCGCTTCGACATCTCTTAATCCTAAATCTGATGAAAAATGAGCCAATTTTGCCTTACCAAGAGCAACATCTTCAGAAATCCCTGCCCCCTTGGACGGACTACCGTCTTGGGCCTTTGTCCCGCTAACTTTATCAACGAAGCGCGTAGTATCCTCTACTTCAGGGCGAAATCCAACGGATATTAATTCATCATAATTAGGCTTTGTAGTACGATATACCGGGAAAAAACGGTATGAATCCTCCACAGCAGAAACATAAGCTCCAGTCGATGCGAATACACTAAATTGACGAAAAGGCTTACGACCATCTTCATCGGGAAAGTGTATTCGAATCTCTTTTGCTAAAACGACGCGACCCAGATCGATCTGGACAATCCACTGGTCCAATTCATCGTTCCCATCAGGTGTCCAAGATGTTTTCAAATCTCCATCTATGATGGCGTCGGCGTTGGTTGGGTTGCTTAATGCAGTCCATATACCCCCATAAACTTCACCCTTTTCATTGGTGGGGTGTTTGAACAAATGAGCATCCTGAGTAGCGTTAATGTTTTTTCTGAATTTTNTAAGTCCTAAATTACCTTCACTGTCAAATACAGTTATCCCTGGTTTTAAATCCCATCCGGCTACCCATGCACCTTCATCCNTGTACGTTAAAACATCAGCGTGAACAGACTGGCAAATGAAAAGATTTGACGCGACTATAACAGATCGCAAGAAATATTTTAGTTTACTCATCATCAAATCACCTTGAGCAATTTAGTAGGCAATGCTAACTGGTAGCTTCTTTATTACTGGGCTACTCTCGGCAGTAATCTGTATGTCAATCAGATAAAGCCCAGGAGGTAAGATATTGCCATTATCACCACGCCCATCCCATTCAGCACGCTGTATACCAGAAANCTGCATTCCCTGTTTCACCGATGCTAATACACGTCCATCTAACGCGAAAACTCGCAAGGACACATCTACTGGCTCGGGTAAACCATAAAGTTGATATGAAATAGCTAACCTATCGTTTATACCGTCAGAATTTGGGGTAAATATACTACTCGAAATCGAGACGTCCTGAACAACAGCAACTTTCGAATCTGAAATAGCCAAAACACGAAGATCATTTGTTCTGATTTCTTCACTGGCATCCCCACTTTCTACGGGTTGCGGCAAATCATCTTGGTCGCTATTAAAGACATTAGCGGAAAATTTCCTCGCATAATCAAACATAGTAGATCTGAATTCAATTCTCATCGCAGAATTTTGATTACGTTTTATTGGCGAATTTAACCTAATGGTAAGTGAAGATCCGGCAAGCTCTACAGCTTTAGGCGCAATCTCTATTCCATCTAATTTCAGAGATTGAAAAACAGCATTTTCACTTCCAACATCTATTTTTACAGAATCGAATCCCTTTTCATTAGCTAAGAATTCAGCTCTGATATCATATACAAAATCAGTCTCCTCTCCCAGCGAAACTTCTGCGACTCCCCTTCCTGGATCAAGAAGGTCGCGACGGGCGATTTCTCCAAGAACACGCGTCGCCAGTGTTGGGGAAGTCTCTATCCAAAGGGAATCTAATCGAGCAAAAACGTCAAAACGCTCACTATGCAATACGACCTTCAACTGCAGGAAAGATCCACGGTTTAAATTAAGTGGTGCGCCCGACTCTGTCGCAGGAAAGGACCAATAGGTCCAATTTTCATTATCTGACTCAATGCCAGCCCGAATACCTGGTTTCGGTCGAACCGTAATCGTCATAATTCCACCTAAACCGTCAGCATTTGTAACCGATCCTGACTGATCTTTTAATTTTTTTTGATATCTCTCTTGAGTCACTGGAATACGGGTAGCCATGTCGGTGAATTCGTAGTAGATCTCCGGAGTTGAATCTAAACCCGTACGAGCCTCAACTTCCACCCAAACCTTGGCATCAAGCGCTTCCTCTTCTTTTCCATCCACAATTCGCATTGGAGTCACATTCCAATAGAGATTCCCAAAATTAACTATCTCTTCTAACTCTAAAATCTTTGTTTTGTAGTTGGCACGAGACGGTATCCCCTCCCCAAAAAGCGAAAAATCTCCTAATGTACCTTTTCTAGCAGTTCCCGCGTGAAAAGAAGATTGGTTGCTAAAAGCATCTAAAACTGAATTTTTTCGTTTATAACGCACATATCTAACATATTGTTTAGGAAAATCTACTACAATGTTAGGATTGACATTTTCTCGTGCTTCCGTGATGATCTCACCTATTGGATCGGCCGTGAATAATACATCATTATTCGTGTCGGGAGCGATCGAAACTTCATAGGCCGGTATAGCGTCTTCGTTTAAAGGTGTACCATCGGCACGAAAAAAGCCTTTATCCGGAGTTCTCATTCCAAACCGGAAAATGGGTACTGGAGCGCCTAAATCGATAGTATAATATTCGCTACTAATCGCATTGCTCGTAACTGGATTATACGTCTCACCGGATCCATCTATTAAGTTTAGAGCATTATCGACTGTCGAGCTGGTCCCGCAACAGCCTTTCCACGCCCTCGGCCTCTCTCCATCTACAAAACCCAATTCATCTGGATCTCTCTTGGGAGACCAGTTTTTTAAAAAGGCAAATACAGTCGTATCGGAATGAATCATTAATGGTCGTATAGAGTTGGTGACGGACTGATACTCGACAAGCACGTTTGCAGAATCGCTCTCTGACCAAGAAACACCACTTCCGCCTATTTTCCACGTAACAATTTCCGCATCAGCTGGGCCAATAAAAACGACCCACAAAGCTATAATCTTTGAAACGGTCAAACATCTAATACTTTCGAATAATCTTAACATGGAAGCCTAGTTTCGCAATCACCNNATNCTAT
Source organism: Gemmatimonadota bacterium (assembly GCA_002693325.1). GTDB lineage: Bacteria > Latescibacterota > UBA2968 > UBA8231 > UBA8231. The sequence continues at coordinate 4,599 of NZPK01000101.1, read as the reverse complement.
TATAGTATTATAGATAGTTGAAAAATAGTTTGTAAATTATCAATCTGCAACTACTTCCTTAGTATTGTCAGTTTTGTTAGCGAAACTTTGTAGTGCCGAGACATTTATTGCCCAACGATCAGCATAGCCTTCGCGTAGAGATTTTGTCATATCACCGACGAAATTTTGCTGCATGATTTGCTCTACAAAGAATAAGGCTCTATCTCTTTGCGTTACAAAGGCTTGCGTCCCTTCATCAATTCGTTCCAAAACTTTGCAAATCGAATAGGCAACGTCGATCTTCTGTGTTTCCCGTAAAGTAGAAGGCATCGGAGTATTAATTGCAATAGGACCAATTAATTCATCTAATTCTGCAGTTTTTACTGCATCCATAAGTTCGCCGTAAATCAGCCTCTCAAAGGGCCGTATCGCATATAGTCCTCCGTTTTCATCGGAATAACGCCTTAGACTAAAACGCGTTGCTAAATCGGACATATCTTCACCAGAACGAATCAGTTGAATGAGGCTGTCCGCATCAGTTTTTGTTGCTACGAGTATTTCTTGAATCACAGTTTCAGCCGGCTTTTTAAAACGCTCTGGGTGTTCGTCGTAATACTTCCTAGCATCTTCTTCGGATGGCTTGATATCGCTAAGCACGTTGTTCTTCCAAAACCTCTGAAGTAACTCTTTATGTCTTGCTTTTTTCACCTTGTCACGCACGACCTGTTTTTTGTGGAAATTTAGTTTCCGAGCTTCGTGTCCCAGTAATAGGTCTGGTGCTCCTTTTTCTCTCACACGAAGTTCTACCACAGTACTGTCAATTTTTGACTGGCCTAAATTAGTGTTTTGCAATAAATACATGACGTTTTCGGCCGAAATTTCGCCTCCGTCGAATGTATATAAACTCTGAGAAAATTCTTCTGGTGTTAGATTAGGAGATCCAATATTTTTATTCCACTGCGTTACAAAACGAGCCAAAAGATCAGAATCAACTTTCAAATTCAAACGAAATTGTAAGCTATCTATGTGACTTTTCTTTAGCGCATTAAATTTCTTCATCATTGTGGCTCGTAAAATGACAGTCCTGTATTTTTCAAAAGGAACTGTCTTTCGATCTAAAACTTTCGTAATTTCCCATCCTTNAGCAGATCGAAAAGGTTCGCTAGTTTCCCCAACTTCAACACTAAAGACCTTTTGGTAAACTTTATCGGAGACTCTGTCAAAGGCATAATAACCGCCGAAATCACCTCCATTCATTGCTGTCTTTTCATCTAATGAATATGCCCTTGCCAAATCCTCAAAAGAGCGTTCTCCAGACGAGATTAAACGATAAAGTGAATCTGCAAGCTCTTCTGAAGAAACCAGAATGTGCGCTCCTCTCACAGCGTAACGAGCCGGATGAGAATCAAAATTCGCACGTAGCTCATCCTCAGTAATTGGTATATTTTGACCAACGGTCTCATGCAAATACGCTTCAATCATAGCAACATGTTCAACGCGCTCCAATTTAACCTTTAGCTCAGCATCATTGTCTAAACCTTGCTCTTCAGCTCGAATAATCATTAAATATTCATCAATCAAACTACTTAAATGATCGTAATGTCCCTCATAGCCATCCTTTTGAGATTTGTGNACTTGTTGTATTTCTCCTTCGTAATCCAAAAGATCTTTACCAGAAATAACTTGATNGTCTACAACAGCTAACATTCCCTCCGGAACTATAACCGTCTTGNTTTGTTTATCCTCAGATTCCNNTNCACANCCAACAAAAACTNCAAAAATGAAAACTACAATAATACAGTTCGTAAACATGTTTGATATCACTTTTATTGCTCTCCTTTTAGTTCAATAGCTCGACTTCGTGCCTCTTCGCTACGCTTTACGTCACCTTTAGCCTTATAAGCTTCGACCAAACCCATATAACCAGGTAAATACCTATCTTCAATCTCCACAGCTTTTTCCAAATAGAGAATTGCATTGTCAATCTTTCCATTTTGTAAGTAAATCTGAGCCAGTGCGGTCATTGCTCCTACGTGATTTTCTTCATGCGAAAGAAGCTGTTCATAAGCAGCAAAAGCCTGATCTAAGTTCCCCGTGCGGAGATAAATATTTCCTAAATTATTCAAAGCTTTTATATGTCCAGGATTAATTTGAATAACTCGTCCATAGTGTGGTAAAGAAACTCCCGTAAAACCTAGCCTAGCATAAATATATCCCAAAGCATAATGAGCTTCAGCATCATCAGGATCATCCCACAAGCGCTCCTTCAATAAATCAATTTCTTTCTCAAACTTCTTCACTTTTTCGTAAGCATCTAATGATTTCTGTCCAGCACTCTGTCTGCCTTGACGAAGGTGTATCTGACCAAGTAAACGAAATGATTCAGAAATTCCGGGTTGGACTAAAATAGCCCTTCTTAATCTTTCAGCAGCCTCGTCTAACTGACTCTCCTTTAACAAAATTTTTGCCAACTGTATATGAGCTTTAGCATAGGTGGTANCTATTTGTAAAGTCCGCTCAAAATATTGCTTTGCTTGGATGATTTCACCCTGATTAATCATCGCCTTACCTAAAGCAAAAAGAGCGCGTGAATTCATGGAATCTTTTTTTACAACTTGAATTAATATATTTTCAGCTTGTTCGTATTCACCCAAATGAAGTTGAACTAAACCAAAATTAAACTCTGTGGGAATGTGGGCAGGAACTAGCTCAAGAGCTTTTTCATACTCTTTAGAAGCATCAGCTAGGCGACCTTGTTTTGCAAGAACCGCAGCAAGATTTCTTAATGCAACAATTTTTGTAGAATCAATAGCTAAAGCAGACCTAAACGAAATACCCGCTTCTTCATAACGATTGTACTTAAGATGAAAGTTACCCATTCCAATAAGTAAGGCGGGATTATAAGGTTCCAGCGCAATACCCATTTCGTAAAACTGTGCGGCACTATCGCTATTCCCCAGAGCCAAATGAGCACGTCCAATACCAAATAAAATTTCTCCAGATCTAGGATATAATCGACGCGCTTTCTCGAAAGCTCCCAAAGCCTCTCTATACTTTCTTTGAATTAGAAGGGCGCGAGCTTCAATTCGTGGATCGGCCACTGTAAGTGAACTACTGGCTGCCGACCCTTCGGTGGAGATCGCTTTTTTAACATCAGGTTTATTTTCATCATTCTCGACAAAATCTTTTTCACATCCATATATTCCGGCTAATCCCACTGCACACAGCGCCAAAATCTGAACACGCCTCATGGCCGTTTCCTTTGTGTAATTTCAACATATGAATTTATCATTGGATGAACTAAAGATTGAGTGTTTCCTGATGGCCATTCGACCTTGATTGTGTCTACCTGAGCCACTTCTTCAAGACCAAACTGTAAACGAAGATCATGCCCCGAAAGATAGCTCGCGCCAGTCCGAAGCTCTCGCCGCAAACTATTATTTCCATAAACAACAGTTACAGTAGCTCCTATACCATCTGTATTATCTACACAGCCAATTAATTTTACTCCAATCCAATTATTGTCCCTATTAGAATTGTTCCGTAACAACTGACCCGGACCACCGTTGTTGCTCAATCCAACATCGGGATACCCGTCGTTATCGTAATCACAGGACGCTAGCCCCCGAGTAACAAAGAGTTCCCCCGTATTAAAATCTATTACTTCCCGAAAAATTCCATCTCCACTATTGAGCAACAACTGATTACGTTGAGCATAATCACTGGCGTGATCAATACTCTTAACATTGTCGTAAACATGGCCATTCGCCACAAATATATCCAAATCACCGTCAATATCTGAATCAAGAAAAAGGGTTCCGAATCCAAGGTATGGCATGCTTATTTTATGGATACCTGAAGTAACCGTCGCATCTACGAAAAAACCATTCCCGATATTTTTATAAAGGGTGTTACTTTCCCACTGGAAATTAGTAACAAAAATATCCTGTAAACCATCCCCATTTATATCCGCCATATCCACACCCATACCAGCTTCAATACCCCCTTCGTCATTTAAACTCGTACCACTTGCCAACCCACGTTCGACAAACCGATCACCATCATTTCTAAACAAAGCATTTGGCGTCATATCATTAGCCAAATAGAGATCTGGATCACCGTCTTGGTCATAATCTCCAAATACTACTCCAAGCTCTTTCCCGGTTATGTTCTGTAAGCCAAAAGCCTCTGTTTTATCAATAAATCGCCAATCCTTTGCATCCCCACTATTTAGATATAGTCGGTCTGATATCCCATCAAATTTCCTTGGGTCACAATATAGCCGATCTTTACTATTTCCGACGAAACAAACCTTAGGATTTTTAAGATCAAACTCCACATAATTAGCTACATATAAATCCAGATCTCCGTCTAAGTCTATATCACAAAAGGCAGCACTCGTGCTCCAACTATTATCTGAATCTGGTGTCGAGACTTTGGAAAACGTACCGTCACCTTTGTTTTCGTAGAGTACATTTGGACCTAAGTTGGTAACGTAAAGATCTGTGTGCCCATCTGCGTTATAATCTGCTGCTCCGCCTCCCACTTGCCTCAGAGGAGATCCGCATGTTCGGCAAGTGGATCACGGTTCCGCGCAAGGTCTTATGGATCGGAGACCCC
>NZPK01000100.1 GCA_002693325.1 Gemmatimonadota bacterium | reverse complement strand
AATTTGGTTTCATCGATCAAGAAACTCCCATCTACTTGCGCCGCCGCGTTGCATTTGGTTTGGCTGAACAGGATAGAGTTCGGTATATGCTCGAATATATGAAGGAACGATCAATGGATAAGGTTTTTGAACTAATGCGTATTTCGCATGTTGGTGATTTTGATCGCGAAGTGACAGTTGAAGACTTGGAAATGCGAATAGATTTAATCAAAGAGGGTAAAGAAGAGGGTCAACTGTGTTTTTTGCCCGGTGGCTACGGAAGAATGACTGAGGAATACGATAAGGTCGTTCGCTCGGTAAACGATTATCTCGTCGAGACAGGAGGACCTTTCGCAGGTGCTGTACAGCGTTTAGGAGCTGGTTGGGGTGGTAACATGGGCGGTTTGATTAATAGGGAATATATCGATGGAAATCAGGCGGATAGTTTTACGGAAAGGCTAAGTTCTATAGTCGAGAAGCAGGTTTGTTTGCAAGAAAATGTGGCATCTCCTGGTCAAGGAGCTGATCTTGTGAGATTCGCCTGACAAAAAATGGAAAATATTTTAGATGGAATGAAAGTTCTTGACCTGACTCGCGTGTTGGCTGGTCCATATGCCACAATGATTCTAGCTGATCTCGGAGCAGAAGTCATAAAAGTGGAATTACCTGAAGTTGGAGACGAAGCTCGATCTTTTGGTCCATTTCAAAACGGTGAAAGTGCTTATTTTTCGAGTGTTAATCGTGGAAAAAAAAGTATAACAATCGATTTAAGGACACACAGAGGTGGCGATATTGTTCGGCAATTATTAAAGGATTGCGATGTGATTGTAGAAAACTTTCGGCCGGGGAGTATGGATCGTTTTGGACTTGGTTACGATCAACTTTCTCACAGTCACCCTCACTTAGTTTATGCTTCCATTTCTGGTTTTGGCCAAACGGGTCCCTATGCTAAACGCCCTGCGTATGATGTAATCATACAAGCAATGGGTGGAATTTCAAGCATTACTGGAAACCCCGGTGAACCGCCAGTCCGAGTCGGTTCATCTATTGCGGACCTAAGCGCAGCTCTGTTTAGTACGATTGGCATTCTGGCAGCTTGGGGACATGCGAAGGGAACTGGTTTTGGGCAGCAAATAGACGTGTCTATGCTTGACTGTCAGGTGGCTTTGCTGGAGAACGCCATTGCTAGATATTATCTCGAAGATTCAATCCCTGGACCTATTGGTTCGAGGCATCCTACGATTACTCCATTTCAATTTTTTCGTGCCAGCGATGGCTATATTGTCATTGCGATCGGTAACGATGGTCTGTGGAGCCAATTGTGTCGAACGTTGGGTGTATGTGATCTTATAACGGACAGCAGGTTTANTGATAATGCCTCTCGTTCATCAAATCAAAAANATTTGGATGAAATCCTACAAGAGTATTTTATTAAATATTCTGTAGAACATTGGTTGGATAAATTGGAGCAGGCAGGCATCCCGTGTGGACCTATTCAGGACATTGAACAGGTTTGTAATGATCCCCAGATTGCGGAACGCAAGATGCTAATTGAAATTGAACATCCCGTAGCAGGTCCTCAAAAAATGCCAAATTCNCCTCTGAAATTTTCTAGTTCCCCTATTGAGCTTTTGACACCTGCGCCATTACTCGGCGAACATACTCGGGAGATTTTAAAATCAATGCTTGGTATGAAAGATGAAGAGGTGGTCACCTTGAGGTCTGCAGGTATTATATGACCTGGAATGCGTTTTTTGTGATGATGTTTCAAATTATTACACTACTTTCTCATCTACGTCGTAACAGATGCTCTGCCTCGGTCGCTTGATCCCTAATGAGTAAAGGATTACTTATTTTGCGTTAAGATTAATAAGTTTATGTGGGGTGAGTTGGATAAAACTTCGGAAACTTCTTTTGTGCTGGCTATTTGACATTTTGTTCTGTTGAAATGAATAAGAGAAAGGGTGTCATTTCTTATTGTATCGCAGTGCCTTTCCGGGATAGGTCTCTGTCTTTAAATCAACCTCTTGTCCGTCTTTTATTATGACTGTGCCGTTAACTAAGACATGGTTAATGCCGAAACAAAATTGGTGCGGGTTTTTATAGGTGGCTTGATCCTTTACAGCTCTAGCATCAAATGCGACTATGTCAGCCTGATAACCTTCCTTGATAAACCCGCGGTCTTTAATTCCAAAACGTTGGGCNGGTAAACCACTGAGTTTATGAACTGCAGTTTCAAGATTAAAGAGTTTATGATCTCTAACACAAGGGCCGAGCAGTCTTCCCGCAGATCCGTACATTCTGGGATGTACTGCACCGTTAGGGAAGTAAATCCCATCTGTGCCCATCATATAGGATGGATGGGATAGAAACGGATGAACGAGTTCGTCGTCTCCATGGTGAAAGACGAGTAGTACTGCTAAATTCTCATCGATTAATAGATCAGATAGTGCATCTGCTGGTTCCTTACCATTTTCTTTTACATAGTCACCTAAAGAGCGACCAATATATTGTGCGTTTTCGACACTAGGGAGCCAGGCAATATATATGTGGTCTAAATTTACTTCATATCTATCAATAATTCTTGCAAAGCGTTCCCGGATTTCTGGGTTATTCAATTTAGATAAGACACAAAGTGGCCCTTCCTCCCAAACTTCATATGGTAGCATGTAGTTAAGCATTGTCGAGCCTGGGAGATAAGGATATACGTCGAAGGAAAAGTTTACTTCATTAATAGCAACTTGATCTATGTAGTTTAAAATTTCATCTATTTGCTGATTACTAGTACCTTTTAGGTGAGATATATGTACGGAAACATTAGACCGTTTTCCTATTTCCACTGCCTCTTTGATGCCGGATAGAGTTCCTTTTTTGTATCGTATATGAGTTACATATAGACCGTTATATGGCGATATGACCTTACAGGCTTCAATAATTTCATCTGTTTGGGCGAAACATTCCGAAATATAGTCTAAGCCCGTTGAGACTCCCACGGCACCTTCTTCCATACCCCGTATTATACTGGTTTGGATCTCCTCCATTTGTACATCATCTGGAACCGATCTTATCCATCCCATGGCCATTGTTCTAGCATGCGCATAAGGGAAATGGGTTATTGTGTTCTGACACGTCGTTCCATCTAGGCCATTCATATAATCCTCGATACTTTCCCATCCATCATAATCATTTTGTTGGAGGCCGTTTAATGCTCGCATGTAATACATCCAATGTCGCCAAGTTGTATTATCCACAGGGGCATAAGAAATTCCGTCAGCCATTAGGACTTCCGTTGTAAATCCTTGGGATGTCTTAGGAAGGAAATTAGGTGTTTTTCGTAACCAACCATCAGAGTGATTGTGTACGTCTATAAATCCTGGAGCCAGAGTGAGACCTTTGGCATCTATGCGGTGTTTTGTCTGGGAAGTTTTAAGGTCACCAATATCTGTAATCTTAGAGCCTTTAATCCCCAAATCAGCCCGATATTTTGGAGTTAAGTTACCGTCAACGATTGTTCCGTTGTCAATTATATAATCGTAAACCACAGTTTAGGAATCTCCTTGATTCAATGTCACATTTAGGTCATCAAAATAAGACTTACCGGTTCCGTCCTGTCTGAATATCAAACAAACGGAAGAACTATCCGGTGGCGGTGGGCCCTCTAATACTACCTCTACGAATGTCCATGTGTTCGTACCTGAAAGGTATTTTGAGCAGTGATACGGATACAATTCCTCTGAATTATATATAGCCCAACGTATGGCTAAACANGCACCTCTACCGTCTAAATCTTCCGTTTTAATATAAGCGGAAATCTTGTAGGAACTGCTGTTATGCCAGCGCTCAAGCCATGCTCCGGGTCCTTCGCGGTTCATAGTCCATTGGCTTACTCCTGACTTTTTTCGATTTATCTGTAATGAAAAATTGTCATTATGTNCTATTTCTTTTGACCAAATGCAGTTGGTGTCCGAGGGTAACCAGGGCCAGGGGTCTATTGAGCCTGAATAGGGTTCGTTTAAGCGTAGACCTTTGGTGAAACTAGATTTTCGTTCATATATGGGTAACTCATTGTGGCCAAGATAATTAATTTTAGGTNCGGGAAGAGCNTTTTCTTTTAGAGCAGTGATATCTTCTTCAGGGCAAAGTTCTAAACGGAAACTCTCGCAAATTGGTTTGTATAGCTCTTCGCGATTGTACTGCGCATTAAAATGAACGTCATACGACCAATTACAAACACCAATTTTCGTTCTAGAAGCAGTATCTTTTAAAAAACGAAATGCTGGGTTTCTGTCCGCAGAAGAGGCCAAAACTAGTCTTCCGTTATCTATGAATTGGGTCGGCACTGGAATATCTGTCGCCATGTGGTTGAGTGGTTGTTGCCAGATATGACCGTCTGCACATTCGGCATAAAGGTGGGTATGCTCTGCATACCAGTTCCCCGGAAATGTAGTTACGGGTGCTNGTAGGTTACAAAACCATGGATCACAGAATTCAAATTGAAAAATATTTGATTCTTGTTCTCTAGGCTGGTCAAANAATTCGGGATTCATGATTTTAAGGNGTGCCTCAAAATCGTAAACATAGCTAGATAAAATACTATCGTAGGTAATGATGATACGGCGTAAAGATTCGGCTATATTATTCGAATCCCTCGTCAATATTTCTATTTGTAGTCGATCTGAACCTCTACCTTTAATGTTTGTTGAGATCCATTCGGTTGTTGCAATCGGACCCATTTTCCAAAACAATTGAACGCCTTCAACGAGAGGTCTCGAATCTTTTTTGAGAGAAATTTTACGAAGCTCTATTGGGTTTGAAATGCGATTAAAATAACGCAGGTTTTGCTCTGGTTGTTCAATGAGGTCATTTTGAATGCGAGCAATGGGACTATTCCTGTCACATATCCACTGTTCACTAGAAGAAACACCTCCATATGTCGCTAAGTCGAATTTAGGTTGATATGTCATAGTGACTGTCGGTTCTCTCCTTAAGCTCGGAAATTAAGATTTCGCAAGTTAAGTGGCAAGTTTTTGTTTACGCAAGTCCTTAAAAAATTTGGTGGGTCTACGTATCTATCAAATAATTTAATCCTATTGAATTTTATCGGATAAATTCAGGAGAAAATAATTAATTTGTGTTGACACACCCTTTAGACGTGCACACTTTTGAAACGTTTTTTAAATCGTAAAACTCAGACAGGAAAAGAGGTTATTTTGCGAATAATCGACCCTCATACGCATATTTGGAAAAATGATCCAAAGTATCCGTGGCCATCCGAAAATGCGANCCCTCCAAAAGAAGACCGAACAGCTGAAGATCTGTTGCAGTTAATGGCTGCAAACGGTGTGGATAAAACTGTACTTGTTCAAGTAATACATTACAGGTGGGATAATAGTTATGTGGCCGATACTGTGGCACAATATCCGGATAAATTTATGGGAGTCGGTCGGATAAATCCAGAGGATCCAGATGCTCCGGATCATCTAAGTATGTGGACGGAGGAAAGGGGCTTACATGGAGTTCGTTTGAGTCCATCGGGTAATGGTCAGGATGATTGGTTTAATAGCGGACTGATGGATCCTATTTTTTCCAGGGCGCAGGACTTAGGTATTCCTATGTTAATTCTCACAGGTCCAGAACGACTTAAAGATTTGTCTAAGTTACTTGATAAATATTCTGAACTGAATACCGTGATTGATCATATGGCGGATGTGCACCCGGACGACAAAGAGGGTCGATCAANGCTTACGGATATGGCTCGTTATCCTAATGTGTTTGTTAAAGTCAGCCATACATGGTCGATTTCTAAGGAAAGTTATCCATGGACCGACACGCATGGTTTAGTTGAGGAAGTATATCAGGCTTTTGGTGCACAACGTATTTCTTGGGGGACTGACTGGCCTGTCTGTCTAACTAACGCAGATTATTCTCAGACGCTTTCAGTGGTTCGAGAAAAAATGAGTTTTTTTTCAACGGAAGATCTGGAGTGGGTTTTAGGCAAAACGGCATTAAGATTATGGAATTTTGGGGAGGACTAGAATGTCATTGAACATAGGTATTGTCGGTGCTGAAAATAGTCATACTGTTGCAATAGCTAAACTATTAAATATTGACAAAAAAGTACCTGGAATACGGGTTACCCATGTTTGGGGAGAGACAAAGAAATTAGCTCTCAAAGCATCAGAGATTGGTCATATTCCCAATATCGTTACAGATCCGTCTGAAATGATTGGTGAAATACAAGGCGCCTGTGTTGACCATCGTCATGGGAAATTTCATCTTCCAGCCGCTTGGCCTCTTTTAGAAGCAAAAATACCTCTATTTATCGATAAACCGTTTTGCTACCGGCTTTCCGAAGGAAAGCGCTTTCTTAGTCGAGCGGCTGAGCTTTCGGTGCCAGTGAGTTCTTTTTCCGTTTTACCTCATCAACAAGCGTTTGTACAGTTTAAACGAGATTTACGAGCTTTGGGGAAAATACAATCTATTATTTCCACTGGACCATGCGATCTTAAATCTAGATACGGTGGGATTTTTTTCTACGGTATACATCAGGTGGATATGATTATTAATCTTTTAGGTGTTGATTTGGGACATGCTCAAATAATTAGGGGAGCAAAAGATAACCATATTGGTGTGTTAACCTATCGTGATGGAACGACGGCTACCATGAATTTAATCGGATCCGGTTCTCCCGTCTTTCATTTAAGCGCAATTGGAGAAAAAGGCCGAATTGATCGAGAGATATCTTTCGATAAAAATACGTATTTAACCGGCACACGAACGTTTTGTCGAATGTTTAAAACGGGTAAAAAAAACGAGACAGTAGAAAGTATGTTAGCGCCCGTTGCCTCTTTAGAGGCATTAGAAAAATCAATTAAGAGAAATAGTCGGGTAGTTGTTTCTAATAAATTGTCGATTTAATGGGAAAATATTCCAAAATTGATTGCCCACATTGTTTAGCTTTTATTCGAATAATTCTTTAAGCGAAATATATTTTATTGACTTTATAGGTTTGTTTATAAGTAGGACTTTTTTTCGTAAATTTCATAATCGCAATAAAGAAAAATAATGTTGAATGGCGGATATCATCTAAAATAAAGTTTACAAATTTTCGAAAGGAAAAAAATGGCACTGCAACTCAAATCGGCTTCAGAAACGCAATACGATGCCATAGCGATTGGTGAAGTTATGGCGCGTGTCGATCCTGGACAGGTCCCGACGGCTCGGGCACGTGAAGCCCGAATTTGGCATGGGGGTGGGGAGACCAACGTTGCTGAGGGACTAAGTTATTGCTTTGGACTGCGTTCAGCTATTGTAACCGCGTTGGTTGATGATGGAATTGGTCGAAATATTGAAAATCAGTTAAGAGAAGCCGGATTAGATACTGATCACATTGTTTGGTTCAATAACAGAGGAAAAGGTAAATACCATACAGATGGTAAGGGTACTTTACATAATGGCATTAATTTTACATGGGCAGGCAAGGGAGTTTTACCATCAGTTACGGAATATTATCGTGCTCATACGCCGGTGAGAGAGGTGGGACCGGGCGATATTGATTGGGATCATTTGTTCGGGGAATTGGGTACACGGTGGTTTAGTACCGGAGGAATTTATACTTTACTCTCGGATAAAACAGCCAATTTAGCAGTTGAGGGTATGAAAAAAGCAGGTCAATATGGTGCGGGGCGCTCTTTTGATTTAAACTACCGGTCAAATGTCGAACCAGATAAAAATCGTGCGCGTGACATTAATCGTGAAATAGTGCCTCATGTCGAATTTCTTGTGGGGAACCAGGATGATTTCGATGACGCATTGGGTTATGAAACTGAGAAGGTTCCGAAGGATGCCTCTTTTGCGGTTTGGTTAGATATTTATACAAAAATGTTACGCCAAGTTGCTAACGATTATCCAAATTTGAAGTATATAGGGACACAGTTAAGAGGTGCTCTCAGCGCAGATCGAATTAATTGGAGTGCAGTCCTATACGATGTTGAAAGTGATNTAGTTCATGAAGCTGCTGTTAGAGAAAATATTGAGATCGCCGACCGAACGGGTGGCGGAGATTCATTTGCATCTGGAGTTATTGCAGCACTGTTAAATGGACACGGTCCTGATGATGCTGTACAATGGGGGGCGGCTCATGGAATTCTTGTTCAAAGTACTATCGGTGACACCACTATGGTTAAACAAGCAGACGTAGAAAGAGAAGTTGCTCGTGCCCTCAAAGGTGGAGGAGTCTCTGCTCTTCGCTAAGGAGAATTAGTGTGAAAATATCTATAATAAGAATTTTAATTTTGGTTCTCGTCGTTTGGATGCATGATGAAATAGATGCTCAGCACCAGACAGCTTCTTTTTCTAATGTTTCAGTAAAATTATTCAATTATCTGGGATGGGATAATTCGATACAGATAAGCAACGGTAATGTTGAAGTCGTTGTTGTTCCGCAGATTGGAAGAATAATGCACTATGGTTTTGTTAATTCAGAAAATCTTCTTTGGTCAGATGANCAATTCCATGGAAAAATATTGCCGAACGGGGAACCAAATCGAGATGAGGAAGGGGTTTATGAATGGACAAATTTTGGTGGNGACAAAGTTTGGCCCAATCAGCAAAGCGAGTTTGAACANATAAANGGCTTTTCGTGGCCACCTGACCCTGCATTTGACGGTGGTGTCCACAGTTACGATCTGNTGGATAATGGTGTTCGTATCACGAGTCCTGTTAGTAAACTTAATGGAGCTCAGAGTATACGATCAATTCGCTTGTCCGAAACAGGTTCACGTATAGAAATAATGCAGACCTTAAAAAAAGTAGCATTGGCTTCGAATACTCAATTAGAACCTCTGCGTTACACAATTTGGAATGTCACACAAATTCGTCAACCGGAACAGACTCTGTATCCACTGAATCCCCATAGTCATTTCGAGTCTCGCTACTTCCCATTTTCATGGGAAGAAAGTGCTGCAGTTTCTAACTTCTCAATNGAAGGTGACGTAGGGATATTTATACCAGANGCAGAAAAGCCACAAAAAACNGGTGCTGATTCAGATATTTGGTTGGCAGGAATCATCGATGATGTTGTAATTGCAGAATTTTTTCGNAGGGATNGNACGCAACGATATCCTGATGGTGGTTTGAGCGCTGAAGTTTATACATGTCCTGATTATACAGAGCTTGAACTACTTAGTCCTTGGGTTTATTTNAAAATNGGAGAGACGCTGGAGCATCCNATTGCATGGGAATTGAAGCGATTACCTTCATCAGCCAATACTCCGCAATTGAAGAGAGCAGCAGCATTAGAGTGGTTACAAGCAAAATAATAAAAACATCGCCTCGTTCTTAATCTTTTCTTTAATAACGACGTTTGGCTTATGTGTGCCAAACGTCGTTATTTGTTTTTATGAATATTCCCTGGAAAAGAAATTTTTATACGCTTTGGGTAGCCCAATTATTTGCCGTAATTGGTTTTCATGCCGTGCAACCATTTTTGGCTTACTACGTTCAAGAATTCAGTATAGATGATCTAGACGAGGCTTTGTTGTGGGCTGGATATCTTGGTTCTGTAGCTGGTTTTGCAATGGCTATTTCCTCGCCAATATGGGGTGCTGTTGCCGACAGGTTTGGAAGAAAATCTATGGTAGTGCGGTCAATGATAGGTGGTGGGTTAACTGTTTTTTTTATGGCTTACGCTGAGAGTATTCTTGAATTACTTATCGCAAGAACTTTGCAGGGTGCTTTGGCCGGTACAGTTACGGCATGTATTACCATGGTTTCGACTACGACACCAAAACGTCATTTGGGATTCGCTATGGGAATGATGCAGGGAGCCTTCCTTTTAGGCGCTGCTCTTGGACCATTAATGGGTGGACCTTTTATTGAAAATTATGGCTATAAAGCATGCTTTTTAGCTTCGGGAAGCATGGTTATTATAGCCGGAGTTGCCGTTCAGTTTTTAGTTTATGAGGATCTTGGTGAATTGAAAACAAAAAATGGTAAGGAGAAAAATTATATCAGAGAGTTTTTTATAGATGGTTGGCGATTACTAAGTCTAAAACCTTTTCTGGTGACCTTGATAATTGTAGTTTTTATTCAGTTTGCATACGGTGTTATTATGCCCGTTATCCCCCTATTCCTACAATATCTTAGTGGTAGGGCTGATATTCTTACTGAGGCAGGATTTGTTTTTTCTCTAATGAGCCTTACGGGTGCTTTTTCTTCGGCAGCCATAGGTAATTGGACTTTAATAATTGGTCTTAGGAGGCTTTTATTTTTTGGGCTTCTTTCCACAGCAATTTTGTTGATTCTTCAGGGAAGCGCGACTTCTGTTTTTATATTTTCTATTCTTTACGTAATTAGTGGTTTTACCACGGGAGCAGTTCGGCCAGTGGCAAACACAATCATAACCTGTGTCATATCAGAAACAGATAGAGGAAANGCCTTTGGTATTCTTACCAGTGCAGGGGCATTNGGATGGGCATTAGGGCCATCTGTTGGTGCATTCGTAGGTACCCAATTCGGTTTTCAAGAAGCATTTTACTTCACAGCTATTCTTTTTTTGAGTGTCGCGATATGGGCTTNTCGCGCAATGAAAGAGTTAAACCTTGGCGAGGATAATTGATCAGATAAAGTTGAGTGGATGGATTATATTTTACTCCACCCACTCTCACCAAAGTTATTTTTTTCTCGTTTGAGAACCTTTTCGTCCAGGAAAAGTTAATTCCGCTACTCCAGACTTATCGAGATCACCCAAATTCAATTTTNCCATGAGAGCAAATTGATTACGCGATGCCTTAGCCATCGGTAAATTAATTCCTGTTCCTGAAGACATTTTTAAGGCTATCCCGGAATCTTTTGCTGCGTGGTCGGCTGAGAAATAGCATTCATGATCCCGGATTATCATATCTGTACCATCTGTTTCCAGCACACGAGAATTGGCTCCAGTTTGTGAAAAGACGTCCATTAAAACTTTCAGATCTAAACCTAAGGCTTTCNCCAACCCNAGTCCNTCGGCCAANCCCGCCGTATTGATATTCATGACCATATTTACGAGAGCTTTGACCTGGGCGGCCTTACCCGCTGTTCCGATATAGCGTAGATCGATACTTAAAGCATCTAGTATCGGTTTTACACTATTAAAAACACTACGTTTTCCACCACACATCAAATAAAGGGTGCCGTTTCTTGCTTGATCAATACTTGAAGCCATACAGCCTTCAAGGCTTTTTGCNCCAACATCTTCGNCGCGCCTTTCTATCTCAACGTGAGTTGCNGGTGAAATAGTAGCACAATTGATAAATGTTGTCTTCTTAGCATTCACCAAAAGCGAGTCACCTCTTTTTTTGTAAATGCTGAGCATTGATTTATCATCNGTTACAACCGTAANGACAACATCCGATNACGCGGTGACTCCNGCCAAATCCTTTGAAGCAGANCAACCTAATTCTTTCGCAAGCTTTTTAGCNATGGACTGCTTNNCATCAAACACTGAANTTATTTTGAAACNTTTTTCTTTCAANTTGCGAGCCATATTGGCTCCCATTCGACCGGTTCCGACAAAACCTATATTAACCACACTATTTTTGTTGCGTGACTTCCTTTTGGCCATTTTATAGCTCCTTAAAAATGAAAGGTTGTGCTTTTGTTATTTTTAATGACTTTTCATTACTGTTTTGATATAACCTAAGTTGTTGTATTTGGCTAGACAAGAAGATTGCCCTCNTTATTACAGGACTNTNTNNTAAANAGGAGGTCTGATGGGATTTNTTGCTTTGTTAGTNTCTTTTCTGATNGCTTTATTNTTATGGANATGTTTTGAACNACTNTCNGNNAAAAAANCNTTTGAAANGACCNCATATAGCACG
This sequence comes from Gemmatimonadota bacterium, assembly GCA_002693325.1. GTDB lineage: Bacteria > Latescibacterota > UBA2968 > UBA8231 > UBA8231. Next base: position 12,694 of record NZPK01000100.1, on the reverse strand, counting down.
ANAAAANTTGCTGGACCCTCANCGGGAGCATATTATGGTTTATTTTTAGGCCTGTTATCTCTTGTGATTTTCTTGGTATTTCATTCTCCNTATTGTGCAGTGCCTGCCCTATTAGGATTAGGGTATTGTTTCTGGTCTATTTTGAGAGGATATTTAAAGTTTNNNCGNTTCGTATTTAGTGGTTTTGTAGGATGTTGTTTTAATNGTTTNCTTTTGCTATCTATTTATGGNTGGTTTTNGGGTNTGTGGNATGCTCCAACNCTTGTTANATAGNNATAATCTTNGTTGGAGTTATTGTTCNTGGTTTACATCCTTTNNGCTAGCTTATTATANCGATTTATTTCTTGTATNATACNGTNTGATTTNNTGCTAAGTTAAACTTAGCTNGCTACAATTCAGTTTGGTTTTTATAAATATCCTTTNTAACAAACAAGGTGGAATTTATGGCCTATATAATCAATTGGCGTGATATTCAACCTAAAATATCNCATTTGTCAGCAGTTCATTGGGGTGGATTGAGANAAATNGATTCAGAAATTAAACAGGACAGTGATCATAGGAATAGATTGAAAACTCTTGATGGTTTTGCTCGACATGCACTTCAGGGGAGAAAAACCTCTGATTTTCATAAACACNATACCCTCGAACAGGTCTACTATATTTTATCCGGTAATGGTGAAGTCCTTTGTGACGATCAACGTCATTCCGTTAGAGAAGGTGATGCAGTTTATTTACCAGCTGGTCTTCATNATCAAATGTTTAATGAGACAAATAATGATTGGNTAATACATCACGTTATCAGTCAGACGGTAGATGGGCCTGGAGGAGAATTTGCAATCAGAAATTGGAGAAATGTAGAGCCAATTACAGATGGCACNGGCAGTGTGGCTTGGTTACAATTGGGAACAGAAGGAGCAAATTGTGAAGTTGATGCTTTACGNTCGTTAAATGCTATTTCACGGGAGGCGGTGCAGCCCTTGGGAAAGGTTCAAAATCGATATCGAAATACTGAAGAAATTTTATACGTAATTGATGGTGCGGGATTTTTAGTNGATGATAGTGGAGAGCAACAGCTTATAGAGGGAGATATGATTCATGTCCCTCCGCATCATGGCTGTGATATCGTAAATTCTGGAGAGGTTTGGTTGATCTATCTCGTCATTAGTGGAAAGGAACGTAACTAAATGACTTTCAAGGAGTANCAAAAATTGCATGATGCGATTGAGAGTATGTTTACTTCTATTGCGGAAAATAAAAATGATGTAGCTGAACATGTATTAGAGGTTGATCGTTTAAGTCGTGAGNTGATTTCTGAAGTACCTCCAATGCTCCGTCATTACCTCGAGCGTCGTAGTTACCAGAAAGCGTTAGATTTTATCAACGGTGAAGATGAAAGTGAAAANGCAAAGTGTTAATTTTCAGAAAAAAAAAGCTATTCTTGATGTTGTCGGAAGTATCCCCTCCGGATTTGTTTCCACTTATGGGATTGTCGCATCCTTAGCCAATTTTTCGGGAAGTGCTCGATNTGTAGGTTGGGTGTTAAGTGGTTTGCCNCAAGATACACCCATTCCATGGCATCGTGTTATTAATTCAAAGGGGNAAATTTCGCCTCGTTCGGATGGTGGNGATCATCGTTTTCAAAGGGATCTTCTTGAGGCAGAGGGGATTAAATTTTGTGGCGGAAGGGTAGATATGTCCAAGTATTGTTGGAAAGATGATTTACGAGAAATTTAATAAGCGTGATCGTTCAATATTGAGGCTGGCCGTCCCCAGCGTTTTAACCGCCATATCTGCGCCGTTGATGGGATTGGCCGATACAGCTATGATTGGGCATTTGCCTGAAGTTGCGTCGATGGGAGCTGTTTCGACATCTGGTGTCTTGTTAAGTGTCCTATATTGGAGTGCAGGATTTTTGAGGATGGGAACAACATCTCTTGTTGCTCAATATTACGGCGCAAAAAACCAGAGAGCATGTGCNCATACTCTTTTTCGATCGTTGTTTATAGCCGCTATTATTGGAAGTTTTATGTTATTTTTGGGTGAGATTTGGATTCCTATGGGGTTTAATCTGACTGGAGGAAGTCCCGATGTTCAAGGAATTGGTCACGAATATCTTTCGGTTAGGATATTTGAATTACCAATTGTTTTAGTACTTTTGGCAATCAATGGATTCTTNCTAGGCACTGCAAATCCGATAGCACCTTTGTGGATTGCTGTCGTGGCAAATACAATGAATATTTTNGGTGATTATGTATTAATTTACGGGCATTGGGGGGCGCCTAGACTTGGTGTTGTTGGAGCAGGTCTGGCTTCGGTAATTAGCAATGTAGTAGCACTTATTTTGGCATTAATCATAATCATTACTAAATATCGTACTATTTGGCATGTATCCTTTAGCGGATTCTGGGATCGAAAAGAGTTGTTAATAATATTTCGAACCAATTCGAATCTATTTGGCCGTACTCTCTGTCTTCAATTCGTTCAATTTTCTACCTTGGCGTTGGTGTCTCGCCTTGGAGAGATACCGTTAGCAGCAAATGCAGTAATCTGGCAATTGTGGGGATTGAGTAGTTTTGCGGTAGATGGGTTTGCTCATTCTGCAGAAACACTTATAGGTAACCTTATAGGAGAAAAGCGTTATAAAGAAACTCGGTTATTGGCAAAGCGCGTGATATGTTGGGGGATTTTTGTAGGTAGTATATTCGGTGTTATATTTACATTTTTTCTTGATCCATTAGCACGGTTGTTCACCGTACATTCAGATGTTGCTCTGCTTGTTGGATCGCTTTGGTGGATAGTAGCCCCAATGCAACCGCTGAATGCAATAGTTTTTGTATTAGACGGAATATTTATAGGAGCAAATGATATTAGGTATATGTTTCACGCAATGTTAGTTNCAGTTTTTGTGTTTTTTTCTCCATTAGCTGTTTTTTTATTCTATTTTCTTGATCTTGGTATGAAAGGAGTTTGGTTGGCATATTGCGGACTTATGGTTGGCCGTTTGTTGACGCTTTGGCCTCGATATGCTAANGATCACTGGATAAAGGGTTTCGACTAATTACTCTCTAAAATCATAAACCGTTTTCGTTTCTTTAATGAGTTGTGTTAAGTAGGTTTAAACTAATAAATGGAGATGGGCAGTAATACTAGCCTTTGATTAAAAGGAAATGGTTTTATTCGAATCATTTCTCGACAAAGTAACCTGGTATATTTGCTCGGAAATAAATGTTTTTTCTTTTGCAATTAAAGAAGGGTGTATTCTCAGTCAATAAAGCGTGTCGAGGCCGTTTATGTTTAAACGATATATTTAAAAAGGATACCACCAATGCTGCAGATTGGTATCCTATAATATGACGTATCCGCGCAAAAGGTCGAATATTTGGTACCTTCGCGAGATAATTACGAAGATCAAGAAAAAGCATATTCTGATTTGCTCGGAGGTTAATGATTCAAATCTATCGTAGCTTAGGTTAAAAGGAAATAGATTATGCGAGAATTAAATGCTAGAGAGTGCGAAACCGTGNTGGTCGTTACCGTAACTCCTAGGAACGCNGGTGGAAGTCTGGATTTAGTAGGTTTAAGAGCTAATTGCGAGTTTCTGATTGAAAGAGGCATAAAGTGTATAATGCCAATGTGCGGCACAGGACTAGTATACGATGTGACGTTGGCCGAATATGAAGAGTGTATATCGACTGTAGTTGACGTAGTAAGTGAGAGGGCTTTGGTNGTGCCGGGTATCGGTCCNGGGTTTGGACGCAGTATCGAGATGGGAAAAATCGCGATGTCGGTAGGTGTTTCCGGCGTTATGATCATGCCCATAGTTGGGCCNGCCTCCNTTCAAGGTGCTGAACAGGGTCTGCGTCGGATTATTGAAAAAGTCAATTTGCCTGTCGTAATATACCAACGACGTTTAGATATTATGCCTATTCAACANATTGTTCATCTGTGCGAATTAGATAGTGTAGTTGGGTTGAAATATGCTGTCGATGATATAAAAACATTCCAAACTATAGTTGAAAAAACACATTCTGATGTAGCCTTTTTATGTGGTATGGCAGAAGATCCAGCACTTGAATATTTAAAGGCGGGAGCCGTTGGTTATAGTTCCGGGATGGCTAATTTCGTACCAAAAACAAGTTTAACGATGCTAAACCGTTATAAAAATGGAGATCTAATTGGCGCGGAAGAGATCCGTATTTNGATGCTACCGTTTGAGGATTTTCGTGGAGAAAATCATGCTCGNTATAGTGGTTCAGCTTTGCATTCTGCTATGGATTTCGCCGGACTGGCGGGTNGTTCGGTGATTCCTTTTGCGGAAGAGGTTGCCGATAAAGATTTACAGAGATTACAACATATTTTAAATCCAATATTGAGGCTTGAACANGCATTAGTAACTAAGAGGGTAGAATGAATCTAAAGAAAATACATGTTGGTTTAATAGGAGTCGGGGGAGTTTGCGACGCTGTGCATTATCCTGGGTTCCAAAGGATTCCANATGTGGAAATTGTTGGTATATGTGAACCTAACGATCAGTTGCGTGCTGATCGGCAAAAGGAATGGGGGATTGATAATTGTTTCGCCGATGCGGATGAATTTTTCGAAAAAGTAAAACCGGATGCTGTCGCTATTGCCACTCCAAATAAGTTTCATAAACCGTTGATAGAGCTAGCATTACGATCAAAATCACATGTNTTNTGTGAAAAGCCTCTCGGAATGAATTACCCAGAGACGGTGGAACTATACGACGCTGCAAAGAAATCGGGATTNCGTCATATGACCGCGTTTACTTACCGATTTGTTCCTGCGTTAAATTTTATTCGTGATTTGGTTCGGAAGGGTGAATTAGGGACAATAAGGCATGCTCGTTTTCAACGATTACAAGATTGGGGAGAAGACGGGATTGGCTGGCGCCAGTATAAAAATATGGCTGGGTCTGGAGAGCTNGGGGACATGGGAATCCATAGGATAGATTTTGCAGAGGATTTATTAGGACCCATTGTGGAGCTATGTGCAGGCGCGAAACAGTTGATAGAGCGTGATAAGATGCCAGATGGTTCCCCCTGTCGACCTCAAGACGTCGAAGATTGGGTGTCGTGGATTGCTGAATTTGAAGGGGGAACGACAGGTGTTTTTGAGATGGGAAAACTTTCTAAAGGGTTTGGTCCAAACGGGGATCACGATCAAGCTGAATTAAATGGAACTAAGGGTTCGGTAGTATATCGGCTTCATACTCCCAATGAAATCTTATTCGGAAGAAGAGGTGAGCCCTACGAGGTTGTGCCTGTTCCTGATGAATTCTTGAAACGGCACGGTTCACCGCGAAATCCATCAGAGGGAAATCCGGTCGCTACATTTCGTTACGATCAGGCGTGGGAGTTCATCAGTGCAATCAGGGAAAACCGCGAATGTGTACCCTCATTTTACCACGGGATGCGAGCTCAGGCTGTTGCTGACGCGATTCTGTTGGCTGTGAAGGACCGTCGCTGGGTTAAAATCGAAGGGGTTTCAAAATGAATAAGAATATATCCTATACTCGGGACGGATTTTTTATGTCGGAAGACTCAATACTTCCTCGCAAAATCACTGAGGATGCTATAGAAGGCATGGATCTTGTTAGAAATGGTGAGTATGATACGGGAATGACTCCTAACCCATCTCCCTGGAATCCCGGGGATGACCCAAATGTACTGTGTAAGATAGAAATGCCTCAACGGGCTAGTAGTTCAATAATGAAATTAATCGAACATCCCGTACTTGGTCGATGGGTTGCAGATGTTGTAGGAGCTTCTTGGATTCAGGTTTGGTGGGTGCAGTTGCTTTATAAGCCCCCTGTCTCTGAGGGGGCTGAAATTTTAAATATTGGTTGGCATCAAGACCGTCAGTATTGGAGCGCGTGGGAGGAAGAAAGTGAACTTTTTACCGCTTGGGTAGCTCTCAGTGACGTGAANGTAAATTCTGGTCCTATGCGATTTATCAGGGGTTCCCATAACTGGGGAAACTTAGATGCTGGAGATTTTTTTGGGCAAGATNTGAATGATTTGCGAGAAAATATAAAAATTCCTGAGGGAGCTCATTGGATTGAGGAACCAGCAATTTTAAAACCAGGTGGAGTAAGTTGTCATGATCGTCGTACGTTACACGGGAGTGGACCCAATACGTCTTCTGATTCTCGAAGAAGTTTTGCCGTGCACATGCGTACAGAAAATTCAGAGNCTAAGGGTAATTTACGCGAAGGTCTGACNGAGTATATTGATGATTATTCTATTTGTCCCGTGATTTTTGGTNGAATTTGATACCCNTTAGTTGAANAGGGGAGGCCTTTAAAGTAAAGAGTAGATATATTATTAGCAGGATAGCACTAACGACCAAGACCCAATTTCCATGACGTACGTAAAAAGTTTTATCTGATCTTAATTCTATCTTTTGGGTGAATATTTCNGTTTCTTCCAGGTCTGTCGAACTTGTAATTTGACCGTATGGACTAATTATTCCGGAAATTCCAGTGTTTGCAGCTCGAACAACAGCCCGTCGAGTTTCGATTGCCCTAATCACGCTCATAGCAAAATGTTGTTCGGGAGCAGCAGTTTGCCCAAACCATGCATCATTNGTCGTATTTATTAAAAAATTTGCTCCATCTAGAACNAGACNTCGTGTTATATTCGGAAAGATTGACTCATAGCAGATAAAGACGCCAGCCATACCTTTCGTATCTGGAACGGAGAGAACATTGTGTTTGGCCCCTGGTGTAAACTGTCCACTTTGGGCAGTTAATTCACCAAGATAACCAAAAATTTTTGGGAATGGTAGATATTCACCGAATGGTACTAAATGAACTTTATCTGCAAATCCTTTTGTTTCCCCTTTTTTATCTAACATAAGNGCTCTGTTGTAGATTGAATCAGATTTTTGGCGGCTNAAATGTAAACTTCCGACCAACAGTGGAATTTTTATTTCAGCCACTAGGGAGCGAATTTTGTTTGCGTAATTTGCGTAATTTTTACGATTAAAATAATACGGGAAAGCAGTTTCTGGATGGACAATAAGGTCTGGCTTGTCTAAAGCAATCTTTTTTGTTANCGAGATATAGTGATCGGTTGTCCAACTTAACTGGTCCCCGTTCCATTTTCGTGCTTGTGAAATATTTCCTTGAATTACGCCAATTTTNAGGGATGGNAATTCGGTTTTATTATCGGTNTTGGTAGAAGCTATTNGTCCTTTATGGGTNACGACGATTAATAAAATAGCTAATAAAAGAAAGCGAATACGTATTTTCCCACGCAATGTTTGAGCTATGTAAATGTTGATCGTTATAATCAAGAAACTCAAACCGTAGATACCAACGATAGCAGCGTTTTGAGCGAAAGCTAAATTGTTGAACTGGCTATATCCAATAAGGAACCAAGGAAAGCCGCTTATCATCCAACTTTGCACCCATTCCAGTAGGATCCAAATAGACGCGCCAATTATTGGATTTATTAGTGAATCGCTATATAACTTCCGATAAATCCAAACAAAAATCCCGCTATATAAGCCCATGTAGATTATCAGAAGTCCGTTGGTAAATACAGCCAAATATAGAGGTAANTGACCATATAATTGAAGAGTTTCTGTTATCCAATAGGTGCGTCCTATAGCCGCTATGCTACCCGCCAACCAACCCATATTCCAACTTGTTTTACTATCTAAATGAGGAGCAAAATAGACCAACGGCGTAACAGCAAGGAAAGCAAGAATATTCAAACTGAACTTTGGAATACTCAAACAATACATCAAGCCGGAGGAAATAGCGGCAATAGACCATATATAGNGGGGAAGAGAGGTGTTAAATCTTAAACTCAATGGNTTCTCTGCCAATGTGTTAAGGCATTTCTCAATTTATTCAATGCTTTTGTTTCTACTTCAAATAACTTTTCACGAGCTATGCCTATCTTATACGCGGCTTGTCCGGGGGACTTTTTGAACTGATATCGCAACTCTATAACTCTAAATTCAAGGTCACTCAAGTCATTCATTGCCCGGTGTACTAATTGTCTCAGTTCCTGTGCTTCAAGNCGCTCTTGCGCGTCTTCATCTAAAAATAAAGTTATGAAACGTTCATCTAATCCACTTCGCTCTAACGCAGTCGTTGAGTTGGTTTCGCTTACTTTTTTGTAGACGGACATAAANCCTCATTAAAATTGGTTGACCAGTGTTTACAGATAAAAGATTAGCNTCATAATTACTGCAAAGCAATACTCAATCGTCACTATGTAATAAAAGCCCAAACGGGTCTTCATTTGGATAGAGTGACTTAAGATTATGTCCAGCTCTGATATCTGTGAGATTCACAGATACGAACCCTTTGTGTGAGGAGGAGATCATTGCTCCCGTAGATAGTTTGATCCAACCATCCCATGTAAATTGCATTCCTCCAACAGGTAAAACCTTTANCCACATTTGGCAANCCGTGACACGTCCGCTGTTATTGATTNTCCAGAGATAACTATCACCTGGAGTTACGCCTCCAGTCTGATAAGTAACGAGTAGAGACGGTGGGTTATTGGGGGTCTCGATGATTTTTCTTGTAGTACCTTCGTCTCGCAATTTAGCNAAGGNGTTTAGCCAAAAAGAGTCGTTTGCCCATATTTCCCACGCTTCATTCAGTTTCTCTTGGTCCAGCGGATTAATGAGGAATTGGTTCTGACATTTTACTCTACCTGTCTTAGTTGATAGATCAATCCACGAAATGCAGTCATCCCATGCTAACCGTGCGAAATGTCGTTCTCGGTCCCAAAGATGATTCCGTATTCCTCGAAAAGACCATTCTACGACTCCAGTGTGCAGCCATGCTTCATAATTTATGTCTTTGAGTATGAGGTCCGTCAAATCTTCGGCTTTTTTACCTTCTTTTCCCTCAGGTATTGGCTCTGCAATTANAGACCAAAAGAGAAAAATAACAGCAAAAACAATTACAGCTATGATGGATAGCCAACGCATATTTGCTTTCTCAAAATGGATCTGTTTTAATTCCGNATATCGAAAAAAGTGTTTCTGGTGATCCGATGTTTAAATAATCTCGTGGCCGCTCGTTAAAACTNAGGTCNGGAGCATTACTTATGGCCTCAGACCATAATTCGTAACTTTTACCCCTTATTGANATGCAAAATTCTGTCGTTTTACTACCGTAAAAATACACATTATCTATTCGATTTAGAAGTATTTTGTAAGTGCTATCTGGTAATTTNTTTAGANATTCAGTAGGCGTCCATCCTAAGGGCCATATGATGCGATTTACTTGAAGTTCAAATAACATTTTTAAAATAGCAGTAATATTATTTTCACAATGACGCCACTGTGAATCTGGCCAGACGTCTAACATAGTCCATGGCTTACAATACTTTTGCGAAACGGTATTTTTACCTCCAACGAAAAGTGTGAAATGTTGCGGATAGTTAAAAAAGGGTTTTTGTGCTGACCGTAGCGATTCATAAAATGCAGCGGTAAAAGCAAATGTAATACGGCTAGCTCCTAAAAGGGCTTCATTGCAAAAAGGATTTATTATAGCTATTCGATCTCTATTATAGTAGTTAGGNCAGAATGTATTAAAGTNAATTTCAACGTTATTTTTCTTGTCGATTATTGAGAAATCGTTTAAAGATATTTGTTGGCTCGTATGCATTTTGTATTTAATTAAAAATAATTACAAATTTCGTTGAGAGATTTAGTTNTACCAAGGGAATGAATATGTTTTAATGTTTGTATAAAATTTCATAGCTTCGACTACGCCCTCTTTTATTCCATTTCCTGAATTTTTTATTCCTCCAAATGGNGACATTTCAATTCGATAGCCAGGTTGTTCCCAGATATTTACTGTTCCGACATCCAGCCCTTCAATAAAGGTTATTGCGCGCTTTATGTTATTCGTACAAACTCCTGAAGATAGACCGTAAGGTGTGCCATTTGAAATTTCTATTACAGCGGCGTCATCGTCTGGTACACGAACAATTGGTATNATGGGTCCGAAGGTTTCTTCCTGAACNAGTTCACAGTTGGGAGGGACGAAATCTACAACGATAGGTGGTAAGAGTGCTCCTTGACGCCTTGGATGATATAAAATTCGGNCTCCTAATCTTGCCGCATCTTCTACTCGTTTTTCGAATAATTCTGCTGCNGAAGCGTTAATCACGCAACCTAATTGGATCTCCTTGTCCATTGGATCACCGTACTTGATCGTTTTAGCCTGCTCTAATATTGCTCTTACTAGATCATCCGCTATACTTTCCTGAGCTAAAATACGTTTAATCGCAGTGCATCTCTGGCCAGAATTNCCCGTAGATCCTGCAACTGCAATTGCAGCTGCTTTAGTAAGGTCTGATCGGTCAAGATCGTTTAGGACGATAAATGGATCATTACCTCCTAGTTCTAAAGCTATTCGTTTCTGACACGCATTTTGTGCGATGATTTTACCTACCTCTACACCTCCGGTGAAAGTTACTATGTCTACATGGTGATTGGTAACGATTTCTTTCCCAATAATATCGGGCAAACCCGTTACGATCTGAAACATTTGAGGGGGAAGCCCTGCTTCGTATAGTATATCTGCAAGTGTAATGGCTGTTAAAGGGGTTAATTCAGTGGGCTTACAAACCATGCAGTTATTTGTTGCAATAGACGGAGCAATTTTGTGGGCTACCATATTCAACGGATGATTGAAAGGCGTGATTGCTGAAATTGCTCTGACAGGCTCGCGTTTAGTATAGATTTTTCTGTTTTTACCTTGTGGCGTCAAGTCACAGGAGAAGATTTGTCCATCGTCTTGAATTGCCAGTTGGCCTGCCAATGTGAAAACGTCAAATGACCTATTTGTTTCATAAAGTGAATGTTGTATACAGATCCCTAATTCTAGAGAGAGCCAATATGCAATTTCATTTTGTCGTTTTCGAATTAATTCGGCTGTTTTGAACAAAATTTGTTGTCGCTCATATCGCGAGAGTTGAGGTTTATAGTTAGCGGCAATGTCAAAGGCATCTTCAATATGAAATATCTCGGCCGAGGGAACAGTACCAATAATGTCCTCCGTAAAAGGATGGGTAATTTCAATATGATTTTTAGTTTGAATTTTTTCGCCACCAATTCTCATGGATTCGTGACGGATTTGATTCTTAGACATAGATAGTTCCGAATTAAAATGTTACGAAGATATCGATCTTATTAAGCTATAAGCGTTGCGTAGTAAAATGCATCAAAATTTCTGAGTCGTTCTGTCTTGGGAATATTAAGTTTTGAATTGATTATAAACGGTACTTTCTGTTCTGAAACTCCGCCATGGCTACGCAGAGGCTCTACGAGTGCATCAAGATCATGTCGGTTCGAAGAGGTTCCTATAGTAACGTTTGTATCAGAAACGATGATAATATCTCCTATGCGATCGGCTGGTAGTTCAAACTCATTACATGCTTGATCACGTGTGAGTACGCTTTGAACACCTTTTATTTTTGAGAGTCTGTTTATGACTTGCGAAATATCAATACCTTCATTCAGATATGCGGTAGCAAATGATCCCAATGCACCGTGGTGGACTACGTAAGGGTCCGTAATTGGTAATATAACACGTGATTTTTGAACACCCAACCAGTTGTCTAAAAGATCCTGAAGATAAATTACAATAGGCTTACCATTCGAATCGTGCTTTGGTTTCATTCCATGATCCGCAGTTATTACAAGAGCTGCGGCTTTTGTATTTAATTCCCCTATATAGTCATCAATCATTGAATAAAATTTCTGAGCTTCGTTTTGTTGAGGTGAAAACTTATGCTGGATATAGTCGGTAGTTGAGAGGTACATGATGTCTGGTTTCCATTCTCTCATCAATTTTACTCCTGCTGCTAGAACAAATTCTGAGAGATCTGCGGAGTAAACAGTAGGTAGAGGTCTTCCTAACCATCTACAGGCATTATCAATGCCGTTGATTGCTAATGTTGTTTGGTTACCTCGCTCCGCAGAGAAACAGATTGCCCTTTTATTTTTGAAAGAAAGACCTGCTCCCAAAAGATTACGTAGCTTATCTTTGGCAGTTACAACAGCGACCCTTAATCCCGCATCTAAAAATTTGCAAAAAATTGTTGGGCATCTCAGAAATCGTACGTCATTCATCATGACTTCTTGTTGAGTTTCTGGGTCTAGTAGGTAATTTCCACAGATTCCGTGAACAGAAGAGGGGCGGCCGGTAGCAATAGAAATGTTATTTGGATTTGTAAACGATGGCATAGCTGAATCGGCTAATTTAACCGTACCCTTATCACAAAGTTTAGCAAGGTTGGGCATAAGGCCGTTTTCAATAGCAACATCAAAATACTCAGGTTCGCTTCCATCCAAACAAATTACAACGGCGCATTTATTGGGAATAGAATATTTGCGGGAATTAACTTGAATGGATTTCTTAGCGGGCATTCTTTGCTCCTGCAATGAGTATAGGATCTTCTTGTAAAATTCGATAATCTCCTGTCTGTTCTTGCTAAGGGCTACCGTCTGCTATACCCATTTTGATCAGTGCTGACTTGACAGCTTCTATGACTTTGCGCATTACACAATCATCAATTGCACCAATACAGCCTATTCGAAAACTATCAATTGTCGTCAATTTACCTGGGTAAATGATGAAACCATTATGCTTCATGTGTTCGTAAAATAAAGTAAAATCAAAACTTGGATGGCC
>NZPK01000099.1 GCA_002693325.1 Gemmatimonadota bacterium | reverse complement strand
TGAAGAAAAACAATTTTGGAAAGGAAATCCTTGTGAACAATGAAGAGGCTCGTGACCTTCACAAACAAAGTTTAGTTATCGATGGACACAACGATAGCATCGTAGCCATGATTCGTTCTGGTAACCGCAACATAGATGGAACTCTAAAACCAAATTGGCATGAACATGAAGGGGCTGTAGCCTACCTAAGGCAATATTATGCAGATCCTGAACAAAAACTGCTGCAGTTAGACCTAAGAAAAATGAAAAAAGGTGAACTCGATGCCGCTTTCTTTGCCGTTGACTGTACGCGCTCATGGTCTAATCATCTACTCTACGGATTAGATGCTATTGGCTATTTCATGAATGAAGTAAAATCAAACAATGATTCCATAAAAATAGCTCATAACGCATCAGAATTGATCGCCGCAAAAGACAGTGGAGCCGTCAGTGCTCTCCTTGCAATCGAAAACAGTGACGCTTTTGAGCGAAGCCCTTACATCTTACCACTGATGTACAAATTAGGTGTAAGAAGTGTGACGCTTACCCATAGTACTCGATCCCATGCAGCGGACGGATGTGAAGTCCTAAATGGCGGCGGTTTAACATATTACGGACATCAATTAATAGAACAAATGAACGATCTCGGGATTATAGTTGACATTTCACATACCAACGAAGCCAGTTTTTGGGACACGTTAGAAAAAAGTCAAAACCCTGTTGTAGGCACCCATAATTGCTGTCGTACACTTTGTGACCACCCGCGCAATCTTAGCGACAAACAATTAAGAGGAATAGCTGATAACGGAGGGATAGTTGGGATTACTTTTGTGCCTTCATTTGTTTCGTCCGACATTGCAAATATAGATGGCCTGCTAGACCATATAGAGCATGCGGTTCGAGTCGCAGGCATTGACCACGTTGGCTTGGGGTCAGACTTTGATGGTGGCGGTGACCTAATCACGGATGTCTCCAAATTACCTGAAATCACAGTAGGATTAGCTGCCCGCGGATTTGACGAAAAAGAATTAAAGAAAGTTTTGGGGCTGAATTGGTTGCGGGTAATTCAAGATGTAGTAGGGTAATCATTGGATATATTGTACAGAGCATTAAACTTTTTCTTCAGATAGTTTGTAAAATCTTCAACACCCAAAGGCCGACACGTTACTTTCTGCACTAATTCATCCGCTGTCAATCTTGATCCATGGCAATGGATATTATCATTAAGCCACTTTTTCACGTCAAACAATTGGCCCTGAGATATTTGACCGAAAACATCAGTTATATCTTCACACAACTGTTTAAAAAACTGTGCCGAATACAAATTACCTAGTGTGTAGGTAGGGAAGTAACCAAAGTGCCCCAAAGACCAGTGTACATCCTGGAGGACCCCATATTTATCATATTTAGGAACTACCCCCAAATATTTTTCCATTTTCTCATTCCATGCTTCTGGCAAATCCTTAACCGCNAACTCCTTCTCAAACAGAGCCACCTCTAATTCAAGTCTGACAATTATGTGAAGGTTATAAGTCACTTCATCAGCCTCAACACGAATAAACGATGGAACTACTTGGTTTATTGCTCGATAAAACTGATCCAGATCCAAATCGTCGGCAACACCCGGAAATATCGTCTGTAATTGAGGAAAATAGTAATTCCAAAATGGAAGACTACGACCAACCAAGTTTTCCCACATACGAGATTGCGATTCATGGATGCCCAATGAGATACTCTGACCAACAGGATCCCCCTTCACATCCATGGGGAGTCCCTGCTCATACAGTCCATGNCCAGCCTCATGCATAGAACCAAACAAAGAGCNAGGAAGCCATAATTTATCATACCGCGTGGTAAGACGAACATCGTCCGGGGATGTCCCTGAACAGAATGGATGAACCGCAATATCTAGACGCCCCGAATTCATATCGAACCCCATGTCAGTTATTATTTTCCGCCCCAATATTTCTTGCTTCGAAACATCAAATTCCCGATCCAAAATTCCATCGGCAGGNCTAATTTTCTTTTCCACAATAGCNTCTACCAACGGAACTAATTCTATTCTTAATTGTTCAAAAAGAGGCAGGATACTTTCAATACTTGCACCAGGTTCATATTCGTCAAGCAAGGCATTATATGATGAGCCTTCATATCCAATCATATCTGCAATTTGACGTTTCTGGTCAACTATTTTTTCTAACCACGGAAGAAATACTCCAAAATCGGATTCATTTCGCGCAGAGATCCAAGCCTCGTGTCCTAGCGAAGTCGTTTCGCTCATATNAACAACCAATTGACGAGGAATTCCGACAGACCTCTTTAACTCTCGTGCAACTAAAAATAGATTCACAGCCTCATCACCATTTAATTCACGATCCTGTAGCCGCTCAACAGTCCGAACGAACTCAGTCTCTGTCAGACGTTCATGTATCAGCCCAGATAAAGATCCTTGAGCTCTGGCCCGCATTTGAGCCCCGTTGGGTGGCATGTACGTCTCCTGATCCCATCCCATAAGTGATTCTGCATGTTTTAGGTCTGCTATTTCCCTTACCCGAGAAATAAAGAAGCTATAATCATCTTGCATTTTGTTACTCGTTTCCCTTCGTTATGTTAAGAAACAAAACGTTTCCTTTTCTATAATTCCTGAAAACAGGAGAAAATCTATGAAAATTATACGCGCAGAACGTTTTGCACTCAATATTCCATTTTATGCAGCCAGAGTTACACGAGCAAACCATCGAGCTCAAACACACGGCGAACGCGTATATGTGTACCGCCTAGAATCCGATTCTGGCCTAATTGGTTGGGGCGACTCCACCAATCCACCCGACGACGTAGACAGCCTTATTGGTGAGAAACCTGCCGCTTTAATTTTTCGAGACGAAATTGGCTTTGGGCCTCAGTTAGCAGTGTTAGATTTAGTGGGTAAGGCTAACGACGTGCCGGTTCACGCGCTTATTGGAAACCAGATTCGCAACCGTTGTCCGATTTCCTGGTGGGACATAGATATGCCAGCAGCGGATTGGTGCGCTGAAGCACGAGAGTCAGTAAAACGAGGTTATACCACATTTAAAATGAAAGCCCGTCCATGGCGAGATATTATTGCGCAAACTGATGCTGTATCCAAGGTCGTTCCAACTGATTATCAATTCGACGTAGATTTTAATGGTTTTCTTCTCAATCAAGCAAAGGCCGAAATAATCCTTCATCAATTGGACGAAAACCCGAATGTTGGAATGTACGAAAGCCCATTTTATCTCCATCGCGATATTGATGGTGCGCGCATATTACGCGAACGGATTCGAAAACCAATAGTGGAACATTTCCAAGAACAGTATCTTCGCAATGATTGCTGTGATGGATTTGTAATCGGCGGAGGTACACGAACTACAATACAACAGGCTACTCTAGCAGCTGCACAAAATAAACCATTCTGGCTTCAGTTAGTTGGAACGGGAATAACAGCTGCCTATGCCGCACATTTAGGTTCAGTGCTTAGCCACGCTCAATTACCATATATCACATGCCATGAATTATGGAAACATGATTTACTACAAAAACGAATAGAAGTAATTGATGGTTATATGGAAGTACCGGATGGACCAGGCCTTGGTATTGAAGTCGACGAAAAAGCAATAGAAAAGTACAAGGTCGACGAACGAGAAAAAACCCCAAAAGATCTCTTTTTAGAGCGTAAGCGAATTCTTAAAATCAGTTGGCCCGGGGTTGGTCGATCGAAACGAGTATGGGAATTTACAGACGAAACTCTATATCAACCTGCATTCTACCAAGGGAATATACCACCATTTTCTCCCGGCGTGGATCTCGAAGTTATAGAGGANAACAAAAGTCCCGCTTTTAAAAAGCGTCATTCTACTCTATTAAAACAAGGGAAATAAAACTTTTCAGACGTATGGGCAGAGATGTCCATACGTCTGAAACCTAATTTTTCTTTTGTAACTCGATTTCATGATAGCCAGTAATATCGTAATCAATACCAACATAATCTAGAAGTCGCAATAATGATCGCAATGCAACTCCAAAACCATCCACACCACTNATTCCCCCAAACTGCCCACCTNCTTTTAAGTGAGGCTCTAAGTCAAGAAAGACACCTGGAATTCCATGTTTTTTTAGTCGACGTTCGAGACTTGGAATACGATTCTTGAAATCACGAAGAATTTCTTCATGTCCAGAATCACCNCGGTCGGCCGGGACAAAATTTTTCAGCCGATCTTCATCGATATGCCCGTGCCAATTTAACGATGGATCAATTTTATAATCTTTTATGTGCATCCAACCTANGCCAGATTTCATCGCACGATATTCAGTCAAAACCTCAGCNGAATTGAGATTTTGACTTGTTAGGTTTCCGCCATCAAAAATCAGANAAAGATTAGGGTGATTTACTTTTTGGTATATCGAACGGAGAAGTTTCCCACTTTGGCCAATTAAATTAGCTTCAACTTCCAATCCGAAACAGACATCTCCCTTTCGACACTCTTCACAGATTGCATGTAACTGCTCAGCAGCCCTATCTAAAAATGGTTCGGGCGCTTCTCCTCGTGGATGATAAAAAGAAAACCCCCGAATCAAACGTGTTTCTAAATAACCGGCTAAATCTACAACTTTTTTCACGCTATTTTTTAAGTATTTGTTAAACGGGGTATACAAATTAGTCGTACCGTCTTCAACGTCAAGTAATTTGACTTTGCCTATCGGNGATCCTATAGATGAAATACTTATACCAAAATCATTATGCAATGAACGAAGCCGTCTAAGCTCTGTACGTGTCAAATCCATTACATTCTTCACACCATTACCAAGATCAATAAAGCGGATACTATAGTAGCTCATACCCAAAGCCGAAAGCATCGTCATTTGAGATTCAGCGCGTTTGTCAACAGGGCCTTCGTCGGAAAAACCCGTTATTATAACCTTCGAACTTTGAGTCATTTATTCGCTCCATATTTTTAATTTTTCATAGTCCATAATATAAGCTTCAGAGCATTTTTACAACACATTNCAATGTTATTTATCCCGCAATCCTTTTGATTTTTCCTCTTCGATTACAGCCAAACCTGCGGTAACATCACGAACCATACACTGTATAAAATCTTTCTTGTNAGCNGGTGAATGTACTTTAAAATAAANGTGAGAACTATATAATTCATTCTCAATTTTACACCCCATTTCTATCAACCTTGCCTTACAAAGATCAAAATACTCGTAGGGTAACGTGACATGAAATATAACCGTTTGATATGTCACTTGAATTTCCAAGGCATTTAGTGCCGATTTGGCCGTCTCAGAGTATGCTCNAACTAAACCACCTGTCCCCAATTTCGTACCGCCGAAATATCGAGAAGCAACAACAAATACGTTACCCAAATTAGCACCAGCCAAGACAGCTAACATAGGTTGGCCAGCCGTGCCTTTCGGTTCTCCATCATCACTCCTTCCCTGGATTTCAGTTGAACCAAAACCTACAGAAAAAGCGAAGCAATGGTGTGAAGCATCTGAAAATCTTTGACGTACAATAGATATGGATTTCTTTGCACTCGCTACACTTAAAGCAAGGCCCGCCGTACCAATGAAGCGCGAATTTTTTATTTTTAATTCAATCTGAATCTGACCAACTGNCGAATAATAACTACTATTATNCTTCATTTATTTCCCCTCTGATAATCTTGTGCCTATTTTATAGACAACTCTTAACTCACAAATATGGCAATGGAACAAATAAAAAGCTTTCAAAACNCTTACGTAAAAAAAATACGTTCCCTGAAATACAAAAAATATCGACAAAGAGAAAAACTATTTTGGGCAGAAGGTATTCGAAACGTCTTTGAAGCTATAGGAAACAGGTGGGAAATCGATTCACTCGTATACTCCCCAGAATTACTACGTAGCGATCACGCGAGAAATCTTTTGAAGGAAACTGCCATTAGATCAATTCCCGTAAGTAAAGCCGTATTCGAGCGTATAGCTATCGGAGAATTACCCCAAGGAATGGGAGCTGTTATAAAACTCAAGAGGGAACATACTTTTGAAAATATTCTACCGAAAAAAAATGGATTTTATATCGCTTTAGAAAACCCACAAGATCGGGGCAATGTTGGCGCTGTAATTAGATCCGCTAGTGCTTCTGGAGCAGCTGGCGTAATTTTATTAGGTAAGTCCATAGATCCATATGATCCGGAAACCATAAGAGCAAGTATGGGTGCCTTATTCTCAGTTCCAATCTATCCCTGTAATTCAATTACAAATTTTATTTCGTGGAATAGAAAACATAATATCAAACTGTATGGTTCCTCAGCCAAAGCCAGTCAAGATTTTCGTAGNGTTGAGTATGCCAGACCTTTAACCCTCGTGTTTNGGAATGAACGCCAAGGTATAACTAACGATCTTCAGGAACAATTAGATTTAGTTTTATCGATACCCATGGTAGGTCGTGCAAGCTCTCTCAATCTTGGTGCCGCTGTGGCTGTTTTAAGCTACCAAGTTCAGGGCTACTCTTCGCATATTCTGCAATAATACAATGAAAAACACAATCCCTCCCCATTGGGAACTCGCAATAAAAAAACGTCAAAATAACTTTACCATCTCTGACACTTCTACAATACGTTTGCTCCACGACGAGGACCCGAAAATACGTTGCGATCGCCTTGGATCAGTCTGCTGGTTTTACTGTTACAGACAGACTTCTTCCAAAGACCACCAAGCGATGACTACTTTAGCACGTAAAGTTGGGTCACCACACTCATGCGCCTATTTTATGGAAAATCAGAATAGCAAATCGACATTTCCACTATACAATACAAGCAATCTACCGGAAGAATGGATTGGCACAGAAAACAACGTCCAATACTACTTTAGAAAACATCAAGGAAAATCACCTGGTTTGTTTTTAGATCAGAGATCTAATAGAAGATGGTTACAAAAACGCTCAAAAGGACTTCGTGTATTGAACCTCTTTTCATACACAGGTGGCTTTAGCCTAAACTCAGCAATAGGTAACGCTAAAGAAGTCGTAAGTGTAGATCAAAATCGAAATTTTATTGAATGGTCAAAAAAAAATTTTGTGCTAAATAATTTGTATGTATCAGATTGGGAATTTTGGTCAACGGATGTACGCTACTTTTTACAGGGATGCATTAGGAGAATGCGTAATTTCGATTTTATCATCTGCGACCCACCCTCTTTTTCTCGTAGCAGTAATGGACTATTTCGCATCCAAACCGACCTAGCTAATATATTACAACAAATAGACAAAGTTTTGGCATTAAATGGGCAACTACTTTTATGCACAAACTACGAAGGTTGGNATAAAAACTTATTAGAAAATCATGCAAGAATAGAATTACCAAAACACCGCTATCGTAATATAGATCTACCGACTTCAGACTTAGATACCATGAGCACTGACCCNTACAGAGGATTAAAATCTATTGCGTTACAAAAAGATAAAATGTGATTTTCAATCATTCTCAGACTTACCCATTTCACGTGTCCGAAATTCTCTGACAGCCTTGCCTAGGGCAACGACTAGNCTCTCTATACCGGTTCCAATCACAGCAGAAATCAGATAATGAGGAGCAGGATGATCCGGCAACGGATTTTCAAACTTCTCCATTACAATCAAGTCAGCCTTTGTATAAACTATTCCCCAAGGCTTATCAAGCATTTTTTTATTGAAAGCTCCTATTTCACCACGTAAAGAATTTAAATCTTCCTCGGGATGTGGAGAAGTACAATCTATAGTAAAAAGAAGAATTCTTGTTCTCTCTATATGACGCAAAAACTGAGTTCCAAGACCTTTTCCCTCATGTGCACCATCTATTAGACCGGGGATATCAGCCATCACAAAATGTTCGTATTCAGCCCACTTTACAATACCGAGATGAGGCTCCAGAGTAGTAAACGGATAACCTGCTATCTTAGGTTTGGCCGAAGATAAACGTGATAGTAACGTTGACTTACCGGCATTGGGGAAACCGACCAAACCCACATCAGCCAACAATTTCAATTCAAGACTAATTGACAAAGTTTCTCCTACCGATCCATCATCAGCCCTTCGCGGTGCCTGATGACGAGATGAAGCGAATCGGGCATTCCCTCGACCTCCACGTCCTCCTTTTAATAGGATCTTACGCTCGCCAGGGGAAACTAGATCATATAAGGTGACCCCATCCACATCCTTTACCAACGTACCAGGCGGAACACGAATTTCTGCATGACGGCCACGTTTTCCGGTCTTATTTTTACCTTGCCCATGATCTCCACGATCTGCTTTTATATGGTGTCTATATCTCAGATCGCGCAACGTAGAGAGTTGATCATCAACAAGAAATATTACATCGCCCCCATCACCNCCATCACCGCCGTCAGGTCCTCCTTTGGGTACAAACTTTTCTCGACGGAANGAGCAACACCCACTACCGCCAGTCCCTGATTCTACAATTAACTTAACTTCATCTATAAGCATGCTTAATCTGCTGTCATTCGACGTGCAATAGCAGTTACAATTCTCCTTGGAACAAGCCTGACGGCAAACGTTAAGATCTTATTGAGGAAGCCGTGNACCGCTACCCTCTTGCCTCTAACCATCGAAACATAACCAAACCGAGCAACCTGTTCACTAGTAGGTAATCTTCTCATATTNAACATTAGAGAACGCTCAGCTTGAGCAATATCAGCAAACTCTGACTCTGTCGTACCAGGGCAAAGAGCTACTACTCGAACACCCGTTTCGTATAATTCGTTTGCAATAGCTTCCGAGAAATGTAGTACGAACGCTTTAGTAGCAAAGTAAACAGACATCATTGGACCAGCTTGAAATGCCGCTGTAGATGCTACGTTTAAAATAGCTCCAGCCCTTCTTTCGACCATATCTGGTAAAAACATATGCGTTAATTCTGTTAAAGCTACAATATTTAGATTAATCATCTCTATTTGCCGATCCAAATCAGAGTCTTTGAATGGGCCATAATCTCCAAAACCGGCATTATTTATAAGATAATCAATCTGTATATCCAACGCCTTGATTTGATCAAACAATTTCTTTCTGGATCCGGCAACCGACAAATCTATAGCAAAAATATATACGTTGACACTGAATTCTTTTCGTATAATCTTGGCAAAGTCTTCCAAACGTTGTTGGCGTCTAGCGGCAATCACTAAATCGTGACCATTAACAGCACATTCTCGCGCTAACTCCAAACCAATACCGCTTGAAGCACCTGTAACGAGGGTTGTATTTTTCAAACGTCTAGCTCTCCTATATCTGCCTCGACTCTCCATTCCTCGGCTAATGTTTCGTAAGTAGCACTTTCAGCATTCCACTGAAGATGTACGGATCCAACAGGACCATTACGTTGCTTCCCTATTATAATTTCTGCAATTCCTTCCAAACTTGTACCATCATCAGTTTTCAAACCATAAATATCAGGCCGGTAGATAAACATCACCACATCGGCATCCTGTTCAATTGAGCCACTTTCACGTAAATCCGACAATTGCGGCCTCTTATCAGTACGGCTTTCTACAGCACGAGATAACTGAGACAACGCCAAAACAGGGACATCCAGTTCTTTGGAAAGGGCTTTCAAGCCTCGAGAAATCATAGATATTTCCTGTTCACGACTCTGTGCACGAGAGTGTGAACTCATAAGTTGAAGATAGTCTACTATAACTAAACCCAATCCACTTTCTCTTTTTAATCGCCTAGCCTTTGCTCTAGCCTCTAGTACTGAGATACTTGGAGTATCGTCAATATAAATCGGAGCTTGTGCCAAACGTCCTACCGACTTGGTTATACGAAGCCATTCATCTTCATGAAGCCTACCAGTGCGTAACTTATGAAGGTCTA
>NZPK01000098.1 GCA_002693325.1 Gemmatimonadota bacterium | reverse complement strand
CCCTAAGGGATTCAGGAAGCAGATTGATAGTTCGTAGCGGCGTTCCACAGACTGTGATTCTTGATGTGGTAAGAGAGGCTAATGTCAGCCTTGTCGTATGGAATAAATGTTACGATCCACAAACTGCCGANGTCCAATCNAGCNTTCGGACAGAATTNGAAAAGGNAAATGTTCGAGTAAAGCTTTTNAAGGGAGACNTTTTNNTNGAGCCAGATCAGATTTTAAATGGNACGGGTCGACCNTACAAAGTATTCACNCCATTTTGGAAAGCTTGTCTGCAAAAAGGTTTTGANACCTCAGTGAAAGAGNGTCCGGNAGAGATTGCATCCCCAGTAGAATNGCCTTCGTCCGTTGNGATAGACCAAATTCGAANAAAATCAGCCCAAAGATGGNCCGAGAAATTACACGACGCTTGGATACCCGGTGAAAAGCAAGGTCACAGTATGTTGGAGACATTTGTATCTTCTGCGATGAATCTATATTCAAAACAAAGAGATTATCCGAATCTATTTTCAACGTCCCAGCTGTCACCATATCTAAGTTTCGGGGAAATTAGCCCGAAGCAAATACTTGCTTATGTCAGGGCGAAATCAGATTTGAAACCTGAAGCTTTCATAAGGCAATTAGGCTGGAGAGAATTTTCATCTTATCTACTTTATCACTTTCCTCGAATGCAGAATAGTCCNCTCAGGCAAGAGTTCAGGAANTTCGAATGGCAAAACGATAAGGATGGATTAAGTGCGTGGCAGATCGGCGCTACCGGNTATCCTATAGTAGATGCTGGAATGAGACAACTGTGGNAGACTGGATGGATGCACAACCGAGTTCGGATGATCGTGGCATCTTTTTTGGTAAAAGATCTTCTAATCGATTGGAAATTGGGGGCAGCATGGTTTTGGGATACACTGGTCGACGCGGATATTGCGAATAATAGTGCAGGGTGGCAGTGGGTTGCAGGATGTGGTGCGGATGCTGCTCCTTATTTCAGAATTTTCAATCCGGTGTTACAGGGTAATAAGTTCGATCCAGATGGAGCTTATGTCCGTGAGTGGGTTCCAGAATTAAAAAAGCTTCCTGATAAGTATATCCATTCCCCTTGGACGGCATCAAAGGAAGAGCTTTTTGAATCAGGCATAATTCCGGGGGAAACTTATCCACATCCAATAATTGATCATTCCTTCGCTCGCGACAGAGCGCTGTCGCGGTTTTCGCTTATTAAATGATGATCTGGATACTATTAATAAATCTTGTCGTTTCATCGATTATGACAGGTTTAATCTGGTTTGTTCAAATAGTGCATTACCCATTGTTTAATAAGGTCGACACTGCGAGTTTTCCTCAGTATCAAAAGCAACACGTGAAACGCACAGGCAATTTAGTTGCGCCATTGATGATTTTGGAAATTATAATTTGCGTGTTAATGGTAGCCAGCAATGATCGTATCGATATCAAGCATATCATCTGGTTAAATCTCGCTGTTTTGCTTTTCATCTGGACTTGCACCTTTTCACTTCAAGTCCCGCTGCACAATAAATTGCTTGGTCGTTTTGACGGAATGGTTCATCGTTCTCTAGTTAGAAAAAATTGGTTAAGAACCATAGCATGGACGGTGAAAATGCTCTTATCACTCGCCCTTTTGGAGCAATACTACGCTTTCGAGTAACTTTCTCGTTTAGTCATTAGGTAATGAGATACCCACCATTCTTGACCATTATTAAAACCAAATAATTCCTCACAAGACATGAAAAAAATCCGCCAACGCTGGAACCATAACTTACTTTGCCGTTTACCAAATGTATCCGCGAAAATGGGAAGGATTTCATCTTTGTGAGCGTCGAGTTTCTCCAGCCAATGACGTGACGTTTTGCTGTAATGTGTACCGCTCACTCGCCAGTGATCGTCTAATTTAAATCTGTCCTGGAAATAGTGTGGGAGGTCATCGCTTGGCATCATACCACCAGTAAAGAAGTATTTACTCATCCAATCATTGTCATCTTTAATTTCAAATAAGTATGGGTTCTTTTTATGTACAAAGATGTGAATGAATAATTTACCATCATTGCGAAGCCATTGACAAATCCTATTAAGCATTCGACGATAATTTCGTAAATGCTCAAACATTTCTATCGAAATTATTCGGTCAAAGTGGTCGTCTGTTTGGAATTCATTCATATCCGCTGTTAGTACTTTAACATTGGAGATGTTTAGTTTGTTGCATTGTTCATCTATAAATTTTTTTTGAGGGGCCGAATTAGATACTGCCGTAATACGACTTTCAGGGTAATTTTTTGCCATCCAAAGCGTAAGAGATCCCCATCCGCAACCCAATTCTAAAATATCTAAGTTGTCAGTTAGTTGGGCGCGTTCACCGTAGAGTTCGAGCATAGCAGATTCTGCTTTGTCGAGAGGTTCGTTGCCGATAGGGTAATAACATGAACTGTATTTTAGGTTATCACCTAAAACTTTTTGAAAAAAAAGCGGTGGAAGTTCATAATGTTGATCATTTGCTTCTTGGGTATTGCATGCGATCGGACTCTCATCCATGTCGCTTATGAATGATTGAAGTCGTCGAGTATGAATTTCGCAATTTCCAGAGTCTATTTCGTTGATTCGATTCTTTAACAATTTTCGAATACCGATACGAATTAGAGAGTCGGATAGAAAACCTCTCTCAGCTAATTTTAAAGCTAATTTCATATTGTCATACCTTTTTAGGAAACCCAGGAAAGAATTTATTAGTTGTTTTCTGGTAGTTTCTATACTGGTCTCCACGGCTTTTTAAGGCCTGTTTCTCCGTATAGGGTATACCAGTGAGATTGAAGAGAAGATAAAGCATGATTAAAGGGAAGCATAAGCTAATCCAACCCGAATTGTAGGTTATAGCCCAAGGGATGAAAGAGACCCAATACAGCCATTCAAAGAAATAGTTTGGGTGGCGGGAATACCGCCATAGCCCTGACGTGCAAGTTTGNCCGGAGTTTTCCGCNTTAGTTTTGAACCGATTGAGTTGTGCGTCGGCTATGCCTTCGCCTGCGATCGCAATGCTCCAAATTAAAAATCCTACAGCGTCCAATATGCCGAGAGAATAAGGGTTAGCTATTGTTAAGAAGGAAGGTATCGAGAAAATCAGAGCAAGGACTGCTTGTGCTAAATATAGAAAAAAGAAATTTCTTTGGGCATTTTTACCCCACGATCGTCTGAGAAATGCATAGCGACCATCTTCTTTTCCTGATTCATGTCTTTGAAACAGATGCCAACTTAATCGTATACTCCAGATAAAAGTGATTATCCATACTAGAACACGTCTATTGATATTTCCTTCTCCAAAATATGCGTAGTACGATGTCAAAAGCATTATGCCACTCGCCCAACCAATATCGACGTAGCTAGCATCACTGACTCGATGCTGGTAATACCAAAGAATTAACATGATTATATTAACGCCGATGAATCCGTGGATTAAAAATGTTAAAGGGTAATCTACCACTGAAATAACTCTACTTTACTTCCGCTTGGCGTCGATTTTTGGGTTTAGCAAATAATATTTGAGCATCGCTAATATAACGCTCTGAAAAACCAGCTTCACAATAGCAAAGATAGAAATGCCACATCCGGATAAATTCTTCATTAAACCCTTGTTCTCTTACTACATTTATAGAGGCAAAAAAACGTTCTCTCCAGAGACGCAGAGTACGTGCGTAGTGTGGTCCTATGTCCAATAAGTCAACGATACGTAAGTCTGTTTCTTTGGACATCGATTTACATATTGCACTTATGGAGGGAATGCAGGAACCCGGGAATATGTACCTTTTTATAAAGTCGACGGTCCGTTTATGCGCATCAAAAATCCAATCACTCATCGTTATAGCTTGAAGAAGCATAAGGCCATCTGGCTTTAATAGTCTGCTACATTTTGAAAAGTATGTATCGTAGAATTGGTGTCCAACTGCCTCAATCATCTCGATAGAAACCAATTTGTCAAATTGTCCCGTTAAATTTCGATAATCTGTAAGTTTTACTTTTATTTGCTCACTAAGTCCGGCACGTTGAATTCTTTCGTTAGCAAGAGAAAACTGTTCCGCTGAGATAGTTGTTGTTGTTATTTTACATCCGTAATGAGTTGCAGCGTATATTGCGAAGCCTCCCCATCCAGTTCCGATTTCTATTACATGATCGCTGGGTTTAAGTTCTAACTTCTGACAGATCTGTTCTAACTTATGTTCGGATGCTGTTTCTAAACTACTGTTCTTTTCTGGAAAAATTGCAGAAGAGTACATGAGGTTCTTATCTANAAAAAGCCGAAAAAAATCATTTCCAAGGTCATAGTGAGCGGCAATATTACGTTTGCTGTTTCTTGTCGTATTTTTATGTAATTTGTGAAAAATTTGATGGGCAGGTTTAGCTATCCATCCCCAACCTCGTTCCATTCTGTCTCGAGCTTCTCCATTACGAACGACGATCTGACAAAGAGCAGTCAAGTTGTCAACCTCCCAAAGCCCATCCATAAAGGCTTCTGCTGCACCTAGGCTACCACCAATTGCCATGAAACGGTANAAAGTGGGGTCAATCACNCGTATCCTACATTGAAGCGTATCGGTTGCACAACCGAAGTTATAGCTCTGCTTTCCATCCTCCAGGTGGATAAAACCATACTTGAAACGGTTTAGTTTTGAGANAACTAAAGATCGNGCCAGNGAATTAATCAAGGANATTGGTGGCTCCTTGATTTCAGTCNTTTCAGTCTGCTTCACGTATAGTACCTTTCGAATTAGTATTTGGNTGGGGATAGAACGGCGTCCTTTTACCCCAGAGCTTCAATGCCTGCCAATATATAGCCGTTCCAACTCGTGCCGTCATGAAGGGATACTGAATCAGTACTCGATTCAGAGTAGCGCTTCTTATAAGTGTTTGAGATAGATTTAGAGTTGCATCGAATAGAGTCGATTGGTCGTCATATGTCTCCATATGAACATTCAGATGCTTGCCGGGGGAAGTAAAATACCATCGGTATTTTTGGTTCATTGGCATAAAAGGTGATATGTGAAATGCTTTATTTAAACGGTAGCATTTTTTTTCTTTTTCTCCGGTATTAGATCCTTCATCCAATACGTAGGCATATTGTTCACCCCAAGGAGTATTATTTATTTCCGCGACAATTGCTTCAATATTTCTGTCTTGTTTGTCGTAACAATAGTAAAAGCTAACAGGGTTTATTCGGTAACCAAAGTAGCGAAGGTGGGTTAAAAGACGGACGGGACCATTGGGACGATTACCGCAGTGAGTTTCGACAAGGTCGTAGGCACTTTCTTTAAGGGATTGATTTGGGTCTCCAATATGATCAGATCTTCTAAATTGGGCAAGGTTGGTATTTTCGCACGACCAAAACCAAAATTTGTCAAATAGGGCTGGCAATTCGTCTAAATCCAAATACATCATAAAGAGCTTGTAAGTGAAATGGTGTTTCACAGGAGAAAATCTTCTATGCCGTACGATCCCCTCGTATATACAACTATCCACGAGGGGGCTCTTTTTGGATTGCATTTGCAACCTCGATTCCAGATCTTGCTCCATCTTCATGGAAACCATAGCCCCAATAAGCTCCACAAAAGTAGGTGTGGTTGGTTCCGTTTATTTCATGGCGTTTTGATTGAGCACTCAGAGCTCTCAAGTCGTAGACTGGGTGATGGTATGTGATGTGTTTTAAGATAGTTGACTCATCAATTTCATTTTGCCGATTGAGACTTACGCAAAAGGGGACTGGACTTTTTAAGCCTTGAAGAATGTTCATGTTGTATGTTACGGTGGGATTTTTATGGTTTTGTCGCGGTATAAAATAGTTCCAACTGGCCCAGGCTCTTTTTGTACGGGGGAGTAGTTGCGAATCGGTATGAAGAATCGTTTCGTTTTTTTGATAACGGATAGATCCTAGTATTTCCTTTTCTTGTGGAGAGGGGTCAGATATTAGTTCCAATGCTTGGTCGCTATGTGTAGCAATAATTACTTTGTCAAAATACTCATCCGGTTTGTTATCCATGGATACTTTTACAAATTTATCTTTGCGACAGATAGACTTAACAGGTGAATTCGTGTGAATTTTTTTTATGAAAGTCTTAGTTAGAGCTTCCACATAACGCTTTGATCCACCACAAATCACTCTCCATTGGGGACGGCCTTTCCATTGTAAAAAACCATGGTTATGGAAGAATCGTGCAAAAGAGTGAGCTGGGAAATCAAACATCTCTTCCGGTGAAGTTGACCAGANTGCTGCACCCATGGGCACGATATGTTGGGTAATGAATTCTCGGCTATAGCGTCCTATATTTAAATATTCTCCCAATGTTGTACTGGTATCCGGGTTCTGTAGTAGTTCTGGGGCACNCTTATAAAAACGGATAATCTCCCGTAACATCCGGTGAAAAGAAGGGCTTAANAGATTTGATCTTTGAGAAAAAATTTTGTTTAAAGAGGTGCCGTTATACTCTAACCCAGTTTCTTGGCACTGAACACTAAAACTCATTTCTGTTGGTTGAGTTGTAACGCCTAGCTCGTTGAGTAGTTGGCAGAAAATAGGGTAATTTTTTTCATTGTAAACAATAAAACCAGTATCGATAGAATATGTCTTTTCGTGGTATTCGACATCGATGGTATTAGTATGTCCACCGATATAGTTGCCTTGCTCGAATAAAGAGATATCCCAGTCAGGGTTTAGTTTGTAGGCTGCTACAAGACCGGAAATTCCGCTACCAATAATGGCTATTTGTTTGCCATTGGTTTTTTTGACCACCTTACGCTGTTTCTTTGGCGCGTTNATACGCTCGATCTGGTACGGGATTTAGATCCCAAATGATACCGAGGTAAGAAAGTAGTNTCAANCCGATNTAAGTTAGATCGATTTCCCACCAGAAGAAACCTTGCCTACAGGCCCCTNGAGCAAAATGATGGTTATTGTGCCAACCTTCACCGAACGTTATCANTGCGAGTAAAGGGTTGTTTCGGCTATGTTCGTTTGTTTCAAATCTTCGAGANCCAAATTGGTGGGATAGTGAATTGATGGTGCATGTTGCGTGAAACAGCACTATTGTGGAGACAAAGAATCCCCAGATTAACATTTGCCAGCCGTTTGTTCCATACACGGTTAAGCTTTCGCCAAGAAAATACATGCCAACAGCCAGGGCGATGGGTACGAGGAAATCAAACCTATTGAGAAACCGAAGTTCAGGATAGCGCACCAAATCCCGGATAACTCTCATGTCTGTCGAGAAGTTTTTACGCGACGTAATCCAGAGAATGTGGCTCCACAGGAAGCCATGCTGGTGAGGAGAGTGCGGATCTTTGTCCTGGTCCGCGTATCTGTGATGATGTCGATGATGCGCCGCCCACCACAGGGGACCGCGTTGCAATGCGCTGTTTCCTAAAATCGCGAAGACAAGCTGAAACAGTCGTGAAGTCTTAAATGTTCGGTGGGAAAAATAGCGGTGGTAGAAACCGGTTATCGCGAACATCCTAATAGCGTAGGCTCCAAGCGCAATACCCACGGCTATCGGGCTCCACCNGACCCAGTAAATAGCACCACATGCAAGATGGACGAGTCCAAACGGAACAACGCGGAGCCATTCGATACTATGTTTCTCAATGAACTGATCTCGATCCGTTGCCTCTGAATCGAACCATCTAAAAAGAGCNCGGTACCACGGAGCTTTTTCAACTGAANGCGATGNATTCATAGACAGACCGGCTTTNGTTAGAGAAGTGTGTATTCTACCCTGACGCGGGGCTCAACAAAGGAATAAAAGGTGGAACCAGATATTGTCAAGTGGCATTTTGTAAGGCTTTCGATTGNGATAGAAACGGGTATATTAAGCNTATGAAAGAATTTCNGAAAAATAAAAGACTCATTCTTNTAACTGGTGCTACGGGCTATGTGGGCGGACGTTTGTTAAGGGTCTTACGGCAGCAAGGGGAGAGGATACGCTGCCTTACCAGGCGACCGAGTGAATTAGCTGAGCGGGTTGGTAGNGACATCGAGNTTTTTGAGGGTGACGCTTCAAANGAAGAATCGTTGAAAGNGTCNATGGANGGTGTGGANACCGCCTTTTATCTGATCCATTCGATGGGAGCAGATGGTGATTTTTCANTTGAGGACAGATTGGCCGCGCAGCGTTTCGTCAGTGCTGCTGAGCAGCANAAGATTAGACGGATTGTNTACTTAGGNGGACTGGGANAGGATGATGTGAAATCTGCACATCTCCGTAGTCGTCACGAGGTTGGAAGAATTTTTCGAGGAAGTAGTGTGGCTACGATTGAGCTACGTGCATCGATAATAATCGGTTCAGGAAGTCTATCTTTCGAAATGATCCGTAATTTGGTCAACAAGCTGCCCGTCATGACCACGCCTCGTTGGGTTTATTCGAGAGCTCAACNGATTTCCATCGAGAATGTTNTGGACTATTTGATACAATCGATAGATGTAAAAATTCAAAAGTCCGAGATCGTTGAAATAGGCGGAGCAGATCAAGTTGGATATGTCGATATCATGAGAGCCTATGCAAATGAGTGTGGATTAAGAAGAGTGATCATCCCTCTTCCAGTGCTATCTCCGTATCTGTCTAGTCTTTGGTTGGGATTGGTCACACCACTTTATGCTCAGGTTGGTAGAAAAATAATNGATAGTGTAAAGCATGATACGCTCGTCAGTTCGGAAGGTGCAAGAANTCTCTTTTCAGTNAAACCNATGGGAATGCATGAGGCGATTCGCCGGGCACTGATAAATGAAGACAGGCTCTTTGCAGAAACAAGATGGTCTGATGCGATTTCCTCGTCTTCCACCCCTTCTAATTGGGGTGGGGAAAAGTTTGGTTCGCGAGTTGTGGACTCTCGAATGTGCAAGTTGAAGGCAAAAACAGATGATGCATTCGAGCCGATAAGAAAAATTGGTGGGGCGACTGGATGGTATTATGCAAATTGGTTGTGGAAGTTACGCGGCTTTATAGATCTCCTCTTTGGAGGTCCGGGTATGCGTAGAGGCAGGCGTGATCCCGAACATTTGTTCAAAGGTGANACCCTTGATTTTTGGCGGGTTGATGACATNAAGGANCCGTCTTTCTTAAGATTAAGAGCAGAAATGNGTGTTCCTGGAAGGGCGTGGTTACAGTTCGAAGTAGATCAATCNGATAGCGATTATTGTATAGTTCGACAGACTGCTATTTTTGATCCTAAAGGATTCGGTGGTTTATTGTATTGGTATGGAATTTATCCTCTGCATGCGATGGTTTTTAGGGGTATGTTTCGTCAAATAATATCTGCTATCAGAAAGCTCGATTAATTATTCGAATGGGTTTTATCTGCTATACTTNTCGTAAAAAACACTAAGCAATTNAGANCAAGTCCCCATGTACCTATGTCAACAAAACTTCTCAATATTTGCAACGTAAGATTCATCGAGTCGTGTGCGGAAAGTGGAGAGATTGGACTCAAAATTATGATCGAGAAAATGCCGGTCAATAGTCCTGCGATTGCTCCNCGACGTGTTCCCATCTTGAGATAGAGGATGTCGATTGTCATTGGCAACAATTGTGTGGAGAATGCAATAGCCAGTAGTCCTAAAGCAACGATCATTCCGAGTGGATTAGTTTCGCTGTGTCGGCCTAAGAGAACCAGTGTTAGCGATAGTATAGTGGCGAATGCGATAAAACTTCTTCCTACCCACGCCTTTTCATTTTCGGATGCAGAGTTCCTGAAGAATTGTTCATAAATATCATGGGTTATGAGTGCGGAAAGCGCATGTAAATTCGAATCTGCCGTACTCATCGCAGCAGCCATGATAGCAACCAAAATCAAGGCTGCTAATAATGCGCCAAATTGACCAAGTATTTCGGGAAGNTGGTTTTTTAAAACAACTACTAGTATCTGATCAAAATCAGCTGGAGAATTACCGACGGCTGGGTTTGGCAACAAAGAACCGTTGTTGTCCATTTGGTAGAATCCGTTNATATCAACTAAGGGGTATAAAACTTGGCCACCCATTCCTACAAGCATTACTCCGAAAAAAAAACAAAGAGTAAGAACGACAGAAAAAATTAGAGCGCTCTGCCTTAAAACTGCGTTAGAGCGCGCAGCGTAAAAACGCATCCATTGAGCTGGTTGTATCATTGATCCTAAAGACGCAAATGCCGATGCAGTGAACAGCATAGATGGTGTCCAGTATCCTGTGGTTCCGGGTATGGTNAATGACTTTGGAGGTAAGTGGGCTACAGCAGAAAAATAATTTTGGAAACCGCCTAAAACTGTAACAACGCATATTCCTGCGACAAACATTCCTCCTACGAGCAGGATTCCNTGTACNACGTCAGTCCAGGCGACCGAACGCATTCCGCCAACCATAATATATAACATGGTTATAGCAGCTAGGAAAATAGCACCTATTTCAAAATTATTGCCCCCAGGGAACAATTGCTGTGAAATAATCCCGCCAGCTTGTATTTGTATGACGACATATGGAATGGCATAAAGNAGTCCGACAATNGCTACCAGTATNCGTAAGGCAATTCTACTACCGTAGTGATTTGCTATCATATCTGCTGGAGTGACATATCCGAAATCTTTCCCGACTTTCCNTATGCGTGTTCCAATTAGATAAATAGCTACTCCTGCTACGGGAACATTTAGACTGAACAGAGAAAAAGCTACTCCATCTCTATAGACCATACCTGGAGCTCCGAGTAGAGCAAAGGAGCTAAAGAAGGTAGCCATGATAGTCAATGACGTAACAATCCAGCCTTGACCCCTTCCTGCCAAATAATAATCTACCCCATCATTGCCTTTTCGGCGACGATATCCCTGAATACCGAATATGAGTAGCAACATCAGATAGCAGCTCAGGACTATGGGTGGTATGTCACTGTAGTTTTGATCAATCATCCTGCTCACTTTTCCAATGTTTTGTGTAGGCGCGGATTATGACGGCCATTTGGACTGTATACCACATTAGACCCCACACATAAATTACTGGTAAACCTGCGAATAACATTTGTGTTGGACTTGCCTCTTCACTGGGATTTATTAAGTAAAGCCCCGGACCCGCTCCCATAGCCATTGCAAAAATAAAGACGATAGCGAGCAGGCGTTTTTCTAATTTAGAGTTCAAAGTTTAATTCTCAGTTTATTCAGTATTAGATGGCGGTAATTTTAAAAGGCTGCTAAGATTGTTTACGAAACGATAAGTTAATCCCCACAAGAGGGGGCGCTCGTGTCCCAAAATATCGATAGCAGGTACAGGTCTTGATTCTATAGTGTACGTTTTCTTAAGGGCTGGATTACAAACTTTATCCAGGGAACACCAAAAAAGATCTTTAACTTCATTGCTTAGTACAACTTTGCTTTTATTTTCGACAATGAATACAAAACATGCAACCTGAACTTCTATGAGGTTTCCTGTCTCATCATCTAGCCTACCAATTAACATTTGTTCGTTTAATATTATCCCTGTCTCCTCAGCTGTTTCTCTAATCGCGGTGGAGCATAAGTTGTTGTCTGTTATGGCTACTCGTCCACCGGGGAAAGCAAGTTGTCCAGACCACGGATCTCCCGGAATAATTGCCCGCTCGATAAGAAGAAGTTCGATTTGAT
This sequence comes from Gemmatimonadota bacterium, assembly GCA_002693325.1. Taxonomy (GTDB): domain Bacteria; phylum Latescibacterota; class UBA2968; order UBA8231; family UBA8231. The sequence continues at coordinate 1,146 of NZPK01000098.1, read as the reverse complement.
TAGACTGCTCTCTTAGTATTAAGGCCACAGCTGCGTCATGTTGCGATGGTTTTAGGGTCGGGGAGTATGACGCAAGCTTTGCTTTAATTTTATTTGTATTATACATATGTGTGAAACAACACTTGAATTCTTATTCTAATAATCTCTTTATTAAAAAATAATAGAGAATGAAGTGATTTTTTATTGTGTTCTTTGTGATGATTTTAATTGTTGCAGTATGTTTTTTGCGTTTGTTAAAGTTGGATTTTGACCATGTTGACTCGTGTATCCGTCAATATGTACGATGGCCTCCTCAATATTACCCTGTGATTGCAGAGCAGTTGCGATGCCGTAATGTGCTTCTATGGAGGATGGATTGATCTGTATTGCGATCTCATAAATACGTATCGCCCGATCGGCTTGTTTGTAACGATCCAACACGATATTTCCTATGGCTATTATATTTGAGGGTGTTGCGTTTGGGTCTGTATCTTTGACGGTTTCTATGCCTTTTGCTGCGGCTTCCATGTATATACCAGCCCAATCTGGTCGTCCCATCTCATAAAGCCTATCGGCATTAATGTAGAGTGTATGCCAGTCTACACCAATCTTTGATTGGCCCCAATCAACAAGTGTTTTTAATTTTTCAATTTTGTTGTTTTCTGCGTAAAAATCGGAGAGATATGCAAATATAGCTCGATAGTTTCCAAGAAGTCTTAATGTGTTTTCATCTTTATAAACACGCGGATCCAAAATTCCTCTTAGAGAAAATACATTGTATAAAAGATGCTCGATTTTATCAGGGTTGATCCTGGTATTTATTTGATTAGTCAGAGTTAATGTCATACCTGTTACCTCCAGATAATTGTCTATACCTATACGGTTATCTGGAGGAACGGTTAAGGCAAAATGTATTGGACGCTTCCAATTATTCCATTCGATAATTTTAAGTACAAGGACATCTTGAACTCGGAGTACGTTGTATCCAGCGTAGTCTGGCATTTCCCATTCAATCCCATTGACTTCAATGTTTTGTGGTCCGGGCCAATATCTCTTGTAAATATTTACTTCCTTTGTGTCTGTTAGTACTGAATCGATATACTTGTCGTTATAGCGAATATCTATTTTAGGCTCTCGATCTCTTAGTTGTTTGATATACCATCCGGT
>NZPK01000097.1 GCA_002693325.1 Gemmatimonadota bacterium | reverse complement strand
ACGTTTATTGTTCCATTAAACGTTCTGGTAAATGAACATAGACTTTATATGTCTCTTGTTGCTGTCTCATTTCTGATAGCTCAACTTTACACAAAAACGCTAAAATATCGTAATTTGTATGTTTTTTGTGGTTTAATATTCTGCAGTATGATTTTCCAAAGAAATAAAGTATGGGCAACTGAAGAAATTCTTTGGAACGATTCTAGAATGAAAAGTCCTGCTATGGCCCGACCTTGGGCTTTTTGGGGCATAGCCTTAGGAAAAACTGGCAATGCTGTTTTAGCAGAAAATGCGTACAAAGGAGCATTGAAAATTGATCCATATCATAAAGCTGCTCTAACCAATTTAGCCGCTATCTATTTAGAACGTGTAAAACTCGATCAAGATAATTCGTCGGCTTGGTTGGATCTTTCCCAAAGACAATTAAAAGAGGTTCTTAGGCGCGATCCCAGTTACCGGGAGGCACTTCAAAATATGGGATCTATGTATTTTCTTAAAGGCAACTGGGCAATGGCTGATTCCTTTTTTACTCAATGTGCTAATAAACATCCTCAGTATGCTGACTGTGCTTATAATATTGCTTTAACATCATCAAATCATGGGGACTATGAGCGGGCTAAACGATGGATTCAACGCAGTATTGATATAGCTCCTAACGAAGAATCGTGGTCGATGCTAGGGAGAATTCATACACATTTAGATTCTTTAGATGAAGCCGCGGTAGCCTATCGTCGAGCCTTATCTAAAAGTACACAAAATACTCACTATATGTACAATTTAGCAGAGATACTTCTTGTAAACGGGCAAAGCGCGATTGATGCTGGCAATCCAAATATTGGTTTTAGTCAATGGATAGAGGCTAAAAAGCTCCTTGAAAATGTAATTTTGTTAAAACCAGCTCATCATAAAGCGAAAGCAAGGCTCACGCAATTAGCAGAATTGTCTAAATGAATATTCTATTTGAAAGAATTCTTAAGAGTCATATAAAATCAGCATTAGTTTTCCTTTTTCTGATATTTGGTTTGTACTACAGTAGTGTTGACAATTCTTTCCAATACGACGACAAACATTCTATTGTAGAAAATCCACATATCCGCAGTTTGGGAAATGTACCAATGTTTTGGCTATATCCGGAGTTTTTTTCTCGGGACCCTGAAAATGCTATGTACAGGCCGGTTGTTCTATCAACTTTAGCATTTAATTACGCAATTAGTGACTATCAGGTAGAATCTTATCACTTACTAAACATCCTTATACATTCGATATGTTGTTATAGTGTTTTTTTACTTCTGTTACTAATTGGTGGAAATAGAACGATTTCATTTATTTGTACATTGTTTCTGGCAATACATCCGTTATGTAGTCAGTCTGTGAATTATGTAAGTAGTAGATCTGAATTATTAGCGGCTTTAGGACTGGTTGCGGCACTTGGGGCTTATGTGCGCTACGCTGTTAATCGAACGGGGCCTTGGATTTTCGTTTCAATACTTTTTTATTGTTTTGCCCTCTTTAGTAAATCAATTGCAATCATATTTCCTCTGTGGATAATGGCTTACGATTTTCAGACTTTTAGAAGTTTGTCTTTAAAACGTTATTTCCCATTCTTATTGATCTCTTTCCTCTATTTGCTATTTACGAAATCTTTGTTGATAAATGCAATTTTTGATGAACCTGTTCGTACATTGAATGTACAGTTTGCGACTCAATGTAAGGCTTTGGCTTATTATTTTTATTTAATATTTTTTCCGGTTGGTCAAAATATCGATCATGCATTTATAGAGTCATATTTCTTTGATTTTACTGTGATACTTGTAACCGTCTTTGTTTTTTCATTCTTATATTTCCTCGTTCGTAGAAATTATTTTCTCTTAGGATCTGTAATTGCTTTTTCTTCTCTAATTCCAACATTTGTTGTCCCATTGAATGTAATAATTAATGAGAATCGATTGTATATTCCGTTGATCGGATTGTGTATTTTAATTTCAACGTATGGTACTCGAAATAAATTATTTTTCAATAAGGGTCTTTTAATAATTTTAGCAGTCTTCTTTGTTTTGTTTACTTCCAAGAGAAACGAAGTCTGGTCGGATGAATTTAGTCTTTGGCATGATGCGAATAAAAAAAACCCATATTCGTATAGAGCTGGTATATATCTCGGACATCAGCTGCGTAAAATGAAAGATTTTCAAGGGGCATTACATCATTTTGAAAGAGTCCTTGAGTTGAAACCTAATAATCCAGTTGCTAGAGCAGGATTAGCTTTAACTCTTCAGCAGAAGGGTGAACTTAAAGAAGCCGTAAAAGAATACAAGAAGACTTTGAAAGAACATCCTGAAATGAAAGATTTGAATTACAATATTGGTTTAGTATTTCAACTTATGCACCAAAATCAAAAATCCATAGAATACTATACAAGAGTAGTTGATGATAGCCCACATTTTTCTTTGTCACTCAATAATTTAGGTGCCATTTACGAAAATATGGCTATGATTGATAGCGCCTTTTATTACTACCGACGTAGCTTTCAGCTGGGTAGTATAGATGCAAAAAAGAATTTAGGACGACTTGAAAAAAGATTCATAGAGGAAATAGAAGACTCTTTAGGATCAGGTGAATGGAACAAAGCAGAAGCCTTGTGTAGAAAAATGTTAGATTTATATGAAGCGCATCAATTAGGTGAATTTTATTTTGTGATCAGTCTTTTTGAACAGAGACGTTTTCAAGAAAGCTTAGTTGAAAATAGGAAACTCATTTCTAAATTTCCCGATTTTTTTGAGGGTCATTTGCAATTGGCGAACAACTTAGAAACGGTTCAGGACTTTTCTGGTGCAATTAGTGTCTATTTACAATTGCTTGATATGCCGTTGAAAGCAGATTTTGAAGATATAGTTTTAAAACGATTAAATAAGTTAACAAAACGAGATAAATAGTGACATCAATTTTATTAATTACTATTGTCGGCTGTTTAGTTTATTCTAATTCTCTTTATAATGAATTCCATTACGATGACATTCATTCTATTGTTGAAAATTTTCATATCCGTGATGTCAATAATTGGGGGTCTTTCTTCTTAAGTACTGAATACTTTTCCATTGACAAAAAAAATAGCATGTATCGACCGATTTTATTATTGACTTACGGGATTAACTATCTGTTGGGAGGCTACAGTGTAGTTGGATATCATGTTTTTAATATTGCTATTCATATTTCAAATTCCATTTTAGTATCGGCTATTCTTACGGGATTGGGTTATTCAAGATCAGCTGCAATTTTAGCTGGATTATTATTTGTAGTACATCCGTTAGCTAGTGAACCAGTTAATTATATTAGCAGTAGATCAGATAGTCTTGCAGCACTCTTTTATCTCGGAGCCTTTCTNTTTTATATATACTGGTGTAAAGATACTTTATNCAGAAATAAGGTAGGATTTNTGGGTTGTTTTTGTCTTGCACTCCTGAGTAAATCCTCGGCAATGTCTCTTGTCTTAGTAATCCCCTTATACGATTACGTATATAATTTCGGTTTTAAATTACAAGTCGGGTGGCGGGAAGTTTGGAAACGATATAGGGGNNTTCTCGGTATCGCATCACTTTACATATCGGTTCTAATGATTACCGGTTTTTTAAATGCATCACTCAAAGAGCCTGTGAGGGGTTTAACGGAACAGTTTTTAACACAGGTAAAAGCATTAGTATTTTATTTGCAATTGGCCTTGGTTCCTACTGGACTAAACGTCGANCATCAGTTTTACCTNGGCAGTANGGCTCATCTTGTATTTTGGTCATCTCTATTGCTTTTATTGAGTATTTTTGTGGTGATTATTGTCGCTAAACGCCTTAGAATAAGGGCATTGTTGTTTTTCCCTAGTTGGGCTTTAATATCGTTGTTACCTGTAACTATCATGCCATTAAATGTTTTGGTAAATGAGAGNAGAATTTATTTAGCGACGATTGCATTGTGCGCACTAATTGCAATCACTTGCTCTTTATCTAAATACANATCAAAATTGCTATTAGTTGGAGTTTTCTTAATCGGAATATTTGCTGGAAATACATTTCAAAGGAATGAGGTTTGGTCGGATGAGTTCAGTCTTTGGAATGACTCTATTCATAAGGCGCCTCTGGGCGTGAGACCCTATTTGTATTTAGGCAATGCTTATAAAGATCTTGCGATGAGTCTTCCATTGGATGATTCAAATAGTTTAATTCATTGGAAAAATGCCCAAGAAAATTATCAAATAGCTATCGACAATGCAGAAGGAAGTGGTCCATTGGCACTGAGGGCTTTAAATAATTTAGGTNCTATTTGTTTTTCACTCGCTGATTATGATGGAGCTGAAAGTGCTTATCGTTTGGCTTTAGAGTTAGATCCATATTTTGTAGATGCGCTAGTGAATCTTGGNACGATCTANCACAATAAAGGTCGTTCCGCTAAAGAAGAAGAAGTGAAAATAAAAAACATACAAACATCTGTCGATTACTATGAAAAGGCTGTGTATATATCCTCAAATCATCCTACGGCATGGACAAATATAGGATTAGCATACAGTGATTTAGGGCGTTTGGCCGAAGCAAAAGAAGCATATGACCGTGCTTTATTTCTTAATCCCAATAACCCAAGATTATGGTCTAATATTGGTGGTTATCATTTACTTCTTGGAAATAGATATTGGAATAGTTCAAAAGATTCTACTGTAGAAAATTATCAGAAAGCAGTTAAATATCTTGCGAAATCCTTAGAATTAGATCCACACCATAAGCCCACNAGATTAACATTTGAATCTGTAAATAAGGTCCTTTCTAAATGGAAACCTTGAAACGTATCCCATGGTCTCCAATCACGATTTTACTTTTGGTCGCTCTGAGTCANGTTAATAGTTTACCGGGATCTTTTCATTATGATGATAATCATTCGATCATAGATAACATCCATTTGAGCAGTGCTGATATTTGGAAGCGGTTATGGTATGATTATAGTGTTTTCTCGGTGGAAAAAAATAAAGCGATGTATCGTCCGCTTGTAGTTTTTAGTTATGCGGTTACCAATCTCTTAACGGGGATAGATTCATTTTTTTTCATTCTGACGAACCTTTTCATTCATGCCTGTGTTTCATTGGTCATATTGATGATANTACGACATCTATATTCTCATAGTTCTTTAGCGTGGTTGAGTTCGGCTATTTTTGCAATTCATCCAATAAANTCTCAAGTCAATAATTATATCAGCAGTAGATCTGAGTCTATGGCTGTTTTAGGGATATTAGTAAGTCTTTTGTGTTTCAATAAATCTAAATTGTTTTTTGGAATCATTGCTTATGTGGGTGGTCTAGCGAGCAAATCTCAGGCTTTACTTGCTCTTCCTTTTTATCTTTTATTTCTGGGGAGGGATTTTTTAAAAAAGCAACGTATAGNTGTGATTTTCATAATATTTTTTTCCGTAGTTTATGTTTCCATTTTAACAAGTAGTGGGTTTTTGCTTTCATCAGTCTCTNAGGAAGTTCGTGAGTACCATATACAGTTATTTACGCAAATAAAAGCGTTAGTGTATTATCTTTTGTTGTTTATTACTCCTTTTAATTTATCCATTGAGCATANATTTGTAGAAAGTNTTTCGTTTTCGGACATTCCTACATTTTGTGCTTCAATATTTTTGATTAGTCTGATTTTCTTTTTATTAAAATACCGGTCAATTTATGTTGTGGGTGGTATTATATTCTTTTTTTCAATGATCATAACNTTNCTAGTCCCCCTTAATGTACTCATAAATGAACATNGNTNATNTCTCGGATCTTGTGGATTAGCTTTGTGTGTCTCTGTATCATTAATAAAAAATTCTCATACTAGGCTTTTCTCGATTATATATCTACTTTGTTTATTTTCGTTTTCGTATCAGCGTAATTTTATTTGGCAGAACGATTTTAATCTATGGCAAGATGCAGTCTATAAAGCGCCAGATTCATTTCGTGCTCAAAGTAATTGGGGATTAGCTCTACTAACTAAAGGGCGTGTTGACGAAGCAGAAGCGTCTTTGAAACAGGCCTTGGACATCAATCCAAGATATGCTCGTACTTGGAATAATTTGGGTTTAGCCTTTACAGCACAGGGAAAATTTGATGAAGCACAAAAAGCTTTTGAGAAGGCAATAGGCCTGAATCCAGAGATGATCGGATACTATACCAATATGGGACAAATGCTTGTGCAGCAAGGTAAATATGGAGAGGCTATCTCTACCTTGAATAAGGCAATATTGATTGATTCAGTTTCATCTGAAATACATATTAATTTAGGTAATGCGCATCAAAGAGCTGGGAGACCTGATTACGCTGTTAATCATTATAAAATTGCTCTGTTATCGGACAATCTGGATGCAGAAGTATTAAATAATTTAGGTATCGCAGAACAGGATTTAGGACTTATTGAAAATGCTGAAGAGTCTTTTCTTAAAGCTGTTGATCTTGCCCCTTATGATGTTCGTCCTCAAATAAACCTAAAAGTACTTAGGGGCAAGCGGATGGGAAAAAATACGTTAGAAATATATGAAGAAATTNCTAAGANGTATTGGAATTCAATAGATGTTTGGATAATTTTGGCTACTGAGTGGTCCAGAATTGGTAAATATCCGAAGGCACTTTTTGCATATAACCGAATCTTNGAAATTGATCCAAAAAATGAAATAGCTACTACAAATAAAGCACATTTAAAATCTTTAATTATGCAGAGATCTAATTGACAGAAATATAGTTCACTACGAACTTAAAAGATAGTTTATCCTCCTTATTTACAAAGGCTTTGGGCGTTCTATATCATGGATGCATCTAGAATAAGAAACTTTTCAATTATTGCTCATATTGATCATGGCAAATCGACATTAGCCGACCGTCTATTAGAAAAAACTGCAACTTTAACTAATAAGGAAATGCACGATCAGGTCCTTGATAATATGGATCTNGAACGTGAACGTGGGATAACCATAAAGGCGCATGCAGTAAGAATGAATTATCAAGGTTTAGATGGAATAATATACCAGTTTAATCTAATAGATACTCCAGGGCACGTAGATTTCTCGTATGAGGTCTCAAGAAGTCTAGCAGCCTGTGAAGGTGCTATCCTTGTCGTTGATGCTACCCAAGGAGTTGAGGCCCAAACTGTTAGTAATCTATTGTTAGCTATGAACAATGATTTAGCAATTATCCCTGTATTAAATAAGATTGATATGCCAAATGCCCAAGTAGACTCCGTAACTAACCAGATATTAGATTTGTTGGGAGGTGAAAAGGAAGAGATTTTATCAATAAGTGCTAAATCTGGTATTGGTATTGGAGATCTCCTTGAAGCGATTGTCGAAAGAATACCGCCTCCTAAGGGTNGTCAAAATAATTCACTTAGGGCATTGATCTTTGATTCGCTTTACGATCAGTANNGAGGTGTAATNTGTTTNGTTCGGGTTGTGGATGGGATTTTAAAAAAAGGACAAAAAGTTCGATTTCATTCNACGGGGGTGGTTTATGAACTNGAAGAGGTNGGTACGCTTGTAATNGATAGAGTAGCTACACCTGAATTAAGTGCTGGTGAGGTTGGTTATATCACNGCTAATATAAAGCAGCTTGATGAAGCAGGAGTTGGTGACACGATCGTTAATGAACCTTGCGGTGATATACAGCCGCTTCCCGGATATCAACCACTAAAAGCGATGGTTTTTAGTGGTGTTTATCCGATTAATCCAGAGGAATATGAAGATTTACGCGACGCTCTCGAACGACTAAAACTCAATGATGCTGCCTTTTCTTACGAACCTGAGACTTCTCCGGCCTTAGGTTTTGGTTTTCGATGTGGTTTTTTGGGTCTTCTACATATGGAGATTATCCAAGAACGACTTGACCGAGAATATAACGTTGAAATTATTACGACTTTGCCTAATGTTCGTTACGAAGTCGAAAAACGTGATGGCGAAGTTATCGAAGTGGAGAATCCGTCAGCTCTTCCTCCTACATCTGAAATAGCTGAGGTGCGCGAACCGATTCTTTCAGTACAAATTTTGGTTCCTAGCGATTATATTGGAACTGTTATGAAAATTTGTAACGAAAGACGGGGCATATACTGCAATACAGAGTATTTAGATGGTAGCCGTGCAATTGTTAGTTTTGAAATGCCACTTTCGGAGGTGGTAATCGATTTTTATGACAGATTAAAATCATCGACGCGTGGTTACGCCTCCTTTGATTACGAACAAAAAGAAATGCGCGTTGGACCTTTATCTAAACTTGATATTTTAATAAACGGAGAACCATTAGACGCGCTGTCTGCTATTATCCACCGAGATAATGCCCTTCGTTGGGGGCGAAGACTCTGCGAGAAGCTCAAAGAACTGATCCCTCGCCAGATGTTTGAGGTAGTAATTCAAGGTGCAATCGGAAGTAAAATTATAGCTAGGGAGGTTGTAAGACCATTTCGTAAGAATGTGATTGCAAAATGCTATGGTGGCGATGTAACAAGAAAACGTAAGTTGTTAGAAAAGCAAAAAGAAGGCAAGAAGAGGGCAAAACAGTTTGGTAGAGTTGAAATCCCTCAAGAGGCGTTTCTTGCGGCTCTTCGAATGGATGATTGAATAATGGCTAAAACCGGGTCTACGAAAAAAGCTAAAATCTCAACTAAGGACCGGAGTAGTCGGAAATCTTCAAAACTCAAGAAGTTTCTATTCTCATTTATACTAACAGCTGTAGCGTTTAGCCTTATTTTTGTGGAGAGTTATCGGATACCCTCAAGATCCATGGAGGATACTCTTTTTTATGGAGATTTTATCTTAATTGAAAGCTTTACACCATTTGTAAATAACCTTTTAGAGGCTTTTACTATAAGTTTTGGTATGCCCAATATTGGTGATTTGGTAGTCTTTGAGGCTCCCGACAATTCTGCAAAAATATATATCAAACGTTGCTTGGCTATATCTGGACAGGTAGTAGAGATTGTTGCAAAAATACCGTATGTGGATGGGAAACGTGCCTTAGATCCAATCAATTCTAAGTATTTGGACTCCAAGATTCTAAGTCATAAAGATAGTTCAAGGGATAACATATTTCCCNCNGAAGTCCCACNAAGAAGTATTTTNGTGTTNGGAGATAATCGAGATAATAGCCGNGATAGTCGGCATTGGGGAACGGTTCCGTATGAATCAATTCTTGGTTATCCACTGTTTGTTTATGCTTCCTTTTCACAAGAAAAATATACATACGCCTCTATCTGGGATGAGGTTATTCATTTTTTTAGCAGAATACGTTGGTCANGCATCTTATATAGAATTCATTAAAAATGGTTGAGTCTCTCTATGTTCATATTCCATTTTGTCGTCAAATCTGTCCATATTGTGCGTTTGCCTCAGTGCGAGATAAGCATCAGGATCACGATAGGTATGTTTCCGCACTATGCCAAGAAATAAGATCGTCAAGATACTTAATTAATTCTGATCCTTTAAATACTGTATTTTTTGGAGGAGGGACCCCGACACAATTAAACTCAGCTAATTTAGCTAAAATACTCGATACACTGAATGAATTGTGCGGCATTGCGCCAGATGCGGAAATTACGATTGAGGCTAATCCGGGCAGTGTCGATAGAAAAAAAATGCTATCGCTTCTTGATTTAGGTTTTAATCGATTAAGCATAGGTATTCAATCTTTTGATACAGAAACTCTAAGGAAATTAGGTCGATCACATACTGTGAACGATGCAATTGATGTATTTTTAGTTGCTCGGGACTGCGGATTTAAGAATATAAATATCGATCTAATGTTTAGCATTCCAGGTGTGCCAGAGCAGGTTTGGCAAGATAGTATTCGAAAGGGAATGGAATTAGAGCCCGATCATATTTCAACTTACGGACTCATTTTTGAAGAAGGAACGCCTTTTGCAGCTCTACGAAACTCCGGTAGGTTGATTGAAGTTGATGAGGATCAAGATGCGCACCAATATGAATGGATTCGAAGAGAAGCAAACAGGGTTGGATATGTACATTACGAGGTTTCAAACTTTTCAAAACCCGGTTATATCTGTAGACATAATTCAGTTTATTGGGCTGACAAACCTTATATCGGTGTTGGCCTTTCGTCCCACAGTTACTATTATCCAAAACGATGGTGGAATACCCGCAATCTAAAGATATATGTTGACAAGATTGAGCAAGACGCGGACGTGACAGAAGGTGAAGAGGAGTTATCCAATCACACTGCTCTTCGCGATCGTTTTTGGTTGGGATTACGTACTCACCAAGGGGTAAGGCTAACATCTCGCGAGGAATTGATACTTTATAGAGATACTCGTTTTAAAGATATCGAAGCAATGGGCCGTTGGGAAATTATAAATGGATTTTTAAGAATTTCACCAGAGTCTTTTGTTTTGGCTGATTCACTTGCTATTGAAGCTACTGAAATTCTTGAATATGAGTTATTTTAACTAAATAGTAGTGATAATATATGGCGTTTGCGGGAGGTAAAAATTTGTTGGCAGGTAAATTATACATGCGAATTAGTTTTCTGTTTGTTTGGTTTTGTATTCCCTTGTGTGCACAAAGTTATACGAGCGCAAATCCGCCCATTCCTTCAGAGGTCAGGAGAAGCCCTCAAATTGATAAAGAAGAAATAGAGCAACCTTATAGCGATGAAGATACTGGATTGCTAATAGGATGGGAAGTATATCGTGATCTTATGGCATCCGGTAAATATGAGGTTGGACCAGGGGACCAATTCCTTATTTTTATTACCGGTATGGAGGAACCACAGGTTTCTGTCGTGTTGGGAGAGGGTGGTATTTTTATCCCTAATGTAGGTTTGATTAATATCGCAGGGATGCCGCTTTCGCGTGCTCGTAAGGTCATACAAGAGCGTTTTTCTGAAATAGTGAAAGTTGGCGAATTAACTATACAACTAATGAAAACACGTAAATTCCCAATATCTGTACTCGGTTTAGTTAATAAACCAGGAGTGTACGAGGCAACAGGAACTCAGCGAGTNAGTCAGGTGTTGGAACGTGCAGGAGGACTTCAAGAAGAGGCTACCAGCCGCAATATTTATGTTGTAAAAACTCGTTACTTAAGTGATTTAGAGCGTATGTGGGTCAGGCATTCCCGAACCACTGAACAGTTGATAAATAAATTGAGTAGCGCGGCGTTGCGCCGAGTAGATTTGATTATGTATGATGCGACAGGTGATTCGTATTATGACCCTTATTTAACTGACGGCGATGTCGTGTTTGTATCTAAATATGTTGGAAACGTTGCTAGCTTGGGAGCTTTTAAACGTCCCGGATTCTACGAGTTTGCTAATGGAGATAGCGTAGGTCATTTGATTCGCCTGTCTTTAGGTCTATTGCCAAGAAGTGATCTTGAAAGGGTCGAACTTTATAGGTATGATTCATCTAATATAGAAAGAACCGTAATCCCAATTGATATAAAAGGTATTTTGGCAGGAAAACCTGGAACTGATATTAGATTGCAAATGGATGATTGGTTAATCGTGCGCGAAATTACTGAATACCACACCGAACGTGAAGTTTTTATTTCTGGACAGGTGTCGCAACCGGGATATTATGTTGTTGATAAATCTGGCCTCAGATTAAGAGAGCTGGTTAAACTCGCGGGTGGTTTTACTCCTATGGCTTCATTGGCAGAAGCTAGGATTGTAAGAAAGAAGGCTATCGATGCGCTGGGGGATGCAGCATTAACAGATCTAGAATTCGAGCGAATTGGAACTATACCTGTTTCCGAGAGAACCGAAGACGAAAATCAATATTTCATCATGAAGTCACGTGAACGATTTGGGCAAATGTCTGTTGACTGGGTTGAACTATTTGAAGAAGGGAATGTGGCGCATGATATTGAATTGTTACCTGGTGATGCATTACACATCCCACGTCTATTAAAAATGGTGCATGTTAGTGGTGCTATTTCGCAGCCAGGTGTTGTTCCTTTCGCAGAGAATTACAGTGTTTCAGATTATGTTGATCGGGCTGGAGGCGTGAGTTGGAAAGCTTCGAAAGAGATCCGTCTTGTTAAAGGACGAACAGGTGAGGTCAAAAGAGTTAAAGATGGTGTGAAAATTCAGCCTGGTGATAGGATATGGGTAAAAGAACGACCTGATCGAAATTATTGGAATATCTTTACAGACTTTATGGANGTTGTGGGACAGGTATCAACCGTTATTCTTTTATACGCTTCGCTTACTTCGGGTTAAGAATGGAAATAAGAGAAAAAAACCTTTTAGAATATCTTTTGGTTATCGTTAGATGGCGACGAGTGATTTTTTGGCCGGCTATAGTCATAAATATACTATGCGTTATAATTGTCTTCGTTTTACCGGAAAAATGGGAAGCAGACACAACTCTTNTTCCAGTCGANAACGATAATAATTCTTTGGAATTGAATATGTTGATGGGAGCGAACCTTCCTGGAGGACTTACGGGCCTTTTAGGCCAAGCGACTCCAGGNGAACGTTTGATTACCCTTTTAAATAGTCGCAGAGTGTTGGGAATGATTGTTGATGAATTCAATCTGATTGCCGATTATGGTGTGGAAAGCCGTGAATTAGCTATCCANCAATTTAGGGATAATATAAAAAGTGAATTAACTCGAGATGGAGCATTAAAAATTTCTGTAGAGGCCTCATCAGCTGATGCTGCCTCGAGTATTGCTAATGCACTAGGACGCGAACTTGACAGAGTGAATAGAAAGAATCAGCAGAGTCAGGCAAGCGAACTTGCTGAGTTTTTAGATGACAGAATGCAGTCTGTTCAACAGGGNATTGAGCAAAAAGTCATATCCCTGCAACGTTTTCAACAGGAAAAAGGTATAGTGGATGTTGCTGCACAGACAAGCGCGTTATTTGAACTAACGCAACGGTTAGTACAAGAGCTTGCTTTACTTGAAGTAAAATTAGGAGTTGCGTCTCGTCGATTACACGCTGATCATGAAGAAAGACAAATTCTTGAAATGGAAATTGATGAGCTTAGAGGGCAATTACTTGAGGTAGTTGGATCCCGTGTTCAAAATGAGAGTTCTACTTACGCTGCAATAGGTCCATCAATTAGGGAGTGGCCTACTTTAGCATTGGAATATAGTCAGTTAGTAATGGAGCTAAAGATTGATGAGCAGGTTCTTACTTTTCTCTCAGCTCAATTAGAAGATACAAAGCTTAGTAGGGCTCAAGATACTTCTACTTTAAGTGTCTTAGATCCTGCGGTTACGCCAGAAATTCGTAGCTTTCCAAACCGAACTCTGATATTAATTATATCCGTTGCTCTAACTTTGGCTTTATCTGTTATTTTTGCATTTTTTTGTGAGGCGTTTTCAAATCTTACTGAGACAAATAAAAATAAATTGACCGCAATCCGCGACGAGTTCAATCGCTAAAAATATATATTAAATTAGAATAATTTCTGGATGCTTTACCCTGATTGCCGATAAATAAGATAAGGTTAATGACTTATGAAATTTAAAAGCAAACAGAGATTATTGGGATATAATAATTCAAATATAGATCTCCCTCGAAGTCAGAAAGAGAGGCTCGAGTGGATTAAAAAGCGTGTGGAAAATGGATATTACGAGTCTAAAAAGGTTCGGATAGCTGTTGCTGATGCCTTTATAGATCCATCGACAGTTCGCAGAGCGAGAGGATCATGACGCTGCGTGGTGAAATTCTATTCGATAGTATATGAAAAGAATAAAAATCCCTTATAAATTAGTCTATGTGGTTTGGAATATTTGAGATGATGCGAATATAGTCCTGACCAATACGCTTGGACTTAGAAAAAATTCTGTTTTTCATCGGTTTATTTTTACAATTAGCGAAGTAAAAGCAATTTTTTATTTACGATCCCTGTTCTATTACGTACCTGAAGAAAATAAACGCCCGAAGCAACAAGGCTTCCCTGATGATCACGTCCATCCCATTCAATTCGATGTAATCCAATAGGCGTAAACGAATCTTTGAGAATGCGAGTTTGTTGTCCGACAGCATTGTAAATTGAGGAAAACAAGAATTCATTAATCGATTGTGAGACTTGAAAAGATACGCTACCGTTAAATGGATTCGATCCGGTCGACGATATCTCTATTGGCTCGATCTTGAGACGAAAATTAGAAGTTATTGCGGTGGATGGGTCATATGGTAATACACTAGTGAGTCTTATGTCGTCTAAAAAGAATATTCCTTGTAGGTTTCCGAGGATACGAATTGATTCAATTGGACCTTCAAATTC
>NZPK01000096.1 GCA_002693325.1 Gemmatimonadota bacterium | reverse complement strand
AAGTGCGCTGGGATCACAGTTTCTATATTCGCAAAGCTTTTTCACAGCACGACCACT
Source organism: Gemmatimonadota bacterium (assembly GCA_002693325.1). Lineage (GTDB taxonomy): Bacteria > Latescibacterota > UBA2968 > UBA8231 > UBA8231. The sequence continues at coordinate 50,680 of NZPK01000096.1, read as the reverse complement.
GTCATTCATGTACGTCTGAGGCTTAGCTAATAAACAATTCTGCCCCATAAGCACAACATCTGCAACAAAACTATGTTCCTGATCACTAAAATTCCAATCAGCACAAAATTGCTCAGCCAAACGATCAACCAGTGCAAAACCAATATTGTGGCGCGTCGGTTGATAACGCGATCCCGGATTTCCTAAACCAACTACAATCTCCAAATGCCTATTCTTCTTCTGTGGCTTCGCNTTCTTCTGACACTTCACTTTCTTCTGATTCCGCGCTTTCGTCTTCTTCTTCCTCTGCTGCCGCCAAACGAGGAGCTAATATATTCACAATGGTCCGCGCAGGGTCAGTTGTAATCCTATTTTCCTGATCAAGCAAATCACTCACGTGCAAACTGTCACCAATTACAAGGGATGAAATATCTATTTCAATCGCAGAGGGCATAGCAGAGACAACCGCCTCAACCTCAATTGATGTCAGGGTTTGCTGAAGAGCACCACCTCCATTACGCACCCCATCCGGTACACCAACAGCCAGAAGCGGGACATCGGCCTTAAGCGTTTCGTTGGGATCTATACGTAACAAATCTATGTGCAACGCTTCGCCCCTCACTTTGTGGTACTGTACTTCACGGATTAAAGCTTCTTCAGATTTTTGCCCATCTTCATACTGCACATTAATTGTCGAGTTCTGTCCCCCCTTGCTGAGGATTTGCTCAAATTTCCGTGCGTCTGTCTTAAAGTGAAAAGGATCTTGATTGTGCCCGTAAAGAACTCCTGGTATTTGTCCTTGGTCACGCTTGAGTTGACCAACAGGCCCTTTGCCTTTTTCAGGACGTGTAGCAATATTTAAAGATACGTGTTCACGATCATGAAGTTTTAACGGAACTGACGGCATTATTTTTTCCTCCAAAAAAGCCTTGAGCCATAATGGTACTGAAANCGCATGAATAGCAAATTTTTCCGCTGTTANGCGGCCTGAGTCTCCTTATTATCATTTCCACTACCGCGAGATACNGGTTGGCAAAAAAAAGACCGGCAACCTCGTTCTCTCAGCTCATAACAAGCCTTGAGTGCGGCATTCCGGTCGTCAAACAAGCCGTAAATCGTGGATCCGCTGCCCGATAGCGAAGACATCAGGGCCCCAGCAGATTCCAGACGAGAACGAATCGTCGCGACGATGGGGTAGGCGTTTTCGACAATGGGAAGGAAGTCGTTCTCTAATACCTTCAACAAATCCCAAAGGTCGATACACCCGCCGCTCAAGGAGCTCATTATATTAACGTAAGGGTGATTTTCTGTCAAGTCCGAACCGATTTGGCTATATGCCCAGGCCGTACTTATCGANACATTGGGATAAACCANAGCATAGTAGACTTTATGTGGCCAGAAAATTGTATTCATTTTTTCGCCTCTACCACGAACAACAGCCGTCCCACCCTCCACCAGAAAAGGTATATCAGACCCCAACTTCGTTGCTAACCCCTTTAGGCCACCGAAGTCAAAGGGGTTTCCATGGGCACGATTGAGAAAACGAAGTGTCGCGGCAGCATCTGCGCTGCCCCCACCCAAACCAGCGCCTATTGGTATAGATTTTTCTAAAACAACGGTATAGTCCTTTCGCTGTACGTCTACATTTTCGTAAAACAAATCGATGGCTTTTTCAATTAGATTTTGTTCGTCACAAGGCACTAACGGATCTGAGCAANTGACAGAGGTTGATTGGGCCGGACTAAAAGAAAGTGCGTCTGACAAATTAACCGTCTGCATTAAACTACAAATATCATGAAAACCATCCTGTCGTTTTCCAGTTACTTTGAGACCTAAGTTTATTTTTGCAAAGGCCTTTTCAATTCTTTTAGTGTTTTTCATGTCCCTTGACCCCTGAAGAAAAGCCACTCATATTTGTTTGTGTTGGTCTTAAATTAGTGACAATTTGACAGGCCTATGAATACCAAGAAAATATACGTACAAACAAGTATTTTCGCGATCTTGCTAGTACTTNCGTTGGCAAATGCTCAGAATAATGCCGAAGACGACTTCAAACTAGCTAGAAACTTATTTCGCGACGCCGGAGATTACGCAACGGCCTCAAAGTTGTTCGGCGAATTTATTCTCAATTACCCAAACAATCCACGTATCTCACAAGCTCGATTGTTATTAGCGAGATCTTTTCGCAACAATAACAAATGTGACTCTGCCGAAAATGCATACGAAACCTTCATCTTAAAGCACCCTGATCACCTAGAAACTTCGGATGCTCGGCGTGAACGAGCCGCCTGTTTATCCAAACGCGGCTTGTTTAAAGAATCTGCAAAAGCATATTTAGACATTCAAAGTCGCTATAAAGCGAGCGATTTTGCTCCAGAGGCTCTTCTGAGTGCTGCAAAAAATTATGCACGTGCAGGAGATTCTGAAANAACTATAGCCTTACTTGAAAAGCTCATAGGACTCTATGACGGGACAGACAGCGCCGAAGAAGGGCGATATGAACTAGCAGTTCAGTTGATCAAGGAAAACAAAACAAAAGAAGCACAAAGCCTTCTAAAAATTTTGATCCACTCAAATCAGACTTCAAAAAAGTTTGTCGCCTCATCCCTACTCATAAATGGTCGTTTGGCACTCGTTGAAAATAATAACCAAAAAGCCTTAAAAAATTTCACTGAACTACATGAACGATTTTCAGAAACACCTCAGTCCGATAGCGCATATTTTGAATTCGCAACTCATTTGTATCAGAAAAACCTTTTTGACCAAGCAGGCGACTCATTTGCTATCGCTGAAGAAAAAATAAATATAACGTCAATTAAAACGCGCTCCCTTTTAGGACTGGCAGATTCACGACGAAAGGGTAAAAAAACCTTAGAGGCACTGAAACACTATCAAAAACTATTGTCTCAAATAGAGCCAGGACACCGAGATTATCTCTCGGGTCGTCTCGGGCAGGCCATTGCTTTAGGTGAAGCGGGTGAATTCGCATCGGCGGTCAGCTTATTTCATGCCATTTTGAAAATTGAAAATCAAAATGAGTCTGTAATCGCGTTGAGGGAATTGGGAGCCCTCTACCAACAAAGAGGAGACTTTACTCAAGCTTTAAACTGGCTCCAAAAATACCTCGATAAAGTTGGCGATGAAAGCGAAACAACCAAAATGGTGATGGCAGAGCTGTATTCTAAAACAGGTAATTTAGAAAAATCCATCTCTACTTATCGTCAACTATCGTCTTTTGAAGCTAAAATTAGACTCGCTAAAACTTTAGAAATCAGTGGAAAACCCCAAGAGGCCTTAAATGAATATGTCGCTTTCCTTAACCATTTTCCAAGTTCACCGTATGCAAAAGAAGCTCAAGCCAGAATACATTTTCTACGGCATTTCGTAGTTTTAAACCCACAAGAACTAAACAGAATGATTCAGCAGAGCTGGATAAATGAACTCAACGGAAAATCTCGACAATCTGTTCAGTTCGACATAGCCCATGCTTTCTACAAGCACCACGACTTTTTTAATGCCAGCAAGTCATTCGAACACTTTGCTGCCGCTTATCCTAAAAATCCACAGATTTCAGAGGTCCAGTTTTTTTTAGCCGAAAGTTTAGCAAGTCTGGCCAAACAACGTAGTATTGAGAATAATAGGATCGTGTCCGATTCCCTTTTTGCCTTAGCCACGCAAGAATTCAGAGTGCTCGCTAGGCGAGGTTCAAACGATTGGTCTCAGAAAGCCCAACTTCGACTCACACAATTAAATGGAGGGGACAAGCCAGATTCTTTAGATCTTGAAAAGATGGAGGAAGAGTTTCGAAATTTTGTTAATGAGAACCTGTCTAATAAAAACCCAACCTTTGAGCTTGGTCTTATACTTTTGGCAGAGACGCAACTTAAATTGGGTCCAAAAATAAAAGCCAACATTGATTCTGCTTTTGCTAATTTTACAGAGCTAAGGCAGTCTTTCCCAAAAAGCCTTCTTATGCCACGAGCACTTTTTGGTATTGGCCAAAGCCTTTCAATGCGCGGAAACATCAACGCAGCAATAGACACTCTCCATAAGTTTTTGCAATTATTTCCTAAAGACAAAAACGTTCCCTCGGCCCTCTTCGAAATAGCACAGATGTTGAGCTCTGAAAACCAAGTAGAAGACGCAGTGTCAGTTCTTCAAGAACTACGATGGGGGCACCCCTCATTTTCCCGACGACACTTAGTTATGGAGCAATTAGGTGATATATATTTCGATTCACAACAATACCCTGCAGCAATTGAGCTTTACAACTCCCTTGCCAATCAGCTAAATGATAGCAAATTGAAAAGCTATATCATCCGTAAATTAGCGCGCAGTTATCATCTCTCTGGCAATTATACCTCAGCTCAAAAAACCTACACGACATTAATTGAAAACGCATCTGAATATGCCTCAAAGGACAGTATAATATTTGAACAAGCTATTCTTTTTCTCAAGCTCGGAGATGAAGAAAACTCTATAAACACATTTTTGAGNATCCATGAGCAGTTTCCAAAATCAACCTTNGGTAAACAAGGGCTAGCTCGTGCTGGGCATATCTCTTTTTCACTAAAGGATTACAATAGATCAATAACTATCTATGAATCATTAATTTCTAGCGAAAGTATTTATGATACCTTAACTTACGGTCAGTATGCGATAGCTTTATTTCGTACGGAGAATATAGGCGCAGCCTTAAAAGCTACGAAAACTTTTAAACAGCGTTTCGATAGTAGTTGGCAAACACGTTTCGAGCTAGAAGCCGCGAACTACTACAAACGAAATAACCAATATGACAGAGCCCTCAAGACATNTAAGAAGGTTGAGCAAGCCAAATCGCCATTAGCTAGTGAGGCCGCTTATGAAGCTGTGATGTTAGTTTGGAATAGAAATAAAATGGACCCTAGTGAAGACGGAACAGAAAAGGCAATAAAATCTCTCAACCNTTTCGTCAAAAAGTATCCTAACAGTAGGCAAATTCCCGCCATTTTTCTACACATTGCCAATTATCAATACTCCCTTCGCCGGTATCTTCAAGCTGCTGGAGCCTACAAACAGGTTCTGTCACACCCTGACGCATCATCTGNCTTGGTGCAAGAAGCTNTATGGTTGCTCTTAAAAAGCTATTTAGCAGCCCATGAATACGAATCTGCTCACCAAGTGGCTGATAAAATATTGGAGGAATTTCCTGATCACCCCAATCTTTTAGATGTCCGCTTAGAGCTTGGCATAATTCTGAAGGAAAAGGGCCTATATCGAGATGCAATTCAGCACTTTGATTCGCAATTAAATCAACACGTCCTAACAGCCAATGATGCATCAGAAGCACGTTTTTACATTGGCCAGTCTTACCAGAATTTGGGAGAATACCGGAAAGCCATAGAAGCGTACTATAAGGTCAGTTACCATGGGGCAAACGGATCCAGCCAGTGGATCACNTCAGCGGATTTCCAGCGAGCAAAATGCCACGAGAGTTTATCGGAATACACCACAGCTATTGTAATATATGACCGGATAATACAGCGTGAGGGCGGAAACTCGCCTCAAGGCGAAATGGCCAATGAGCAGGTTCAAAAACTACGTGTTGTNTTGNAAAAACTTAAATAGAGGAGCTATAAATGAATAGCGAAACTCTGCGAAATGTGAGGCTTTTCGAAAGCCTGGATAAGAGGGAGTTGGACGCTCTATCGGAATTAACTTTTGTGCGCACATTTGAAAAAGACAATGTTATCATCTGGGCAGAGGACAAAGGGGATGCCCTTTTCATAATTGCTGACGGGAAAGTAAAAGTCAGTATCGTGAGCGAGGATGGGCGGGAGGTCATTCTATCTTTATTATCGAAAAACGCTGTTTTTGGAGAACTATCTCTTCTCGATGGCCGACCGAGATCCGCCAACGTCATTGCTATTGAAGAAACCCAACTCGTAATGCTTAGAAGAGCAGATTTTTTGGAACTNATTCAGAAAACGCCATCNATAGCTGTAGCACTTCTTGCAGAACTAGCATCTCGCTTACGCAAAACCGATCGACAAATTGAAGGACTGGCTCTGTTAGATGTGGCGAGCCGAATTTCTGATACGCTTCTGCAGCTAGCAATTGAACAAGGGGTCGAATCAAACTCAGGAATTGTAGTGGAAAATAGACCGACCCACCAAGAAATCGCAAATATGTCTGGAACNACACGNGAAACNGTTTCACNTGTATTGAAACGACTAGAAAAACAAGGGTATTTAAAAAGTGAAGGTCGTAAGATAACTATTTTACGCGACAAATCACAGACCCTACAACCCTAAGATTATGAGCCAACANAGACCCAGAATCGTTCATATANCAAACCAATCCTCAGCATCTATTGGATTCACTCTTCAAGGGGGTCGGGTTGTCCTTGCTAACACTCCCGAAACCTTCGGCACCTTAGCAAACCGTAATGCAGATTTGATAGTGATAGATTTAAATATCGAAGAAGAAGAATTACTACGCTTCATGAATGTACTGGTATCTTTGAGAGACATTCCAATAATGGCTATCGGCGAAGAAAAANATATATGGAACCGTATCGCGGGNAATACACATATAGAAGCTTATTGCAAAGCAAATTCAACAGAAAAAGAATTATTTGATACCGCTACGTCTTTAATAGAAAAAGGACAGTTCCTTCGAGGAGAGATCGGTCTAATTGGGCAATCAAGTTCCATGCAACAATTGAGAGAGCGAATACTTATGATTGCCGATACACCCGTCTCATCCATTCTATTAATAGGGGAAAGTGGTTCCGGAAAAGATATAGTTGCTGGAGCAATACATTCATTCAGCAGTCGGCATAACAAGGGTAAGCTTAAACCTGTGAATTGTGCAGCAATACCTGAAAACTTATTAGAAAATGAGCTTTTTGGGCACGAAAAAGGTGCATTCACTGACGCAAAAAACCTTTACCGCGGCATTTTCGAACAGGCTCAAGGGGGGACCGTATTCTTAGACGAAATTGGAGAAATGGCACCTAATGCGCAGGTCCGTCTTTTGAGAGTCTTAGAAGATCGAAAAATTACCCGCATTGGTGGTGATAAAGCCATTGCAGTAGATACGCGAATCATAGCGGCAACCAATCGCGATTTACAGGAAGCTGTTAGTGATNGGTCATTTCGTCTTGATTTGTATCATCGATTAAAAGTTGTTGAATTAAACCTTACCCCTCTCAGACGACGGCCGGAAGACCTACCCGACTTGATAAGTCATTTTGTAGCACAATTAACCCCTGATGGTAGAAGTCGATTTGATTGCTTTTCTCCGGCAGCCGAAACTTTATTAGCCGACTACAATTGGCCTGGTAATGTTCGAGAATTAAGGAATTTAATTGAGCATCTAGTNTTTTTAGCTCCACATCCGGTAGTACAACCCGAAGAACTAATTCCTCACCTTGAACAACCACCGAGCCCCCAACGTAATTTGCCTATTCCTACCAACAAAAGTCCAGACCAATCGGAGCGTGAATTAATATATTTCGCACTATTAGATCTGAAAAGAGAAGTTGCTGATTTNCGAAATAATTTTGAGAGTTTTGCACAAACAACCGATCAAATTAAACAAAAGAGTCATGTAAGAAACGTAGTTTACCCTCAAAATAATAATACCATAATTCATTCTGATTCTGTTGAAGAGAACCTTTCAAAACTTGAAGCAGAAACAGAAGCATCAAAAGCTATCCAACCTCTTCGAAGTCTAAGAGATATGGAATATGATGCAATCATAGATGCTCTTTCTCGAGTAAACAACAATCGAAGAAAAGCGGCCGAGATTCTGGGCATTAGTGCACGTACTCTCTACCGAAAATTAAAAGAATACGAAATCGAATGACCTTACTTTCCAACAGAGAGTTAAAAACTTTGCGAAAACAAACTATTTTGATGGAGCGTAGGTAATGGCAGGTCTTCCCAACAACATCGATGCCTTATTAATGGTGGGAACAAGTGAAAAATTAGCAGACCTCTATTATGCAACTCGCTTTAGAGCACCTGATGATTTTGTTTTTATTTGGACTCAAAGCGAGAAAATCTTGTTAGTTAGTAACCTTGAAGTTGATAGGGCACGCGAAGAAGCAGACGTCGACCGTGTCATTCCATACTCAGACTATGAAAAAAAAATGCGTGCTTCAGGTACTGACAACCCCTCTCAAAAAGATATTATTATCGCTGTTTTAAGTGAACTAAAAATAGAAAAAATCCATGTGCCGAATAAATTCCCGATGGGTTTAGGAGACACACTTAGAGCAAACGGATGGGACTTACGAGTACTTCATGATCCATTATTTCCGGAGAGAGAGATAAAAAACAAGAATGAAATCGAATACATACGAGATTCGCAAAAAGCTGCAGAGATTGGAATGGCTGCAGCTATAGACATTCTAAACCAATCGCATATTCATAAAGATAGACTAATTTTTGAAGGTAATATTCTGACTTCAGAATTTATACGNCGTTCCGTACACTTAGCTCTAATGAACGCTGATTGTACGGCAAATCACACCATAATTGCTAGCGGCGAACAAGGTTGCGACCCCCATCAAGAAGGTTACGGACCTATTTTACCGCACAAACCGATAATCATTGACATCTTCCCTTCCCATAGTCAAACCGGCTATTTCGGAGACATCACTCGGACAGTAGTCAAAGGTAAGCCGTCTCAACAAGTATTAGAAATGTATGAAACCGTATTAGAAGCACAGGAAATAGCATTAAAAAAAATAAAACACGGAGTAGATGGTCGTGAAATACACCTCGCAGTCGGTCGTTTTTTTTCATCCAAAGGCTATAAAACGGGTCGGATAGGAGGATTCATACAAGGATTTTTTCATGGCACTGGGCACGGCGTCGGTTTGGAGATACACGAACCTCCCCGTATAAGTCAAACACAAGATACTTTAAAAGCCGGTCAGGTGGTAACAGTAGAACCCGGACTCTATTATCGCGGCATCGGTGGAATACGTATTGAAGACACGGTAGTCGTTCGACCTAATGAATACGAAAACTTAACCTCCTTTCCCAAAAAACTGGAAATATCCTGACGAAATCAAAAAGTACAAGCTCTGAGTCCCTAAGTTTGCCTGCATTAAGATATTTTGAAAGTCGAAGTGGAAGCGATCTGTTATTGGAGGCCTCAATAGCAATAAAACAAGGACTTAATGCAGAGATTAAACTGAGAAAAAACTATTCGGCAGAATTTTGCCGAGCGGCGCTTTACCTAGTCGAAATGCGTATGCATGCCTCAGAAAAGTTCCCTAAGGCTCAGGAAATGTTTTTCGACCGTGATGGTTATGAGATGGCGACTCGTGCGGANGTAGCTGCATACCGAGCTGATCGACTCTCACATTGCGGTGAAATATTGGATTTGTGCTGTGGTATCGGAGGCGATTCCATGTTTTTAGCTCAAAAAGCAAAAGTCACTGCCGTNGATCTCTCCCGAACACGAATTGAAATGGCGCGCATAAACTGTAGTTTAATCGCAAACGCTGAAATCGCTTTTACCGTGGCAGACGCCAACCATTTCACCGTCGGCAAAGATGCTATTTTCATTGATCCGGCCCGTCGAAAAGACGGTAAACGAACACATCGCAGCCACTTGTATAGCCCACCGTTATCAATAGCAAAAAAATTGCGGAAAATTTCCCCAAATATAATCATAAAAGTGTCACCTGCTATCCCTGAAGAAGATCTTCCTTGTGACACCGAAATAGAATTTGTCTCTAGTGGTAGACAATGCCGAGAGGGAATAATTTACTGGGGACCCATAGCAACTACTCAACGCCGAGCAACCATTTTGCCTGGTCCTTATACGCTAACCAGCGATAGCAAGGGCGACGTGGGTACTGATAACCCCGGCAAATACATTTATGACCCAGACCCAGCTATAGTACGGGCCCACCTTATCGACGAATTAGGTAGAAATATCGAAGCCTGGAAACTTGATCAACAGGTTGCCTACCTCACAAATAATCATCTCACAAAAACACCATTTGCAAGATGTTATCGGCTGATAGAAACAAAACCGTTTGCAGTAAAGAGCTTACGCAAACACCTTCTGCAACAAAGCTATTTTCCCAAAGAAATAAAACGTCGGAGATTTCCTATGGAACCCTCCGAAATCAGACAATCCCTCAAAGTATATTGTGGCAGTCAGCCAGTAGTGCTCATATGTACCAGAATCGGAGGAAAAATGAACTGTTTAATTTGCGAAAACATAGGTATTTGAGCACATTCTATGGACACTGGGTTGAGATTTTAATCCTATGTTTCATACCAAAAAGACACTGACTGAGGAGAAATGGTTCGGCACAAATTTTACTTTGGATCTGTCGTTATTTTGACGGGTTTAGGTTATCTGATATGGACCAGTTTTCAACAATCTACGTCAATGCACCTGACTCTGGATATGCTTATGGAGAAAGTTAAATTGGACCAGCATATATCAGAAAGAATTCAATTGGGTGGCAGTACCGTCGTTCCCGGATCCATTCTATGGGATAAATATAAATCCAGAGCAACGTTTACTATAACTGACGGTGAACACGACCTCATCATCCGTTATGTTGGCAATGCGCTATTACCTGATACTTTTAAAGACAATGCTTTGGTTGTATTGGAAGGTAAATATAATTCGCAAAAAACCTCATTCGAGGCTGACTTAGTATTCGCAAAATGTCCGTCAAAATACGAAGGTCAGGACTATGATAAACACGTCGACGCTATGAAAAAAAGCTATTAGTCACCAATGCCTATTCCACTACTTTACATAGATCCAAAACCATGATTGATATTGGGTATTTTGCCCTTTGTGCCGCACTAACTTTTTCTGGTTACGCTACTTTAGTTTCCCTTGTTGCGGGGCGTAAGCATAATTACGCTCTTGCCAGATCTGGAGAAAATGCAGTAATCGCCACTTGTGGTTTGCTAACGCTGTCTGTTCTTGTTCTTTGGCACGCATTGCTAACACACAATTTCCACGTCCAATTCGTTGCAGAAAATAGTGACTTGTCTATGCCCATTTTTTACCTCGTTACGTCACTTTGGGGAGGACAAGCTGGTTCCTTACTGTTTTGGGGGTGGATACTCTCGTTATACAACTTCGCAGTAATAATTACCTACAGGAACCGATACCGTGATTTAATGCCATATGCGGTAGCAATAATGTCTTCCTCAAGTTTCTTTTATTGTATCTTGCACCTATTTTCGGCCGATCCATTTGCTCTACTTCCAACGGTCCCCGAAGACGGTCGAGGACTGAACCCGCTCTTGCAACAACCACTTATGGCTATACACCCACCACTTCTATATCTTGGGATGGTAGGTATGGTAGTTCCGTTTTCTTTTGCAATTTCCGCCTTACTTTCTGGTAAATTAGATGGCACTTGGTTAAGGCCCGCTCGGAGATGGATGTTAATCCCGTGGTCTTTCCTTGGAGCAGGCCTACTGTTGGGTGGCAAATGGGCATACGTTGAATTAGGATGGGGAGGTTATTGGGGCTGGGATCCTGTCGAAAATTCATCGCTAATGCCTTGGTTAGCTGGAACCGCATTTTTACATTCGATAATGGTGCAAGAACGCAGAGGAATGCTAAAGGTATGGAATTTATTTCTAGCCATTCTCTGCTACGCTCTATGTATTTTGGGAACGTTTATAACTCGTTCTGGCGTGATTTCCTCTGTGCATGCNTTCGCAGAGTCAAACATTGGCCCCTTTTTTGTAATCTTTTTAATAATTGTTGGTNTTTTGTCCGTCGCATTACTGTATTATCGGCTCCCTAAATTAGGTCCCGAAAACAAGCTGGAGTCATTTGTCTCACGAGAAACGGCATTTTTNTTAAATAATTGGATTNTACTAGGAATTTTATTTGCCGTACTTTGGGGGACTCTTTTCCCTCTGNTATCAGAAGCATTCACAGGTCAACAAATTACTATAGGTCCTCCATTTTTTAATCAAGTCAACACACCGCTAGGTCTAATTCTTATTTTTTTAACGGGTGCTGGTCCGTTAGTTGCCTGGCGAAAATCTTCAACAGACAGCCTTAAGAAACATTTTGCCCCTCCTTTTCTTTTTGCTGTCTTATCAATACCGCTAATACTCGGTGCCGGGGTGACGGATTTTTATGCCTTCGTTTCGTTAACCCTTTGTAGCTTTGTAACTGCTGCAATAGGTTTAGAATTCCATAAAGGAACTGTCGCCCGACAGCGNAGCACGAAAGANGGATATTTCCTTGCCATCTTTCGGCTGTCCTCAAAAAATCGGCGCAGGTATGGTGGATACCTAACACACATAGCGCTAATACTTCTTTTTGTCGGATTTACAGGAAAAGCTTTTACTACCGAGACAGAATTTGTTTTACAAAAATCCGAAACAAGACGTTTCGGTGAATATAACGTTACCTTTGAAACTTTAGCCTATGCAGAAAGTGCAGGAATGCAGTCAACCTCTGCCGCCTTGTCACTACATCATAACGGAACACACGTTGGTACGTTATTACCAGAGAGGCGTTACTACAAAGCCTTTGACCAGGGAACAACAGAGGTCTCGATTTATTCTAGTATGTTAGAAGATTTCTATCTTATTTTAGTGGGATGGAGCGAAGATGGCAGTGCGAAATTTCAAATTTATATCAACCCTTTNGTTAATTTTGTTTGGTTCGGTAGTTTCATCCTCATATTCGGATCCATATGGGCTATGTGGCCAACCGGACGGGATAAACGAATTGCAAAAGTGGATAAGCAAAATAATGTAAGCATGCAAGAAACCGTTAAAATAACGTAGGTAATCTTTGAGTTATTCTCTTTCCCTAACATTATTATTTTCAATCGTAAATAATGCTTTTGCCGCTACATCAGAACATATAAAAGCAATTGCTGAAAAGTTAGTTTGTCTTTGTGGAACATGTAACCGAGAATCACTAGCCACTTGTCTTTGCAATTACGGAGAATCCCAAAGAGAAAGAATCGGTAGAAGCATCGACTCTGGAAAAAACTCCAACGAAATCATCGAGAGCTTTACGGCCGAATTTGGGCCCGTAGTACTGGCATCTCCACCTGCGGAAGGCATAAATTTATTAGCGTGGATTGCCCCCATTTTCGCACTTTTATTCGGCGCTTTAATCTTACGTCTTTTCCTAATCAGACGAATAAAATATCCTGCCGAAAATAGCCACGGCACAACTTCCGTGAAAGAAAACACTTTGGATGATGAGAGACACAAAAGATTGCTGAACGAATTAAAACAATTTGAGGAGAGCGAATAATTTACAAATGGATACGGTTGTAATTATTGTATGTAGCTTTGTTGCAGTGATTTGTGTATTCGCTGTTTCCCGACCTTTGACAATGGTGCGTGATAATTTAGCTAAAATAGACACAAAAAAACGACAATTGACAGAAACAAAGGAACAAATCTTATCCTCCCTAAGAGAATTAGAATTTGACTTACAATTAAACAAACTGCATAGAGAAGAATACGAACCGTTACGAAAAGATCTTGAAAATAATGCTCTCGAAATAATAGAACAGCTCGATAACTTAGAACAGCAAAACACTATAATTGATAACGATTTGTTTAGACAATTGGAATCAGAAGTTAACCAAATTANCAAAGTCTCTTCAATTCAAATCNATCAAACCAAAAATCTGNCTCGAGCCTCGAAGTTTTGTAGTGAGTGCGGAAATAAACGTTTTGATACAGACAANTATTGTACACAATGTGGAAACGCCTTTCGTGATAATATTTAAAATCATTTGCCTATCGATTTGCTTACCATACAATATATTCCTCTGCAATGCTAACGCAGCATCTGTCCGAGGATATGTACAGAACGACTCAAAACCTGTTTCCGGCGCAACGGTGATTTTTTATGTCAATCAAGACGAAAAAGCAACGGAATTAGCACGTAAAACCACCGATAAAGATGGCCGGTTTTTATTTTCGGGACCATTTCTGAAACCGGGAATGCCCTTTGCATTAACAGGATTATATAAAGGCNTTCCGTATCATAGTTCGACATTAGAAATCGCTGCACAAAAAGAGATNATTATTGAAGTTTTCGATACCACCAGTGTATCCAAGAAACTGCGAATCGATACGCATCACCTATTTCTGACGATTGAAGAAACCCAAGTAAATGTTGTCCAATTATTACAAATGCATAATGAAGACAACATGACATTCACAGGAAATATGGAAAACGGCGAAAGGCTCGTGACTCAATTCCAACTAAATGGTAACCTATTCGGCTTGGAAAATTATTCTGGATATTTTTATCAAACTAACGAAACTACATTCTACGATAACCGTCCATTACCTCCAGGCGAAACTCAGCTNAGTTTCTCTTTCAGCCTAGACCCTAAAAATATGAACGGGGGCTACAGACACGAGGTAATTTACCCAACAAATAGACTTGAAGCTTTTATTCAACCCACATCTTTNAAAATTTCAAGNNAATGGGANGACTTAGGAATTGTCGACCTCCACGGATCCACTTATCGAAGAATTCTGAGAAAGAACCTACCACCTGGTGAAAGCGTTCTTATCAAATTATCACTACCATTAGNTCTCAGGAACCTTCACAAATGGATCGCTCTTTCNGCTTCCTTAATAATTAGTGTGATGGCGCTTTGGGGGGCAAATAGAAACAGTCTAAGTCAAAATCATGACCCTATAGATTCAAGAGTAGAATTANTAACCAACAAAAAGAGAGAATTACTTATTAAAATTGCTCATCTAGACAAACAATGGGAGCAGGAGAGAAACAACCCTATTTACATAGAGCAAAGAAAAAAAATAATCGTAGACGCCGTAACAGTGACAAAACAAATAGAGGCCTTATAAAATGGTTGCTGATATTGTATTGCAAAAAGCAGGCAAATCCTTTGGCCCCATTGCTGCATTGCATCCAACCGAATTATCTATTCCCAATGGACAGTATGTTTTATTACTCGGCTCTAACGGAGCTGGAAAAACTACACTCCTCCGATTAATAGCTGGAGTTAGTCAACCATCCACTGGACATGTTTTGATTTGTGGACAAGACTTGCATGATGACAAAACAGGCCGTGCCAAAATTGGGCTCCTCTCGCATTATAGTATGNTATATGAGGATCTAACCGCTGAAGAAAATCTTCTTTTTTTTGCCCAATTATATGGTTTAGAAGAAACNCAACTGAAGATTGAGCAATCCTTAGAATTGATGGGACTTATCCAATTTAGAAATAAAAAAGTGAATGGATTTTCTCGTGGCATGAGACAGCGACTAGCAATTGCTCGTGCAACCATTCACGATCCTTCTATAATCCTTCTTGACGAACCTTACACTGGCTTAGACCTAACAGCACGTAAAACCCTGCAAAATTTATTGATTCAATTAAAGGCACTTGGTCACACATTCCTTATGACGACACACCGACTAGAAGATGCCGCTCCCTTAGCTGATAGAATTATCATCATAGAATCGGGCAATCTCATTTTCGATCAGGTTTGGCAAGGNTCAGGGCTTCAGCTTATCAANCTATTTGAATCCAGTACGGAACGAAAACTGTGACTTTTCTTCGACGTACCCTGATTATATTTTTCAAAGATCTTCGTACTGAGTGGCGAACAAAGCAACGAATTGTTACCATGACCTTTTTCGGCATATTAACGCTACTCGTCTTCAGCTTTTCCTTGAAAATTGGAGGAGCTTTAATTCATGAAATAGGAGCTGGGGTTTTATGGTCAACACTGTTATTTGCTAACCTCCTTGGACAGGGTCGAATATTTGATGACGATAAAGAAAATCGTGCAATTGATGCTTTACTAATTTTGCCAGGTGACCGTAGCATTATATACTTCGGCAAGCTGTTATCACATTACGTATCATTACTTCTCATCTGTACGGTACTTTTGCCCTTTTTCTTGCTCTTTTTTAATATTTCCNTGTGGACATACATACTTCCCCTCTTNGGAGCGTTGGCACTAGGTTGTCTATGTTTCTCTTGTGTTGGCACACTATATGCCCTTGTTTCTTGCAACCTCCGACTAAGAGAATTAATGTTGCCTATACTTCTTGTGCCCATGTTAGTGCCTGTATTAATATCTNGCGTGGAAGTTACAAGCCGAATTTTCAGCAATAATTACGATGAGATTTTTTGGACACATATAAAAATTTTGGTTGTTTTTGTTATTNTTTTTANTTGCGTCTCTCATATGCTTTTTGAATTTATAATCGAGGAATAATCGAAAATCTATCTACAAANCGNTTAGTAATTCCTGNATTATGCCTGTTGATGGTAAGTGCTTTGTCGACCATTCTATTATACGCGCCAACTGAGAGCGTAATGGGAGATACTCAGCGGATTTTTTATTTTCATGTTCCTGCCGCTGTGAACACGTTTATCTCTTTTTTTATAGTCTTTGTAGGTAGTATACAGTTTCTTCGGACGCGAAAATCTTACTGGGATAAATTAGCACTAAGTGCGGCTCAGGTTGGGATCTTATTTTGTCTTATCGTGCTCATAACCGGGCCTCTCTGGGCAAAACCCGTATGGGGTGTTTTTTGGCGGTGGGAACCTCGGTTAACCACAGTACTGATAATGTTTTCGAACTATACTGCATACTTAATGCTGCGNCGCTTCGAAAATAATTCGGATAGAATACTCCGCATCGCCTCTGTAATTGGCATAATTGCCTTTTTGAATGTACCATTAGTATACTTTGCAGTCGACCTATGGGCGGCGGATCAACAATTACACCCGCAAAGAGGTGTTGATATTGATCCGAAAATGCGATTGACTCTTTATGTTAGTTTTATCGCACATTTTTGTCTCTTAACATATTTGATCCTCCAACGACTACATTTACATCAGATTCAAGAAACAGTTTCACAATTAAAAAACAGTGTCAATAATACAATCAATCGGTGAATAAAAACCATGGAAAATTTGCAATATTTATTTTTAGCCTTTTCTTCTGTATTTATTATTCTTTTTCTTTATGTGAGCCATTTGCGACGCCTAACAATCGATCTTGATAACGAAGTCAAAGAGCTCAAAGAATTGTTAAAAAGTAATAGGCATCAAAACAACGAAGACGCATGTTGACACTCAATTAATGCGTATTATATTCTCGGGTCATANTCATTAAATTAANTCTAAGCCATTCTCGAGTTTTGCAATGATCCGAATGGAAATAAGTGCTGTATATAACAGTGGTCCAGAAGCGTCCTACCCCCAAGTCGTCCTTAAGCAGGTTGACGGCGATAANTATCTACCAATAATCATCGGGCGATTTGAAGCCGCAGCAATTTCTATGGCCCAAACGGAAAATGAACCTGTAAGACCAATAAGCTATGACTTAGTAAGGCAGATTTTGATAGGTATGGAGTGCCACGTATCTAAAATTGAAATAACATCATTACATGAAACTACCTATTTTGCAGACGTTCATGTCGTAGCAAGTGATGGAACCGTCAAAATTTTCGACGCTCGTCCCAGTGATGCTATAGCAATAGCCCTTCGTTTCGATGCACCTATTTTTGCGTCCCCCGAAATTTTAAGTGAGGTAGGGATAACATCGGAACAAGATTCGCAGACCAACTTAGGTGAGCATGAAGACATCGTTCAAATATCACTTGCTATTGAGGAAATGGAACAGATCACATCGGAACTGCAACCCGCTGAAACCGAACTGGAAAAATTACAACGACGCTTGGCACAAGCCGTCGCCGAGGACATGTATGAAGAGGCTGCCCGTCTTAGGGACGAGATCAAACTTTTAAAATCGTGAAAGTAATGAGTCCATGGACAGTTGCTCCTTAGTAGAAATGCATGTTGTTACGGTCCGCCCTTATTTGAGTGAGAATCAGCCACTTGTCTGGCTTAAGGAGAAGACCGGACAAGAGTCACGGCTACTACCTATAGCAATTGGCGAATTTGAAGCAGCCTCCATTCAAATGTGCCTCCAAGGAGATAAACCCATCCGGCCAATTGCCTATGATCTTCTCGTATCAATACTACAAAGTAACACTGCTAATGTTTTGCAAATCGTCATACATACCGTTAGACAATCTATCTTTTATGCCAAGATCGTAGTAGAGTACAACCATGTAATCCAAGATATAGACGCCCGTCCTTCAGATGCAATTGCTTTAGCAATACGCATGGGCTCACCAATATTTGCTTCACTAGAAATATTAAACCTAGTCGGAATACCTCTATCGGAATCAGAAACTGATATTGAAGAGACTATGCTTAAATTCTCTTCGTTAGAGCCACAAATTATTGATTCAACTAAAACGGATCCGGGGAATAAACGTAATATTAAAATGGACGTTGACGAAAAGCTGCCAACCGAGATTGATATTATTCGGAAAAAATTGGCCAATGCCATTATTTGCGAGGAATACGAGGAAGCTGCCCGGCTAAGAGATCAACTCGGTTCTATAGAAAAAAATGGCAAACTTTAAAACACAACCACTAAATAGCTATAAAACAATAATGACCAAAATCTCGGTTAACCTGTGCATCAACAAAACAATCTTATGCTATTCTCTAGGGCTCTTTTTATTCGGAGGTTGTAATAGCAATTCTCAAAAATCCTTCGAATCTCCCTATGCAACTTTTGTCACACACCAAACTGCAATCGATAACGGTAACATTGATGTTTTATGGAATACCTACAGTAAATCTTATCAGAATCAACAAATAAGATCTACCTGGCGTCGAGAGTGGGAAGAGATAAACGCTAACGAACAAAAAGCCCTTTTAAGACGAGAAATCACAAAAGAAAAAGTAATAAATGATAAAATCGCTTATCTTCTTTTGGATTCAACAACACTAAAAAATGAACGTGAATCCCCGTTCGTTTACTTTGTTAATGAATCAGGGAATTGGAAGATAACCACCCATTTAGATAGCACATTTCACAAATTTTTAGAACAAGCTATAGAGAACGGTGATTACAAACTACCTGATCAGCAGGAATAGGCGATTTCGTCCAACTATAACATGTTTTTCGACATGAAGACTTTGGTTTATTTCTATCATCAAGGTTATCCGGTAAAGAAATAATTATTTCTTCCGATATAAGGGTATGCTTCTCAAACGCTTCAGATACGGCAATACCATAAACTTAGTGATATCATTTTTATTTTTGATTGTTACAAGTTGTGGTATGCAACAATTACCTCCCTTAAAATATGTGCCCAAACTGGGGCAAGACGGGTCGATTTCTACAGTAGATGTGTTAGCTCAAGCTCTAAATGACGAAGACGTGTCAGTCCGAGCAAAAGCCATCCAACTATTAGGTTCCCTTTATCAAGATTCTCCACAACAAGAAAAAATTCATATTTCAAGAATTCTTGGAAAAGCCAGTCAAGACCCCGACCCCGCAATTAGATTACAAACCATAGAAATCTTAGGAACTTTTGAAGCTCAATACAGTAATCAATATTTACAAAAAGCACTTAACGATTCTAACCCCATAGTTCGAGAGCGGGTTATGAAGGTTTTAGGAGACCGACACAAGAAGAAATAGAAAAAATATGAACTTTTACACTTTGTTGATATCATATTATGTGTAGTTCTCGCCTAATCACACAAACCAGCGTGCGTCAGTCAATCCCAAATCGACATTTAATCTAAGTAAATAACACTTGACAACACAAAATAGTGTCCTTAACTTGGTGTCAAGCTTGTAAATACCGTTACAGTGTAGTGCAAAGATAATTTGTGAGTGTGGCGGTCTGAGCGATTGATATTACGTTTGCGCGTGACTCGGAATCCCCTTTTTTTCGGGACTTGGGGGTCTTCAAAGTACCTCCCCACACCGCCTCGTTTTGAGGATCTCATTTGCGCAATACTCACAGTCGTTGCAGCTGCCACACTCCTGATGTTCATAAAGGCAATTCAGGTTCAGAAAACGAGTTGCCTTTATCCTTTTCTATACTGATATAACTAAAACAGATTATTCTTCTAATGCATATTTGTATGGTAGCATTTAGCGATCTCAGGTTCGATTATAGGATATTTCGTGAGGCTTTTTCATTAGTAGAAGCTGGACACAAAATAACTGTTTTCTGCACAGCCTTCGATAAACAACCAATCGAAGGTTGGGAAAACATTAAAATCCATTTGCTACAAATAGATCGATCACAATCTCTCAGAAAGCTTTATCCGTTGTTTTGGCGGTGGGCATTTAAACATCTCAAATCAATAAATGCTGACGTGTTCCATGCGCATGACTTAGATACGCTATTACCTTGTGCTTGGGCGGCAAGGCGATTTAACAAACCTCTCATTTATGACTCCCATGAATTCTGGACGGAACAATCCTCTCTAGTAAATAGACCATTAATCCGAACTTTTTGGACACAATTAGAGAAGCACCTAATCCCAAAAGTAGACAGAATTATCACGGTTAGCCAAGCAATTGCCCATTCCCTAAATCAAAAATATCCAGATGCACCCTCTGCGACAGTTATACGCAACCTTCCCCTCTACCGATCCTTTGAAAAAAGTAACCGCATAAGAAGCGAGCTAAATATCAGCCGTAAATCTCCAATTGTTCTTTATCAAGGTGGATTTTTATTTGATAATGGCCTACGCGAACAAATTAAAGCTGCCAAAGGTTTTGGTAATGCCGTATTTGTACTTATCGGTAGTGGACCTTGTGAAGAGGAACTAAAATCGTTGGTCGCCAAGGAAGGACTGCGAGAAAAAGTTTTTTTTATAGATAGGGTTCCGTTTTCTGAACTACATTCCTATACTTGTTCGGCTGACTTAGGCTTATGCTTAATTAAAAATAGTGGAAGGAGTTTTTATCATTCCCTTCCCAACAAACTTTTTGAATATATAATGGGAGGGCTACCCATAATAGGTAGCAATTTTCCCGAAATAGAAAACGTAATTAATAAAACTGGCGTCGGCACTACTCTAGATCCAACCGATATCGACTCTATTGCCGTCGAAGTTAGAAATATATTGAAAAACCAACAGGACCTCTCTCAAAAACACCTATCTGCCATTTCAGCATCCAAAATTTACAACTGGGAAAAAGAATCTGACGTGCTTTTAAAACTGTATTCCGAGCTGTAAAATGACCTCCAATCCGCTACCCTTTCTAACTATTGTTATACCAACNTATGACGAACAAGAGAGACTATTGAATGCTGTGAATAGCCTTAGTCAACAGGAATACCCTAAAAATTTGGCTGAAATTATTGTAGTAGACGATGCTTCACCTGAACCTATAAACGAACAGTCCCTAATCCGTGGAGCATTACCATTTAAATTAAAGGTATTTAGGAATTGCATAAACCAGGGTCGAGCACGGTCTCGTAATACCGGTATACGAAATGCTTCCGGTGAAATAATTGTATTTTTAGATAGCGATATGACTGTGACTCCTAACTTTTTATCAGTTCATGCAGAATTTCACCAAAATAAAAGTGAGGCCATAGGAATCGGAAACATCGTTTGGGCTAATGAAATCCCTGATAATTCTTTAACACGCTATGTCTCGAATCGAGGCGTACATCAGACTAGAATATCTGATGAAGTACCATTCAAATGTTTCGTGACAGGCAACTCCTCTGTTCCAAAAACCTTACTCAATCATGTTGGGCTATTCGATGAAGATTTTAGAACATATGGGGGAGAGGATTTAGAGTTAGGAGTCCGACTACATTTGAGTGGCGCCCATTTCTTTTACCTCCCAGAAGCTTTATCGCACCATCATCACNTTCGACCACTAAANCAATTTTGTAAGCTCATGTATGAATACGGCCTGAGNTCTTTACCAATTTTATTAGATAAACAACCCGCTTTGAAAGACNTTCTNCGGTTGAGTTTCTTACAAGAAACAAAAACAACAATAAAAAAGACACTATTTAATTTAGCACTCAATCGTCCTATTTACGGGACTATTTTGTTTCTTACAACTTTAGGCATGAAGTATTACGTACCTGATTTATTTTTTGACTATATTATCTGGTACAATCGAANTCGAGGTTATTTAGAAAGTTCAGCTCAAAAAGACTAAAAGGCAATCAACTTCTTAGTCTTGATACCAACAAATAAATACGAATCTTNTCAGCATTCTAACAAATTAGAAATGGATAAATAAACTCACTTAATTTAAATATCTATGCCAGCGCCCTTACTACAGAGGCCCCTATTTCAGCAGGGCTATCACAAACATAAATACCTGCATCCCGCATAGCCGCCATTTTGTCCTCTGCTGAACCTTTCCCACCTGCAATAATCGCCCCAGCATGACCCATTCTACGTCCTGGTGGCGCTGTTCGGCCAGCAATAAAACCCACAACAGGCTTTTCGTAATAAGCTTTTACGTAGGCCGCCGCTTCCTCTTCAGCTGTTCCACCTATTTCACCAATCATAACAACAGCCTTAGTATCTTCATCATCTTTAAAAAGCTTCAATGCATCTAAAAACTTTGTCCCAATTATAGGGTCTCCGCCTATTCCAATTGCTGTGGACTGTCCTAAACCGTGCTCCGATAGCTGACCAACAGCTTCATATGTTAACGTACCACTACGAGAAATAATACCAATGTGTCCTGGTTGGTGTATAAANCCCGGCATAATCCCTATTTTGCATTTACCNGGACTAATTACGCCAGGACAATTTGGACCAACTAGACGAGTGCCGTGACACTTGATATATTCAAAAGCCGTTACCATATCTTTGACTGGTATTCCTTCTGTAATACAAATAACGAGCTTAATACCCGCTTCAGATGCTTCCATTACAGCATCAGCCGCAAAGGGAGGTGGGACAAAAATCACTGACGCATCCGCCCCNGTCTCTNGAACAGCATCAGAAACNGTATTGAAAATTGGTACGTTTTCGAAGGTTTGGCCTCCTTTACCCGGAGTCANTCCACTAACTANACTAGTTCCATATTCAAGCATTTGTTTTGTATGAAAGGATCCTTCGCCCCCGGTAATNCCTTGCACCACAACCCTTGTATTTTCATCTATTAAAACACTCATGCGATCTCCTGTTTAATTGATAGCAGCGACAACTTTTTCTGCAGCATTCCTAAGTCCATCTCCAACAATAAAATCCATATCTGATTCTTCCAATAGCTTCGCAGCAACATCAGCATTTGTGCCAGCCAGTCTTACAACAACAGGAACATTTACATTTATATTCTTTCTAGCTTCAATCACCCCTTCNGCAACCCGATCGCAACGAACGATACCACCAAATATATTAACCAGTATTGCTTTAACATTAGGNTCAGAAAGNAGAATTCTAAATCCATTTTCTACTGTTTCCGAACTCGCACCGCCACCTACATCAAGAAAGTTTGCAGGCTCTCCACCAGTCAACTTGATAATATCCATCGTAGCCATTGCTAATCCTGCACCGTTAACNATACACNCAATATTTCCATCAAGCTTGATATAATTCAAACCAAATTTGGAAGCCTCTACTTCTAACGCGTCTTCTTCATCAAAATCGCGCATAGCCAGAAATTCTTTCTGGCGGTATAATGCATTATCATCAAAGTTGATTTTGGCATCCAAAGCTAATACAGCACCATCTTTTGAAGTCACCAAAGGGTTTATTTCAGNAATTGAGCAATCAGAGCCCAAATAAGCATCATAAAGCCGAAGAATCAATCCCGCCGCTGCTCGNGCTTGTGAGCCNTCTAANCCTAAACCCAATGACAAACGAGTAGCTTGAAAAGGCCTTAGTCCCACATTGGGATTTATGGTCTCACGTANTATTTTTTCCGGGGTTTTTGCAGCAACCTCTTCTATCTCCACACCCCCTTCACTGCTTGCCATTATCACATCTTTGCCTTGNGNCCTGTCTAGAGTTATNCCAAGATAAAACTCTTTATCTATTTCAAACGCCTTTTCGATCAGCAATTGCTTAACCTTTTGACCCTCTGGAGTCGTCTGGTGCGTAACTAATTGCATACCAAGAATTCTATCGGCAACTTCTCGAATATTTTCTTCCCCTTCCACAAGCTCTACGCCTCCGCCCTTACCCCGTCCTCCCGCATGGATCTGTGCCTTTACTACCACTTTCTCTCCAAGAGACTGTGCTATTCTTTCCGCTTCTTCCACCGTCTTTGCAACATCTCCCTCTGGCACATCAACCCCATACTTCTTTAAGACCTGTTTACCTTGAAATTCGTGAATTTTCATTTATCATTTTCCCTTTGTTATACAATTTGACACTAACAAATGTATGTAAGAATTGCAAATTTTTGCGAATNACTAAAGTAATTCCGTGCNACTTCTNCAACTTTATATTAGATTATTGCGAACGGATTAAATTCGATTATCATCTACAATAACGGACGGTAAGAAATATCCATGTTTGCAAATTTATTAAATTCGCCCGTAGCAAAAAAAATGATTATGGCGGTCACGGGGCTCATTTGGTATGGTTTTCTTGTCGGTCATTTACTAGGAAATCTCTTACTTTTGAAAGATGATGGGGGTGCAACGTTTGACGCTTACGCTACATTTCTAATTAATCATCCTCTGCTGATACCAGCTGAACTGTTTTTAATTTTAACCTTTTTCACACACGTATATATGGCGGTAAAATTGTCAGTCGAAAATCATAGAGCTAGGCCAACTCAATATCAAATGACAAAATCATCTGGTGGGCGCAATTTTGCGTCTTCAACAATGGCTTACACGGGATCTTTTACTCTTATTTTCATCATTCTCCACTTAATAACATTCAAATACGGAGAACGAATCGATGGTTCGCTTTATATGCTAGTCAAAAATACGTTTCAACAAACTGGATATGTGGTCTGGTATGTGTTGGCCATGGCCATTTTGGGTTTCCATTTATTCCATGCATTCCAAAGCGCTTTTCAAACACTCAGTATACGGTCAAAAAAAGTACAGAAAATAGGATTGAGTCTGTGTNTCATNATTGCAAGTGGATTTGCACTGTTACCGATNTCANTNTATATGGNAGGTAATTAAAATGGCNCTCCAAGGAAATATCCCTAAGGGTCCTTTAGAGGACAAGTGGGAAAATCACAAATTCGACCTCAAATTAGTGAATCCNTCTAATAAAAGAAAACATTCTGTCATTATNGTAGGAACTGGGCTTGCTGGAGCTTCTTCGGCTGCGACGTTAGCCGAATTAGGTTACAACGTGAAATCTTTTACAATGCACGATTCACCACGCAGAGCCCATAGTATTGCCGCGCAAGGAGGAATCAATGCAGCAAAAAATTATCAAAATGACGGAGATAGTGTCTACCGATTATTTTACGACACGATCAAAGGTGGAGATTATAGATCACGTGAAGCAAACGTTTACCGCTTAGCTCAGATTAGTACTAATATTATCGACCAATGTGCTGCCCAGGGCGTGCCCTTTGCAAGAGAATACGGGGGAACTTTAAGTAACCGCTCCTTNGGTGGAGCCCAAGTGTCCAGAACATTTTACGCTCGGGGACAAACAGGACAACAACTTCTTTTAGGCGCATACAGTTCAATGATGAGGCAAGTAAACGCTGGGAGAATAACATTATTCCCGCGTCGCGAGATGTTAGACGTCGTCGTGATAAATGGCAAGGCCAGAGGAATCATCGTGCGAAACCTTATCTCTGGGAAAATGGAAAGATACGTTGCCGATGCCGTTTTACTCGCGACAGGTGGATATGGCAATGTCTTTTATCTTTCCACCAATGCCAAGGGCTGTAACGTGACAGCAACATGGAGAGCTCACCGCAAAGGAGCATACTTTGCAAATCCTTGCTACACACAAATTCATCCAACATGTATACCTGTTTCAGGAAGTTATCAGTCCAAACTCACTTTAATGAGTGAGAGCCTCCGAAACGATGGACGAGTGTGGGTCCCCCTTGATCCCGGAGACAGCCGTTCACCGGACAAGATACCAGAAGAGCAACGNGACTATTACTTAGAAAGACGNTATCCAAGTTTTGGAAATCTGGTTCCGAGNGACGTTGCATCCAGAGCAGCNAAGTCTGTTTGTGATGAAGGGAGAGGGGTTGGAACAACTGGACGAGCTGTTTATTTAGACTTCGAAGATGCTATTGAAAGAGATGGTGAAAATACGATACGAAAAAAATATGGAAATCTTTTCGATATGTATCGAGAAATCACGGATGAAAATCCGTATAAAGGCCCGATGCGCATATATCCCGCCGTCCATTACACGATGGGGGGCCTTTGGGTTGATTATAACCTCATGAGTAATTTGCCGGGACTATTTGCACTTGGTGAAGCAAACTTTTCCGACCANGGAGCTAATAGACTCGGTGCAAGCGCACTTATGCAGGGTTTAGCTGACGGTTATTTCGTCNTCCCATATACGCTTGGTGGATACATTGCCAATACGGAACAGGAAGAAGTTAGTACCGAACACCCCGAATTCCGCAAANCTGAAGAAGATGCTATNGGACGCCTGGAATCACTTTTGTCAATAAAAGGCCAGCGCACGGTTGACGACTTTCACAGAGAATTGGGACTGACNGTCTGGGATTATTGCGGNATGTCNCGATCCGCTAAGGGGTTAGATAGCGCAAGAGAAAAGGTCCAATCCCTTCGAAATGAATTCTGGGAAAACGTTACCGTATCCGGAACACCAGGAGAATTTAATCAGGTTCTTGAGCGCGCAGGCCGTGTGGCAGATTTTATGGAATTTGCGGAATTGATGATGTGCGACGCTCGCAATCGTGAAGAGTCTTGTGGAGGCCATTTTCGGGAAGAATACCAGACANGTGAAGGAGAAGCCTTGAGAGACGACGAAAATTTCGCTTTTGTTTCTGCTTGGGGCTTCAATGGCGTGGGAAATGAACCAACCTTAAATAAAGAGCATCTCACCTTTGAAAACGTTCAACTCACTCAAAGGAGTTATAAGTGATCTTCGTTCGTACATGTAATTTAATTTTTCGGAAATTCTATATCGGCGCTTTATCAATATGGGAAGAGCTTTTTCCTAAATTTGTGTCAATAACAACAAATACGGCCCAGGGAAAGACGTCAAGCGCAACCACTTCCGAAATAAATGATTTTCTGGATCAAAAGACCAACAAGGGAAACAATAATTCTTTATCATTCACACTCAAGGTCTGGCGCCAAAAAAACACTGAAGAAAAAGGGCAGATTTCATCTTATGAAGCCGTTGATGTAAGTCCGGATATGTCGTTTTTGGAGATGCTCGACGTTGTAAATGAAAAGATTGAACTAGATGGTACGCAACCAATCGCTTTTGATAGCGATTGCCGAGAAGGTATCTGCGGTTCATGCAGCTTGGTAATTAACGGTCAGCCTCATGGACCCGGAGGAGGTGTGACAACCTGTCAATTATATATGCGTAGTTTTGAGGACAAATCTACCATTACTATAGAGCCCTGGAGAGCAAAAGCCTTTCCGCTTGTAAGAGATTTGTGTGTGGATCGATCTGCATTCGATAGAATTATTGAGGCGGGTGGCTATGTTTCTGTTAACACTGGATCTGCCCCAGATGCCAATTCGATGCTGATTTCACAAGATACTGCCGAGGAAGCTATGGATGCTGCGGCCTGCATAGGATGTGGTGCATGCGTTGCTTCATGTAAAAATGCGTCTGCCATGCTATTTGTTAGCGCCAAAGTAAAGCATTTAAACACATTGCCCCAAGGACAACCTGAGAGAAAACGACGCACAATTTCTATGCTTGAAGCAATGGAGAAAGAAGGCTTTGGCAACTGTACAAACGAATATGAATGTGAGGCTGTCTGCCCCAAAAATATTTCCGTAGAGCATATCTCGTTTTTGAATCGTGACTTTTTAAAATCTAAGATTTGAAAAATTTGATACGCGAATAAATCATCAAATAAAAAATGACCGAAACTACTCAGTATCGATAGTTTCGGTCATTTTTTCTAACAGAGCNNNAGCTAAAAATTTATTTACNCTGCTTTAACTATATTTACACGTTTCCGTTTTNTACCAAAAACCTCAAACTGTACCCTTCCATTTGCTGTCGCGAATAACGTATCATCTTTTCCTTTTTTTACATTAACACCGGGATGAATTCGCGTACCCCGTTGACGAATTATAATTGTTCCAGCGGAAACTTCTTCGCCACCAAAACGTTTTACGCCTAACCTTTGGGAATTACTGTCACGTCCATTTTTTGAGCTACCAACACCCTTTTTATGTGCCACGGTGTCAATTCCTTTCGATTCAATTTGAATTAGGCTTACGCTCTAATTCGGTAAGATAATATCTTCTATCTCTATTTCCGTAAAATCCTGTCTATGGCCATTCCGGTTACGGTATGTCTTGCGCCGACGCATCTTGAAAACAACAAGCTTTTCACCCCTAACNTGTCCTAAAACCTTCGCCGATACAACTGCTCCCTCTACTGTTGGAAGGCCAATTTGCGANTCTCCTTCCTTAGAAACCAAAAGGACATCCGTAAACTCTTGAACGTCACCAGTTCCAGCATCAAGCTTTGGAACNCGGATTTTCTGTCCCTTCTCAACACGGACTTGCTGACCAGCAACTTTAATTACAGCATACATCAGAAATCTCCACGTTANCAAATAATGTACAGATGGAAACNGATAACNTACGATAAAATCCGTAGCGTGTCAAATCACACCTGAAATTCTGAAGTCACATCCGAACTGCGTTTAAGGGAGTAAAGTCTATAATCCTGAGGTGAAAGTGAGATGTCTGTCTCTACTTGTAANCGAGCCTTTGTGGTTTTGCGCAATAAACGNAGACGGGATTGGCGATTTTCCAAAATATAGTCTGCAACATCAGGGTGAACCTTTAGGACATAACGACGCTCTTTAGTNCTCGCAAAAGAACGTTGCAGCCAACGTTCAATTTTTGTTAAAGTCGTATCTGGGCCGGTAACCCGTCCAGTACCCATACAAATAGGACATGGTTCGGTGTGGTCGTGTAACAAGTTTGGCCGAACTCGTTGACGTGTCATTTCCAATAATCCAAATTCGCTTAGGTGCGAACTAACTGAAACTTTGGCACGNTCTTTCTTTATTTCTTCTATCAGTCGATCAACAATCTTTCTTCGGTTACGATCTTCATTCATGTCGATAAAATCGATAACTACAATTCCACCAATATCACGCAGGCGTAACTGTCTAGCCACTTCACTCGCCGCTTCTATATTGGTTTTTAAATTGTTTTCTTCCTGGTCATCAGTCCCAACAAACCGTGCAGAATTAACATCGATGAAAGTTCCTGCTTCAGCATAATCAATTACCAAAGCGCCACCTCGCCGCATCCAAACCGTACGTTTATTTAATTTCTCTATTTCTTTCTCTATTTCGTAAACATCAAAGATTGGTTCTCGGTTTTTATAAAGTTCGATACGGTCCACCAATTGTGGAGACACATACTTCAAATATTCAATTATTTCTTCGTATAATGAGTTATCATCGACAACAAGTTTTTCAACATTTTCGTTAAATAGGTCTCGAATAACACTCGATGTCATTCCCATTTCTTTATGTAATAGAGCAGGCGAATGCATTTTGTTACCGTTTTTCAAAATACGTTTGTAGTTCTTTACTAATCTTTTCAAGTCCCTTTTTAAATCTCTTTCGTTCTTATCACGACTTTCCGTACGTACAATAACTGAGTACCCATCCGGTCGAATTTTCTCGACGATATCTTTTAGCCGACGTCGTTCATGCACACTTGAAATTTTGCGTGAAACTCCGACCCAGTCACCTCCAGGTACGAGAACCACAAATCGACCTGGCAAGGATAACTGGGTCGTTATTCGGGCTCCTTTAGTACTTATAGGCTCTTTTGAAATTTGGACGACAACCTCATGTCCTTTTTGAATTAATTTTTGTATCGGAGGCGGGTTAGGTCTGCGTCTACCATGGCGTGAATTACCGTCGTCGCCAGCAGCTTCCATCATGTCACGAACTTGTAAAAACGCTGTGCGATCCTGTCCAATCTCAACAAAGGCGGCTTGTAAACCAGGCAATACAGCCGTTACAGTACCCTTGTAAATGTCACCAACCATTCGCTGGTTTTCAGGTCGTTCAACCCAAACCTCAGCTAATTGTCGGTCTTCTACTATCGCAATTCGGGATTCATTAGTCGAAGCATTAATATATATTTCGGATGGCATATACTTTCCTATTGGTCTCGAAGAAACCATCAGTGGAAAGCAAGAAGAAACAAGATTTTATAAGCTACAATACTGAGTACCGCAGTCCGGTCCGGCTGTAATAATACATTCCTACCGATGATTCAATATGTACGTATGCTAACGAGTTAGCCAGCTACCCTAAAAAAAGCCTTCTTCCATAGTAGCCTCCTAATGAATAACCGATTGCTATCTACATAGCCTTAAAAAGGCTGTTAGTCATTCTAGGCATAAGCACCTGACTTTAAGCAAATGCAAAATGAATCNATTCTCTCCATTAATTGGAAAGTATTTAGCACATTAGTAAGAAGCATACATACAATAGCGTTCAAATCCACGCCAAGTAACCAACAAAAATCTTGTAACGAAACTAGAACTTGATGTCCACCAACAATTATCTAAAAAAAATTTTTAATTATCTAAATAGTCTCTGAGCCAATTAGGGNTTTTATAATATTCCNAATAGGTATTATAGGTATACTATCGGGCTGTTGCAAGCATATACACACTATTCTGATAGTTTTTCAACGAGAATCTTTTTAAATTTATTATTATCTCTTAATATTTGTCTAGCATGGTTAAACTGGTTGTCTCTTAGTANATCATGTTTTATTAAAGCCTTTTCTCCGTGAATACGCAAAATCAATTCTCTATTAAGAGCTGAAGTTATAAACGGTTTCAACTTCGTCATCAATCCATGCTTAATTGCTAAATCAAAGCTTAGTGGCTGTAAGGAATTCNAGACTTCGTCCCAACCAAATTCATCTGCAATTGATAACAATGCTTCAATGTGTAACCGAACATAATCCGTTTCAATCTCGTCTTNTAAGTTCTTTTTAAAAATATATTTAGCAAAGGCATTGAGCATTCTTTCGTCAACGGTCGATATATCGTACCCATTTGTAGATTCGGACGAAAAATAATCAACCATAAAATCAAAAAACACTCTTTTCCTTTCCAAATTCTTCACAAATCTTGGAATTTTTGATAGTTCAACATATACATCGGGATAAATACCTCCTCCCCCGTAAACTTTTCTCCCNCCTTTTGTAAAATATACCGAATCTGATTTAGCCAGATTATTTGTATCTTCATTTATTTCAGAACGGTTCAGAGCAATAATATCCCGCATCCTTAATGAAAGTATGTTTTGCGCTGTAATTGCATCTAAACCATATAACAATTGGATAGACGAAAGTGCTTGATTTTCGTCCTCCGCACTTCGCAACAAAGTCAATAGGACTTGGGGGGATATTTTATGAGCGCCCACAGTTATATAATCTAACGATCTATCAAATCTTGATAATATTCTGTGAATGCTCCGACCGCTTGGTGTATAGTACAGGGCGGTCGTTAGCTTTAGNGCACTATCGATCTCCTTGTCTATTTCGAAAATNGTTTGCACCGATCCTTTTCCAAATGAGGTCGTGCCCAATATAATACCAGAATCGTTGTCTTGAATAGCGCCTGCAACAATTTCTGAGGCACTNGCACTGGACTCATTTATTAGTACTACTAAGGGAAGGTTTGCCGTAGCTAAAGCACTTTTTGAGCGCTTTACGTTTTCATATTGCCCATCTCGCTCCCGAATAGATACGATCGGAGCTCCTTCCGGCAAAAAGAGATCAGCAACCTGGGTGGCTTGATTTAACAAGCCTCCAGGATTNCCTCTAAGATCAAGAATCAAGGATGTGGCACCATTTTCGATAACTTTNGCTACGGCNGNCTTGACCTCNTTTGCTGAAGTTTCGGAAAAACGGGTTTCACGCATGCTAACATAGCCAATATTGGGTTCGATATTTTCGACAAATGCAACGCTATGAATCCGGATAAGTTGACGTTTTAACGAAATCGAGCGATACGGCCCTCCAATACTTGAAGCCAGGGAAATATTAACCTCTGAGCCAGGCTCNCCCCTCAATTCATGAACAATTTCATTTAAGGACATATTNTTTGTCTCTAAACCTTCAATAGAAACAATAAAATCTCCCGATCGTATCCCTGCGTAATACGCTGGAGTATCTTCCATGGTTGAAATAATTATAGGAAAACCATCTTTTATTGCGATTGTAATGCCTAATCCAGCATATTTACCTGTAGTGTCCTGACGCAGTTTCCGCAGACCTTCTTCATCATAAAATTGGCTGTGAGAGTCAAGATGGTTAACCATACCCTCAATAGCTGCTTGCATTATCTCAGCGTTTTCGATATCAGCATAATAATTCTCAACAATGTGAGAAAGAACTTCACCAAACCGATCCCATCCACTGTTTAAGTCTTCATAAGGGTCCGATTGTGCAGCATATGTAAAGGATAAAAATATTGGTATCAAAAATAACGTTCGAATTGGCTGTTTCAATGCGTTTTGTTTTAGATTAAACCTTTTATCAAAACCCATTTAGCTTGGCCCTACCATGTTTTCTGGCCTGACAAAATCATCAAATTGTTCTTCCGTCAATAAGCCAAGCGCAACAGCAGCCTCCTTTAAGGTAATATTTTCTGAGTAAGCNTTTTTAGCTACTTTTGCAGCATTATCGTAACCGATATGTGGNTTTAATGACGTTACTAACATAAGAGACTCTGATAAGTGGTGCTCTATTCTATCTCGATTTGGTTCGATTCCAACAACACAGTTATCATTAAAACTCCTACAAGCATCCGTTAGCAGTCGAATTGAGTGCATTAAATTATGAATCATTACTGGCTTGTAGACATTCAACTGAAAATTCCCCTGTGATCCTGCAAAAGCCACAGCCGCATCGTTACCCATAACTTGCACACATACCATGGTCAACGCCTCACACTGAGTGGGATTAACTTTACCAGGCATTATCGAAGATCCGGGTTCATTCTCTGGTATACTAATTTCACCTATNCCACAACGAGGACCTGACGCTAACCATCGAATATCATTGGCAATATGCATCAGGCTAACAGCTAGCGTTTTTAGATGCCCATGTACTTCCACCACTGTATCATGAGCTGATAGGGCCTCGAACTTATTAGGAGCAGTGACAAACGGGGCATTCGTTAAATCGGCAATCTGGGAGGCTACTCGTTGTGCGAAACCAGATTTAGTGTTAAGTCCCGTTCCTACGNCCGTCCCCCCTAAAGCAATTTTATACAAAGGTTCGAGAGCTAGGTCAAGACGCCGTAANCCTTCATCCAGTTGAGCAACATAACCAGAAAATTCTTGCTGCATCGTGATCGGTGTCGCATCCTGTAGATGAGTTCTTCCAATTTTAATAATTTCCGCAAATTGGTTAGCTTTTTCATGTAAAGTGTTTCTCAATTTAGTTATCGAAGGCTTTAGTTGATTGGAAATACCGTCTTCAGCGGCTATATGCATAGCTGAGGGAAAAACATCATTAGAGGACTGACCNCGATTGACATGATCGTTTGGATGTACAGGTGTTTTTGTGCCTAGTTCACCACCACTTAACTCTATGGCCCTGTTAGAAATCACTTCATTTATATTCATATTGCTCTGAGTTCCCGAACCTGTCTGCCAAACTACAAGTGGAAAATGATCATCCAAACGACCTTCTATAACCTCATCAGCAGCGTCACAAATGAGTTTGGCAATGTTAACATCAAGGTTACCTAGCTCAGCATTTACCATCGCAGATCCTTTTTTAACAATACCAAGAGCCCTGATCATCTCTCTCGAAAAACGGTCNTTCCCAATTCGAAAATTTTGTAACGATCTTTGAGTCTGAGCACCAAAATATTTGTCGCTGGATACCATAATTTCACCCATACTATCCGATTCTGTGCGCATTCTCATATGTTCTCCATTTCAAGTCAAATAAAAACTTTTTAATTATCTAATTTTTCTGCGTAGTCTTGCAGTTCTATAACTGCTTTTTCAATATCAGCTCCCTCCGCAACGTCCACGATAACTTCCTGCATTTTTTTGCGAACCTGCTGGTATGAAAAAATTGTTGGTTCAGATTTACCATATTCCAATAATGAATAAGCAGACTTGTATTGCGGGTTTTTCTCAAAATAGTCTGCAAGTCTTTCTGCGGTACTATGACGGACCGGAAAATAGTTACTAGCTCTAACCCAGCGTGCTTGTTGTTCCGGTTCAGTTAGCCACTTTATGAATAGCCAAGACGCTAGCTGTTTTCTAGGAGTTGATTTACAGAGTGAAATACTCGCACCATATACATTGACCATTGGTAATTCCGTTGTTTTGGGCAAGTGAGTTACATTCCACTTAAAATTAAAGCCGTCACGAACAGCACTTTCAACAAATGGTATACCTGATGAAGATCCAAGCATAAACAATACTTGGCCCGCTGCGAATTCCGATTGATCTGCATATTTTTCACTCAATAGCTCAACTGAGCCACTAACAATAGATTTACGAAGCCATAATAACGANGATCGCATTTCTGCTGTGTCAAAAGTGTATAATTTATTGTTAATATCCGCTAAACTGCCTCCACGAGAAAAAACTAACGACGCCAGGCGGCTAGCGTCGGCTTCAATAAGAAAACCAAGGCTTCTTTTCTTATTTATATTTTGACTAAAAGGTTGTCCACTAGCAATACTGCAAATTTTGGCAAACTGATCCCACGTTCGTGGCGCACTACCAAAACCTAATTCCTCCAACCAGTCGGAATTGTAATACAGGACCTCAATTGATCGGTTCGGGGGAAATCCGATTTGCACCCCGTCAATAACATCATGAGATAAAAACGATTCGACGTAATCACCCATCTCATCAGAACTCAATCCCCATTTTAAAGAATTCATATACGGCGATATATCTACAATTCCACCATCCCTGTAATACGCAGCCGCCTGATTTTGATAAGCAACAGTAATGTTTGGCAAAACATCAGTCTGTATACCGACAACCATCTTGTTATAAATATCTTTATAACTTCCAGCAAACTCACCCTTAACCAAAATGTCGTAGGGATTTGAATTATTGAATTGAGAAATCATTTCCTCAAGTTCTCGTTCTCTTTCCCGAGTGTGCTGATACCAGTACACAACTTCTTGGCCCCGTGGATCAATCTGCTCAAGGTCAACTACTTGCGGTTCCGAAAAATCAGATGATGGCTTACCNCACCCAAAAACCACNAATCCAGATAAAAGTACAAGGAACAACTGACTCATTAAAATCACCCTTTCAATCCCGACATTGATATGCCTTCGGTAAATTCTTTCTGGATTAAAAAATAAACAATTAGTACTGGTATTGTCGCAATTACTGCTCCCGCCATCTGTAAATTTATCTCCGCNCCNGCCTCGCTTACAAACTGCTGAAGTCCTACGGAAATAGGCCTCCANTCGGAGGAATTGGTGACGAGAAGAGGCCATGCAAGCGAGTTCCAAGACCCTATGAACGTAAACATTCCAACGGTCAATAAGGGTGGCCGGCATAGTGGAAGAACGATGCGAAACAAAAACCTTACGTGACCGGCTCCATCTATTCTAGCAGCCTCCCAAAGATCATTCGGAATACCGCGCATAAACTGTCGTAAAAGAAAAATACTAAAGGCACTAGTCAAAAACGGTACTGTAAGAGAAAGCCAATTGTTGAGCCACGGTACTGGAGTATTCCGGTGCAACCACGTCACTGTAAGAAAATTTGGAACCATTGTAACGGTTTCGGGAATCATTAACGTAGCAAGAATTATGGCAAAGATCGTGTCCCGTCCCCGGAAATCCATGCGAGCAAGAGGATAGGCCGCCATCAACGAAAATATTAATGTCCCGAGGACCTGGATGACAGCTATAATTATAGAGTTCTCGAAGTAATGACCAAAATGGGCTTCCCGCCAAGCGCTAACATAGTTATCCCACTGTATCTGGTCGGGAATAATGGCGCGCCGGATGGTCTCACCTCTAGTCATAAACGACGAAAATGTCATCCATAAAAACGGTAACATTGCTAAGATCGCACCCGCGGTTAGACTAACATACAAAAAAAATTTTCTAATGTACCGATGGGATTCAGGTTCCATAAAAAACGTGCTTTCCCAATAACCTATTTTGAATAAAAGTTAGTAATATTATCACCATAAAAAGAACCACCGCCATCGCAGAAGCATAGCCAGCGTTATGAAATTCAAATATTTGTTCAAATATTACCACACTTAGTACATCTACGGAGTCTTTTGCTCCCGGATTTTTCAAAATATAAATGTGATTAAATGCTTTAAACGTCCCTATGACAGCTACCATGGACAAGAAAAAAAGTGTGGGTGAAACAAGAGGCAATGTGATATTCCGAAACAATTGCCAGCTATTAGCTCCATCGATTTTGGCTGCTTCGTAATAATGGTTTGGAATTGCGCTTAATCCCGCTAATAAAATTACAATATCGTATCCAACATAAACCCAGATATTGTATATAATTACAGAAACTAAAGCCAAACTGGGAAAAACTATATCAAGCCATGTAGGTAGGTCAGAAAAACCAATACCCTCTAATAACAAAGTAACGATTGACCGGCTTTCGGATAACCAGCGTTCACCTTCGAGTCCCAACAAATTCAAAAATCCGTTTGCAAACGATAAGGGATGCGAACTAAAAATCGATCGGAATACGACTGCCGTCGCTATAGCCGGTGTAACATATGGTAGGAAGAAAAGAATTCTAAAAACCGCTTTACCACGCAAGCTATTGAATAATAAATAGGCCAAAAATAGCGCTATGGACAATTGAAAAGGGATTGTTCCTATTGCATAAAAAATAGTAACCTTAAACCCATTGTATAAACTATAATCACCCGTATTTAGAAGTCCATATAGCCCATAAACTAGCAAACACCATACCGCCGGTACGTATAGCGCAAATGAAACTATGTTCAATAGGTTTGAATTCTGCTGTTTTACCTTCTTGCGAACCCTTGAGATTAAAAATATAACTGAGAACGCCGTGAAAAACACCAAAAGGCTTACAGGGTCACCTAGAGCCTGTATGTAGTGTTTTAAGCCAACAAATGCGTCTTGCTTAATACGCCAACTATGCAAACTAACAAAAAGAGCATAAAGAATTGGAAATAATCCAAAGGCCGTTAGAACAATTACTGCCGGAGACAGAAGTATCCATGCTAAAATATTGTCCTTTGTCCGATTATTCATGGCTGACGGTCTGTTTTGTGAATGAAAAGAAACAAGAAAATACTGAAAATTGTCAAAGTGGTAATTTCCGAAGTTAGCAATAAAGGTTCACAACTTTATTCTGCCGTATAACNTAGNNCAAAGAGGAAAATCAACGTTTTTTCAAAAGAAAAANGGTNTATGATGTATAAGCATCATTTAAAATACGCGATCACTNTATCGATTCTATAGATCAAACTGTAAATAGCGTATTCTTATCAATAAATTTTAAAGATCTAAGNACAAATAATAATCTATTTTGGCTGCCCCCCTAGGGATCGAACCTAGAACCTCCTGATCCAGAATCAGGCGCACTGCCAGTTGTGCTAGGGGGCATAAAATTATGGCGGAGAGGGAGGGATTCGAACCCTCGGTACGGGTTACCCCGCACAACAGCTTAGCAGGCTGCCACCTTCGGCCACTCGGTCACCTCTCCAATAATTTTTGCAAACTAAATACAGTGGCGGAGGGCAGGGGATTCGAACCCCCAATCCTTTCGGACCCCGGTTTTCAAGACCGGTTGCTAACCACTCGCGTACCCTCCAAATTTGAGGGCCTGAAATATAGACTCGTAGCTATATTTGTCAAGCCTAACATAACGTAATCAAACCTTAATCAGCAACTNNATCCCCATCANTTNCACCGGCCTCGTCATTAGCTATGTCGTCGTCACCTTGATTCGGTATNGGNGTCATGTCGATAACTCGATCTCCCTCATCTAAATTAATAACCCTAACACCTTGGGTATTCCGACCAACGGTGGATATGCCGCTTACACCNGTTCGTATCANCACACCCTTTTGTGTAACAATCATAACTTCATCATTTTCAAAGACCTCTTTACAAGCAACCGTTGGTCCATTGCGTTCCGACGTTTTTATATCTATTACCCCTACGCCACCACGGTGTTTTTTGGGGTATTCAGACTCCTGCGTCCGCTTGCCATAACCGTTTTCACAAAGAGTTAATAGCTGACCATCTCCTGGACTTACGACGACCATACTNACNACTTCATCATNAGCTTTTAAAGAAACACCCTTTACACCTGTTGAAACTCGACCCATTCTCCGAACTTCNTCTTCCCCAAACCGCATAGTACGACCATTACGGGTTGCTAAAACGATATCTTGGCCTTCCTCAATAACAGCAGCACCAATCAAGTCGTCGTCGTCTTGTATTTTTAAGGCAATTATTCCATCGCGGCGTATGTTTCCGTAAGCAGAAAGAACGCTTTTTTTGACAATACCTTTTTTTGTAGCTGTAAACAGATATTTGTTTTCACTAAATTCTCGCACAGCAACGATAGCACAAATCTGGTCTTCAGGATCAACCTGCAATACATTAACTAAGGGCCGACCCCGAGCCGTTCGCTCTCCTTCTGGAATCCTATAAACCTTCAGCCAATGACACTTGCCATTTGACGTAAGAAACATCAGATAGGCATGCGTGGAAGCAACGAAGAGATGTTCTACAAAATCTTCGTCTTTCGTTTTCATGGAAGTTACACCTCTGCCACCTCGATTTTGAACTCGATATGCTCGAGGTGACATGCGCTTTATGTAGCCTTCGTGTGATATGGTAACAACCATATCCTCTTCAGCAATAAGATCTTCTATGTCAAATTCTTCCGCAGCATAGACAATCTCTGTTCTTCTCTCATCACCAAACCGTTCAACTATTTCGTCTAATTCGTCTTTGATAATGTTCATCTGGCGCGAACGGTTATCCAATATTTCTTTATAATCTGTGATCGCTTTTTCTAAATCACCAAATTCTGTATCTATTTTTTCTCGTTCTAACCCGGTTAAGCGCTGGAGCGGCATTGTCAAAATAGATTGTGCTTGAATTTCACTCAAAACCTGCCCCTCTACGCCACTAATTCTGGATAGATCGGCTATCTCCTCCTCTGACAATTCTAGAGAAGAACCTTCTATGAGACGTTGTTTAGCAATTTCAGGATTAGCAGATGATCGAATCGTTTCGATAACCCAATCTATGTGATCTAAAGCAAAGCGCATTCCAGACAAAATATGTGCCCGAGCTTCAGCTTTTTCTAAATCAAATCGAGTGCGACGCATTATTACTTCGTGACGATGGTCGAGATAATGCTGAAGCATTTGTTTAAGATTTAGTAATTCAGGACGACCGTTTACAATAGCTAACATCATCACGCCATAAGTGCTTTGAAGCATACTGTGTTGGTACAATTGGTTTAAAACAACTTCCGCCTGTGCATCACGCTTTACTTCGAAGACGATCCGCATACCTTTTCGACCGGATTCATCTCTTATATTCGACAATCCGTCAATAGTTTTATCACGAACCAAATCCGCTATTTTTTCAAGTAGTGTCGACTTATTTACCAAGAATGGAATTTCTGAGACTACAATTTGTTCACGACCATTTTTTAGTTCTTCAACCTCCGCTCGCGCCCGAACATGCACAATACCCCGACCAGTTCGATAAGCCTGCTGGACGCCGCTCATGCCGTAAATTACACCTCCCGTTGGAAAATCTGGCGCCTTTATATGTTCGGCTAAATCCGCTACCTCCGATTCAGGATTATCAATAAGCTCCTTTAGCCCATTGACAATTTCGCAAATATTGTGGGGAGGAATTTTCGTCGCCATACCCACGGCGATTCCCATTGATCCATTGCAAATAAGATTGGGAAATTTTGACGGTAAAACGACAGGCTCTGTTTGCGTGTCATCATAGTTACTCATATACTCGACGGTGTCTTTCTCAAGGTCACCAAGCATCTCTGTCGCCGCAAAGGTCATCCGCGCCTCTGTGTAACGCATTGCCGCCGGCGGATAACCATCGATCGATCCAAAGTTGCCTTGTCCATCTACAAGCGGGTAACGCATTCTAAATGTTTGTGCCATATGAACTAACGTTGGATATACAATGGCTTCTCCGTGAGGATGGTAGTTACCGGAGGTATCTCCCGCTATTTTCGCACATTTTCTGTAACCTCTATTAGGAGCTAAGCTCAGGTCATCCATTGCCACGAGAATCCTTCGTTGCGACGGTTTTAGTCCGTCGCGTACGTCAGGCAAAGCACGCGCCATAATGACACTCATTGAGTAATCGAGAAAAGACGTTTTTAGTTCATCTTCAATTTTTACAGGAACTATTCGAGTATTTTGTTCTTCCGACATAATCTTAATTCTTTTCTTTTTAGATTACCTTGTTTATTTAGGCCCCATGAAAGTCTAAATTTTTTACATCTAAAGCATTCGTTTCTATAAACTCTCTTCGTGGCTCAACCTGTTCGCCCATAAGAAGTGTAAACAAATGTTCTGCCTCGACAGCATCGTCTAGTGTTACTTTTAGTAATGTTCTTGTATCCGGATCCATTGTCGTTTCCCATAATTGTTCAGGATTCATTTCACCTAAACCCTTAAAGCGTGATACCTGGACGCCCCTTCCTTCCCCATCACTGCTTAACGTGGAGACATGGTCTTCGCGCTCTTCCTCAGTAAATGCCCACTTTTCCTGCTTGCCTTTTTTTACCAAAAACAACGGTGGTTGGGCAAGAAACAAATTGCCTTGCAATATCAATTCCCGCATATAACGAAAAAAGAATGTCATTATTAATATTCTAATATGACTACCATCCACATCGGCATCAGCCATTATTATAACCTTACCATACCGAAGTTTTTCATAATCGTATTCTTCGCCCAAACTTGTTCCTAGGGCAGTAATAAGAGGTAACAATTTATCATTTCCAATGACTCTATCGATCCTAGCTTTTTCAACATTTAACGGTTTTCCAAACATTGGTAAAACGGCTTGAAAACTCTGGTCTCTTGCCATGGCGGCCGAACCGCCGGCAGAATCGCCCTCGACTAAGTATATCTCAGTTTTTTCTGGATCGCGTATTGAACAGTCTGCCAACTTACCCGGCAAAGATGCGCCGTCGAGTAATCCTTTCCTCCTAGTCAGTTCCCTTGCTTTACGGGCCGCTTCGCGAGCACGGCCTGCTTCAACAATTTTATCGATTATTCGTTTAGCTACATCTGGGTTTTCTTCCATGTATTGAGCCAATGCCTCGGACGTAAATGAATCAACAATACCCTGCACTTCGCTGTTTCCAAGTTTGCCCTTAGTTTGACCTTCAAACTGTGGCTCAGAAACCTTAACACTAACGATTGCCGTTAATCCCTCACGAGTATCTTCTCCCGAGACTTTGAATTTAACATTTTTTAAAAGGCTATTTCTGTTTGCATAGGCATTAATAGTTCGAGTAAGAGCTGTACGAAAACCGGATAGATGTGTTCCGCCCTCACCCGTTCGGATATTATTTGCGTAGGTAAATATTGTCTCTTGGTATCCGTCGTTATACTGCATAGAAATCTCAACTGCTACACCTTCTTTCAGACCTTGCAAGTATATCGGATCGTTGTGTAACACAGGACGCCCGTGATTGATAAAACGTACGAACTCTTCAACGCCACCTTCATAATGAAATACATCGGACTGGTCGGTGCGTTCATCGGTGATATGTATAGCTAGACCCTTCGTTAAAAACGCTAATTCACGAAGACGATGAGAGGTGAATTCGTAATCAAAATTGACATTGTCAAATATCTCATGGTCCGGTTTAAACCAAGTAATTGTTCCTGTTTCATTTGTTTCTCCAATGACCTCCAACTCGGACTTAGTAATACCACGCTCAAAGCATTGTTTAAACACTTTTCCTTTTTGCCAAACTTCAACACTACACCATTCTGAAAGTGCGTTAACAACTGATGCTCCAACCCCATGAAGTCCCCCTGACACTTGATACGCTTTATGGTCAAATTTGCCACCTGCATGCAGCATGGACATGACAACTTCAACACCTGATTTTTTTTCTCCTGGATGAAAATCGGTTGGAATACCGTGACCATCGTCTTTGATCCATATGCTTCCATCTTTTTTTATGATTACGTCTATTCGGTCACATCGACCAGCCATAGCTTCGTCGACGCTATTGTTTACGATCTCCTTAATCAATTCGTGTAAACCGTTTATGCCAGTATCCCCGATATACATCGCTGGTCGCTTACGGACGCCCTCTAATCCCTTCAGAACCTGTATTGCATCTGCACCGTAGTCTGTGTCGTCTGCAGCTGACTCCGTCATGTAGCTTCTCCCTGCACTTTTAGTTATGCTGCCGATTAATCAAACGTAATTCACGTATAATTTTACCACCAACGTGACAATTCATTCTTCTAACAATATCCGTTTTCATGAAACTAAGCTGAGTCCGCCATACCGCAGACGGCACAGCAATTTCTAAAATTCCATTATTAATTCGAATGGGTTTTGCATTTTTTGCTAGCGAAGGCCCTACAACATCATTCCAAACTAGCAAGGCTTCACATTCTACAATCTTTTCACTGATCCCGAGTTCAGAAACTATCTCCCTAACCAACATATTCAAAGGAGTAACTTTTCTGGGAATTTCGTCTACTTTTTCCCCGCCTCTATTGCTCAAAAACAGATTCTCTCAAAAACACCCAGACCTTCTAACCCAATATCCCTTGGCGTNGTGGTAATTACCTGATCAAATTCGGTAATTGATTCCATGAGGTGGTCTATTCGACNGGAGTCCAGTTCCGAAAATATATCATCTAACAAAA
Source organism: Gemmatimonadota bacterium (assembly GCA_002693325.1). GTDB lineage: Bacteria > Latescibacterota > UBA2968 > UBA8231 > UBA8231. The sequence goes on along the minus strand of NZPK01000096.1, from coordinate 7,786 downwards.
GAATCGGTTGGTTTTTACATTCTCGATNAATAAACCTACTTTCGGTTAATTTCCATGCAATCAATACAGATTTAAGTTGTCCCTCCGANGCAAACTCATCGGCTGGTTGACCATTGATACGAAACAAAACATCATCACGATGTGGCCCTATTAAAGTGTAACCACGTTGTTGTTCTTTCCGACGGGTCTTAGTGATTTCTTCTGCAATTTCGCTTATTAACGAATCAATTTCTTTTGCCTTTGGACCTATATAATCCAAACTGGCGCATTCCCCCTTAGGACAAAACATGGTGTAATAATTCATAAAATCTGCCCGCATAGATTCTATCGCATTTATCCTACTTAAACGTATAGCCCCTCCATATTCTGCAACCTGTTTATCCCAAGCATCAATTCCTTGGGACAACCTTGCATTTACAGCGTCCTTCCTCGAATCGCGTAACAATTTATTGCGTTGGGAAAGAACCCGTCGATATTTCTGTAAATCTTTTAGATACGTCGGACGTGCTTGTGAAATGAGAATATCTAAAAGACGTCTTCTTTGTTTAGGAAAACGCAGCACTAACGAAACATCTTCTGGTGAAAAGTGAACAGATCTAAATTCTCCAACTAAATCAGAGATCTTAGGTAANGCCTCTTTTTCCAAAAAAACCTTCTTACCTTCCTGTTTTCCATAAAAAATTCTAATTGTTTTTTTTGTATTGCCTTTACAAAACACACCACGAACATCGAAATAGGATCCTGTATGTGGTATTGCTTGGCTATCTTTAGCACCACGAACAGATTTCCCAAGAGATAAATAGGAAATTGCTTCAAGTATATTGCTTTTACCCCTACCGTTATCAGCATGAATCAACGTCTTTGCAGAACCAAAACATAGATTTTTTTTTTCAAAGTTACGAAACGGTCGAAGATTCAATTCGCGCAATTGCACACGTCTTCTTACCTCATCCCGTAGGTCGAAGGGGCATTAATAAGCAGAAATATTCATGACCTTCTTCGCCATTACTTTGAGATCTAACCACTGCGGCCGTTACCGAATCACTTAGTTTAAAAACAACGGTAGGTGTGTCTATCTTTCTAATGATTTCCATAAGAAATTGTGCATTGTATCCTATATCAAGTNTGTCTTTGTCATATATAGCTGGAATAACCTCACGAGCTTCTCCCCCTATCTCCGGGCTAGCAGTTGATAATTCAATATTTGAGTCACTTATTTTTAAGCGCACCTGCTTAGTATAAGCACTAGCTAGTATAGACACTCGTTTTACTGCAGCATATAATAAATTACTCTCAACACATAGTTCCTTATCGTTAGATTTTGGTAAAACTTGTTGATAATCTACATATGGCCCCTCTATCAATCGAGAAGACAAATAGGTTTCATCAGTTTTAAAAAGAATTTGGGTTTTCCCAAAAATAATTTGACATGGGATTTTTGAACCTGATAGTAACTTCGAAATTTTATTTAACGCTTGAGGCGGTATAATTACACGCGCCTCTTCACCTTGATATAGGCCAGAATCAACATTTGTCCGATANCAAGCCAATCTTGAACCATCTGTNGATACCATTTCCATTTTATCTCCACCTATGTGCCAAAATACACCATTGAGCACTGGTCGTGTGTCATCTTTCGACACAGCAAAGGCGGTTTTATTTATCATGTCTAATATTTTTGATGAATTTAAAAAAGTATCTTCTTGCAAAGATAACGTTAAACCATCAATAACCGTCGGAGTATTCGGAAACTCCTCCGATGACATGCCCGATAAATTGTAGGATCCCTCGCCATTTTTTGATTCACCTAAGTTACCAAATAAGTGAAGTCTTTCATTTTCAACAACTATATTTAAGTCTGTTTCTGGCCATTCACGAGCAATATCGGCAAAAGTTCGGGCTGGAACAGTTATTGATCCAGGTAAATCAACTCTTGCCGGAATATTGGTAGTTATAGATAAATCTAAATCTGTAGCGGACAAATAAATTCCGTCTTCGGCAGCACGTATACAAATATTGGAGAGTACGGGTAAGGCAGGCTTTGATGGCACAACATCTAGAACTGTCTCTATCCCCCTCCAAAGATCATTACGAGTTACTGTGAGTTTCATATATTTTTTCTCAAAAACAGAGTAATAGCAAATACAACTTATCTTATATCATAAAATAACACTACGTGGACTCTCGGTCAATCTATATATAATGAACGTGAAGATTTTGAATACTTATGAGTGTAGACAGATTTTTTATTGAAAATAAGCAGATTTCAACAGTATTAAATAAANACTAATATTAATAAACTATTTATTTTATANATTTGTAGTAATTAGTTTGTTGATAATGTGGAAATCTATGAATTATAGGAAATTTTCTTTTTAAAGTNAATAAAAACAGTAACATAAAACNGTTTGTGAAAANATTTACACATGTTGATAACTATTTTACAATACGTATTTATTATTGGAGATGTTAACTTNCTTGTATGTTTTTTGTAGTCGGGGCAGGTTTTTCACATAGATTAGGGCAGCAATGTTGAAAACTATTAACTGCCAGTTTGTCATTAAAAATAGTGCTTANTTAACCATTTTTATTTTGAGGGTCTATTTTATTTGATAATCGATCCATCGAGANACTAAACGATTGATCGAGAGATCTCTTTTTCTCAATTGAATTAATCGCATGTACGACGGTGCTATGATCTCTATTTCCAAACTTTATTCCAATCATTTTCAAAGGAAACTTTGTTAATCGTTTAGTTAAATACATGGCGACATGTCTAGCCTGAGCGATGTCCTGTTTCCGGCTTTTGCTAACTAGAAGTTCAATTGGCAAATTGAAGTGGTTGGCCACGTGTTGTTGAATCGATTNNATAGTTAGTTCNGATGTCAATCCAGGACCACGTTCTTTTACAACGAGCGTAGCTGCCTCNACAGATAGTTCGGNGTTATGAACAGAACAATAAGCCATTAAATGGATTAGTGCTCCTTCCAAATCCCGAACGTTAGAGCTGATATAATTTCCAAGAAATGCAGCTACATCGTGAGGAAGANTAATCTCATTTATCTCGGCTTTTTGTCTCAAAATAGCTATTCGAGTTTCAAGNTCAGGCGGTTCGATAGAAGTAATTAGGCCCCATTGAAACCGAGAGAGAAACCTCTCTTCTAAGCCTTCTAATTTTTCTGGGGGACTATCACAAGTCATAACAATTTGTTTGCCGTTTTGGTGTATTTCGTTGAANGTGTGAAAAAATTCAGTCTGTGTATGCTCACCTCGCATAAACATAAATTGAATGTCATCTATTAGTAGTATGTCTGCAGATCGATATAGGCGACGAAAATCAGCTGTGTTTTTGTTTTTTAGCGAATCAATGAAGTCGCTCATGAATTTTTCCGAAGGAACACATACCACATTTTGTAGTGGATCATTTGCATGGGCATAATTCCCAATAGCGTGGAGGAGGTGAGTTTTTCCAAGACCAACCCCACCAAAGATAAAAAGGGGATTGAATTGCGTTTTCCCAGGCGACGTGGCTACAGCATGGGCAGCAGCATGCGCAAATTGATTGCTTTCTCCGATTACAATAGACTCAAAGGTATACTGGGAATTGATAGAAGGCGGTTGAATAGGTGTTTGTCCGGTGATTTCGGGCTGTAGGGGTAGCATTGCTTGTTCTGTTTTTTTGTAGTCATCGGGACCGGATACAGCTATTTTATTTAACTTGGGGCCAACGTCACGGCCTACGTTAAAAATTATGTCGGGGTTCAATTGTGTGTGTTTGTATACGACTTCTTGGATAGTCTGGAGATAGTGAGCTTTAAGCCAGTCTGCGGAAATTTTACTAGAAACATTTAGAACGAGGGTGTTGTCTGAAAATGAGGAAATATGTGTAGGCTGGAACCAGTTCTTAAAACTTTTATTACTTACTCTTTTCTCAAGAGTCAACAAACACCTATTCCATATTTCATTTGGGTCTGTAGCGTTTGAATTCATATGACTAAACTCGCTCAAAGTAAAGGCGCAGAATCTAAATACAAATGTCCCGTTGAGTCAAGATTTATTTAGTAACAGTTATTTGACAGATCTATATTTATGCTATAGGTTTAGAGGTTCCGTTTTGTATGACAAACGCGCAAAATCAAAAGTAGGGGTTTTTAAAAGTGAAACGCACTTTTCAGCCAAGCAACAGGAAGCGTCGTAACAAGCATGGTTTTCGTAAGCGAATGAGTACAGCGTCTGGCCGAGCGATTCTTAACCGTCGTCGTAGAAGAGGCCGTAAGCGCTTAGCGGTATAGAAGGCTCTTTGTGGGCTGGATAAGGCAGCCGAGCCTCTGGATTCGTCAAGGAAGAGAACCTCAAGGTCTGGTTATTGTGGTTCGTAAAAAGCTTGGAAATGCTGTTGTGCGTAATCGGCTCAAGCGTCGATTGCGGGCGATTGTGCGCTCAACCGAAAGAAGCTGCAGCATGAGCGTAGTTATACTTTGTCAGCCGTCTGCTGTTCAGGCAACATTCTCAGAGTTGAAACAGGAATTTTTATCCTTGATGTCACTGCTCGAAAAACCATGAAACACTTTTTAATTGCGTTAGTTTTGGTATATCGCTATACACTTTCTCCGCTAATTGGTCCTACGTGCCGTTTTCAGCCAACCTGTTCCCAATATGCAATTGACGCTTTAAAAACCAGGAGTACCCTCAAAGCAGTTATTCTTATTCTGCGTCGCCTTGTTCGATGTCATCCTTGGGGTAGATCTGGTTCGGACCCTGTCCCATAACCTGCGAATTGTTGGTTTTATGTTCACACAAAGAGAATGTTCTTGAAAAACTATGAATGATAAACGAACACTGCTAGGATTTTTGTTGATCGGGCTTATTTTTGTTCTCGCGCCGTACTATTATGAGTGGATGGGGATCAGCCCGAACCCTTCGGAGCCAATTGTTCAGGATGAAAAAAAAGATAATTGGGAACGGAAGAGACCGGACAATAAAGAAATTCAACACTTTGGTGAGAAACAATCTGCTCGCGAGCCTAAGCTCTCAGTTCCACCGCCTGACAGTAAGGTTAGAGGGTTTGAACGTGATGCAGCACCCTCATCTTTTGAGTCACAAATAGTCGGCGTGGAAACACCTTTATACAGGCTTGAGTTTGATAGTATGGGCGGAACGCTAGTTTCGGCTAATTTAAAAGAATATTTTCTTGTTGATGGCCAACCTGTTCAACTCTGCAACCCAAACAGTAATGCGTTAGGTGTCTCGTTGCGTTACATGAACGGCGCCCAGGAGAACTTGCTGATGGCCGAGTTTAAGCCTGATCGTGATCGTNTTACCGTTAATGCTGGGAACGAGACCCTTGTTTTAAGTGCTGACCTCGGAAATGGTAGGTTCATTGCTAAAGAGCTTACCTTTTACTCCGACAGTTATGGATTTGATTTTGTTTTAAAGTATCGTGGTTTTAGTGAAGACGTGGATGCAGAGATAGGTTGGGAGGGAGGGATTCCGTTTACCGAAGAGTTACTAGAATATGATCTTCCGGAGATGGGTGCTTTGGCTTCGTTTAACGATGAGCGCATCGAAGTAAAGGTTGACGATGGGGACGTGAATACGTGGAGCGATCGTGGTTTTCTCCAGTGGTTGGGGATCAGAAGTAAATACTTTCTTGCCGCTGTTATACCTGAAGGAATTAACNCAAAGAGATATGATGTTGTAATCAGTGGCGATCGAACCGGTNGAGANTTGGTTCCTAACTATAGTTTTGAGTTAGCTCATCCANTGAGCAGNGATGGCGTTTGGGTAAATAGGGTATATGTTGGCCCTTTGGATTATGATAATCTTATAAGGGAGAACGGCGGNNTAGAACGGGCGATAGATTTCGGTTGGCCCGTGATAAAAACGATTAGCAAATTTATTTTAATTGTTTTTAAACAAACGTATAGCTATATACCGAATTATGGGTGGATAATCGTATTGTTTGCTTTGGTTCTTAAGGTTTTAACATACCCTCTCACGGTGAAACAAATGCAATCTATGGCCAAGATGCAAGAAATGGCCCCAAAGTTAAATAAATTGAAAGAGAAATATAAGAATGATCAGCAGCGACTAAGCCAAGAGACAATGAAGATGTATAAAGACGGGGGAGCAAACCCTTTGAGTGGNTGTCTCCCAATGTTGCTTCAGATGCCTATTTTTTTCGCTTTGTATCAGATTTTTAGCAAGACCATTGAGCTAAGGCAGTCTCCTTTCGCGTTGTGGATTACGGATCTGTCGGTTCCCGATGTTGTCGAAGTAGGAGGAATCCCTTTGCGAATTCTGCCATTGTTGATGGCGCTATCAATGTTTGTCCAGCAGAAAATGACAATGAAGGATCCAAAGCAAGCGGCACTCGTTTATATAATGCCGCTAGTGCTGATATTCTTCTTCTGGTCTATGGCCTCTGGCTTAGTTCTTTACTGGACGCTGTTTAATGTCTTTTCTATCGTCCAGCAGCATTTTACGGGCAAGGGTAGTTCTTTCCAACAAGGGTAGATCTTTCCACAGCCCGGGTTAACGCGTTTTTGCTCTGGAGGTTATAGTGGGGGATACGATTGTTGCTGCCGCAACGGCACCGGGAGAAAGTGGTATAGGTATTGTGCGGCTAAGTGGAAGTCAATCCGTAAACATTGCTCGAAGNTGTTTTTCNTCAACAGAGACGCTGGGANCAAGGCCCCGTTTTGCCGAACTAGGAAAAGTTGTGGTAGATGGCGAAGTGATTGATGAGGGGCTCGGTTTGGTCTTCTTGGGGCCTAAGTCTTATACTGGCGAAGACGTGGTGGAGATACAGTGTCATGGGAACCCTCTTATAATANAAAAAATAATAAAATTCGCTGTTAGTTGCGGCGCCAGGGTGGCTGGGCCGGGAGAGTTTACTAAAAGAGCATTTTTAAATGGTCGCCTCGACCTAATGCAGGCTGAAGCNGTTGTTGATTTAATNAAAGCCGAAAGTGAGGTTGAGCTCAGGGATGCATACGGGCAGGCNAGNGGACGNTTGTCTGAATTAGTAAAGCNTCTTAAAGAACAAGTGGTTTCTGCCCTTGCTTTAATCGANGTGGGGCTGGATTTTTCGGATGAGGATATCGACGAGATTGGTAGAGTTCGCATTTTGGAAGGCCTCAAAGGGGTTTTGGCTGAAGCGACGTTGNTAGTTGACCAATTTGAAGCTGGCGGCAGAAGGATGCGAGGAAGCATGGTTGCGATCGTGGGGCCTGCAAATGTTGGTAAATCAACACTGCTCAACCATCTTCTTGGAGAAGAAAGGGCGATAGTAAGCTCTCGGCCCGGCACCACGAGAGATACGGTTGAGGGGCACGCGGAGTTTGGGGGACGGTCTGTCCGTCTCGTAGATACGGCCGGCATCAGGGATAGTGAGAATGTCATAGAGCTGGAGGGGATAAGTAAGACGAAACAGAAAATTCAGGATGCGAACTTGGTGTTGCTTGTAGTGGACAGTAGCGACGAGGATTCTCCCGCCGTGCTCAAGGATTTAATTCCTCAAATCGCATGCCCTTTTATTGTTGTTGTGAATAAAATAGACCTTGTTGTGGATCACAACGTGGCGTTGGGGGATTATCCTCAATGCGTGTTTGTTTCAGGGCACACTTCAGAGGGGCTCGGCGATCTTCAAGCTGCTGTGGAGGCGAGCTTGGCCGATTTCGGCGAGGGTGGCGCTGTCGCTCTAACGCGCGACCGGCATGCGAACTTGCTTAGCGATGTGTGCGCGAAGGTTGCTGCGGCAATTAGTGGTCTGGAGCTAGGGCAT
>NZPK01000165.1 GCA_002693325.1 Gemmatimonadota bacterium | reverse complement strand
CGGATGTCTGTGGCCAGCATGTCCTTGGTGAAGGGTTTACCGCGTCTGCTCCTCACAACAAGGGAGCCAGGCATCTGAGCGATCGCCAGCTCCTTATGGTAGGCCTCNATCCATTCNAGGGTNTNGGGCCACAGCTCGAGGTCGACGGTGCGGCCGGTCTTGGTCCGNTCGCGCNTTATTCTATTNCCCTGCAGCTCACCNACNGTGAGGGTNCGGACATCGACCGGGCTCAATCCTGTGTCGTAGGCTATGGCGGCCGCTACGGCGGCACCATGGTAGCCCAGGTTCCAGGCGCCCATGATGAGCGTGTTGGCCAGCTCCGGTGTCTCGGTGTCTATACAGCTTGGCATATCATAGGAGCGTAATTGTTAATGCTTGAGTTGAGGGGTTTTCGGCCTCAAATACAGCGCGTTCGCCCACATTAGTTATGTCTTCGACGGCCCAAGATACGCTTGTTGAGCAATCATCGTAAGATCTATAAATAATATAGATAAAATTGACCACTTACGAGGAAACGATGAAAATCTTAAAAGCAACGGTGATGGCTGGCGTCATCTCGGTATTAACTACCCTCCCAAGTCACGCTGAGTCAGTAAAAATTGGAGATCCCGGTTGGACCGGTGCTACAGCAATTGCAAATCTTCTTGCGGCTGTAGTTATCGAAAAAATGGGAGGAGAGGCGGAATTAGTCCCAGGGAACAATACCGCGATCTATGCCGCGATAGACAGAGGTAAGGGCGAAATCGAGGTTCATCCTGATATTTGGCTACCAAACCAAGAGGCCTACACAAACGACCTAGTGCCAAAAGGTACCCTTAAACTCAGTAAAAAACCATACGAGGGTAACCAAGGCTATTGCGTTTCTAAGCAATTCGCAAAAAAAATGAAGATTACTGCAATAGAGGATCTTGGAAGACCAGAGGTCGTAAAGGCTATGGATAGCGACGGAAATGGTAAAGGCGAGTTTTGGATCGGTGCAGACGGCTGGGCCTCCGCAAATGTAAATCAAGTAAAACTCCGAGATTATAAGCTTTACGATGCCGGAATTGAGCCGATACGAGCAGCAGAGGCCGTCAAAAACGCCCGTGTATTGGATTCAATTAAAAAGGGAGAAGGGTATGCATTTTACTGCTATAAGCCCCATGCTATCTGGGGCATGGCGGATGTAGTAATGCTAGAGGAACCCACCTATGATCCATCCAAATACAAAATGATCCAACCAAAAGCCGATGCTGATTGGTACTCGAAATCATATGTGGCCTCAAAGGATGCCTTAAAGAAGATTCAAATCGGATGGGCAACTTCCCTGGAAAAAAAATCTCCCGCAATCGTTGAATTCTTCAAGAATTTCCAGATTACAGCCGATGATGTGTCATCGATGGCATACCAAGTGTCTGTGAAGAAGAGAAAACCTAGCGAAGTAGCGCGAGAATGGATGTCCAAAAATAAATCAACAGTTGATGGTTGGTTAGGATTGTAACGCACCATTATTACCCAATGCTATCTGGCAGCGTTAGTTGCCAGATAGCTTTTCTAAATTTTTGAAAATTCTGCACAAATGTCAGTAGCAATTCAGCTCCAAAATGTTTGGAAGATTTTCGGTGATATNTCAGACGACATTTCAAAATCTATCCGGACAGAAAAGATCACAAAAAAAGAAGCATTTGAGCGTTATAACGCTGTAATTGGCGTCTCAAATGTATCATTTGATGTAGAGCATGGAGAAATTTTNTGCGTAATGGGCCTTTCCGGTAGCGGAAAATCGACCTTAGTACGCCACATCAATAGATTATTAGAGCCCACTTCTGGTAAAATCCTCATCAATAACCAAGACATAATGGGTTTTGACAAATTTGATCTTGAGGTTTTTCGGAATACCAAAATCGGTATGGTGTTTCAAAATTTTGCGCTTATGCCTCATAGATCCGTCCTTGATAACATTGCAATGCCATTAGAAATAAGAGGTATCAATAAAAACGAGCGCCTCGATGCAGCTAATACCATTCTTAAAACTGTTGAACTTGAGGGCTGGGGAAATAGATATGCCCACGAATTATCTGGCGGGATGCAACAGAGAGTTGGCTTGGCCCGAGCATTAGCAGCAGACCCCGAGATNTTATTAATGGATGAACCGTTTAGTGCGCTGGACCCCCTCATAAGACGGCAACTTCAAGACGAATTTATTAAGCTCTCAGGCGACCTTAAAAAAACCACTGTTTTCATAACGCATGATCTAGATGAGGCCGTTCGGGTTGGCCACCGAATAGCCATTATGAGAGAAGGCGAGGTTGTTCAGATAGGAACGCCGGAAGAAATAGTTATCAGTCCAGCTGACGGCTATGTCGCGGAGTTCGTCAGAGGAATTTCAAAGTTGAAGGTGGTGACTGTCAAATCCATTATGCATGCAGATGATAATCATGATTTGTACTTGGGCATGGCCGATCATGAACGCGTAAATCAAGATGTTCCGCTTAACCATCTTATTAGAACCGCCACTTTTAACAAAGACCCAATAATTGTCACGGACTCCAATGGAAAAAATATCGGGTATATCTCTCAGGCTTGTCTTTTACGATCAGTTATAGAAGAGAATACCGATGGTTAAAACAAATAGCAGAAACCTTGAAATATTTGTTCGAACAAATACCGATTATTATTCACGAGAATTCAGAAGGATAGGCGCTAAGTCTGGTTTTATAACGTCATTTAATTTAATGGCTGCATTGCTTGGACCTATTTGGTTTGGTGCACGAAATATTTGGAATTACGCGCTAGCATTTCTAATTATAGAAACATTCTCTGTTGTGCAAATAGTAAGGGGATCCTTTGGGGATATAACAAAAGACGCACGCGAGAAAATCGAGAAAATACAATCTACAATTGATTTTCGAAACCAACAACTTCTCACAGCAAAGCAGAATAATCCTGACAAGGTAGAGGTGTATGAACGGGCAATTACGTCTCTTGAGAGAGCGATGGAAGGCTATGTTATTAATATAAATACAATCGAAGAGTCTGCAATTTGGATTACGATTTCTGGGGTCTTCATTCTTCTAATTACAAAGTGTGTACAAGGATTTATTAGCAATATCATATTGGAACGCAGATATAGCGAGTGGCTTTCTGATCATTCAATTAATCAAGGGATGACAGCAAATCATTTTCTATTAAGTTTTATCTTTACATTTATTATCATGTTTCTATCCGTCATAAATTATAGTTTCCCCGGCTATCTTGTTTTTCTTGATCAATTTCCCACACATCCAGACATCAGAATAAACTCAATTAACTTTGTCGAGTCGTCTTTTGATTTAGCTGTTGTGAAAGGCGATGCTGTATTTACAGCCATAACTATTGGGATAAGGTCTGTATTAGACTTTTTAGAGTTACTATTTGTAACTACGCCTTGGGTTGTCATAGTAACTGCGATTGTTGTCCTTACAGCGTTGTCAGCAGGCGTAAAAACAGCGATCTACTCAGCTGCATTTCTGAGCTATATGGGTTTCCTCGGATTTTGGGAAAAAGCTATGACAACACTCGCGCTATTAGGAACAGCTGCACTACTGAGCATAGTAATCGGCATACCCCTTGGTGTGTTTTGTGCCAGGCGTTACCGATTTTACGCAATTATTCGTCCAATTATGGATTTTATGCAGACCATGCCCGCCTTCGTGTTTATGATACCTGTTATAGCATTTTTTGGCACCGGGAAAGTAGCGGCTGTTATCATTACAATGATATTTGGTGGAACTCCTGTTGTCAGGCTGACTGTTTTGGGGTTAAGAGGCGTTGACGAAACTATCAGAGAAGCAGCAATCGCTTACGGCGCGTCTAAATGGTATTTGTTGCGTAAGATTGATTTACCCCTTGCCGCTCCATCTATCCTAGCGGGCGTGAATCAAACTGTAATGTTAAGCTTAGCTATGGTTGTAGTTGCATCGCTTATAGGTGCAAAAGGTTTAGGACAAGACGTGCTTGAAGCTCTACAATATGCTAACGTTGGGCAGGGAATACTCGCGGGTGTTGCAATTCTATTCGTAGCCTTAATCTTGGACCGCGTTGTTCAAGGAAGGAGAAGGGTTTAATTTAGAATATGTAATGGTAAAACCTTGTCACCTCAATAAATTATAGAATTATCAGTAGGATTATCTATCGCATTTTAATACCGTAGGAATAACGCCGACGTTTAAGATCAAAACACGACTGGCTCACTACCAGAGGCACCAGATTGTAAGGAGGGGGGCGGATTTTGAACGCATGCTATGTCCCATATTCGAGGGATTTCCAACAATTCCACCAACCCCGGGGGTGAACCAATTGCCGGCTTCCTGAATCCAATCTCCATCACTTAACACCACATAAAGTTCTTCCGGGGAATGGTGATGGTATGGATATTGTGTCCAAGGTGACATTAATGTCACTCCGACAACAATTTCAGATCTTTTCTCAATGCCCCTTGGGCCAATGATTTGCGCATTTGCGTGCCCTCGCATGAATTTTGGTTTCTGCGGCTCATCCCGGCGGTACCATTGGAGAGAGCCCAGGATATTTTCAAAAGAGTCTAACAGGCTCAAAATCACAGGAGAGCCCAATTTTCCATTTTTAATTGCGACGGGAAGATATTTCAGAGAAAAAGCATGTTGTTTTGGCGTAGAGTAATTGGAGATGGGTTCCCCATTGATCCTTTCAAACAGTGTGTCTGTTTCGATCCCACAAATGACACTTGTGTTTAGACCTTCTTCAATGACTGCACAAAGACAGGCAACAAATGAACAAACGTAATTTTTATTTTCAATAGAGATCATCTGGACTCATTTCATCATCTCAACCTGATGTCCAAAAGACCTAAAGTCTCGATAACGAGGAAACATTCAGCTAATGATACCCTTTAGCTGCATAATCAATCTCGGCTATGATACTACCTGGTCACACAAAAAATTAAAAAGTTTATCCCAAATACTAATTTTGCCAGCACTCCACCTAGTTTATCCATTTTTAATAGCCAATTATCCGTTCGTCTTCTTTTCTATAATCAACAAAATGGAACCATTTGTCTCTATGGTTCTTTAGCAAGAGAGTCGAGCCAGCGACTTCCGACTTTTTTATGTAAGTCATTGTAGGTAAATGTCGGTAAATGCAGGTCAAAAAGTCGGAAGTGTCGCAGAAAACCGNCATTTCCTGCTGGCCTGTCACGCCAGAGGCCGCGGGTTCGAGTCCCGTCACTCCCGCCAAGCTTTTGACTTTTTTTGGAAAAAAACCAGCGACTTTTGACTTTTTTCACTTTTCTGTGCTTTATATGTTCGAGTTGCATTAACACCCGAGTTGCGTGGCTAGGTCTGCTAAATCACTGGCGATAAAATTCCAATCATCTTCAGCTTTTTGATCTTTGATCTGATCGGAGCCATGCTCCAGTCGGGGTATAAATGCCGTCTGCATTCCGTGTCTCTTAGCCTCAGCGAGATCATAATTATGGCACGCAACCATCAAGATACTTCCGGGATCGAGAGCAAGTAAATCAATAGCCGTCTGATAAACTTTTCCATCAGGCTTGTATGCACGGGCATTTTCAGCAGTCAGCACACAATCGAAATTAAGTTCACAATGTTTTGCAATGGATACGAGCCACGAAAAATTGCCATTGGAAAGTGTCGATACGATGAAACGCGACTTTAGCCGGATAAGAGAGTCACTCACATCGGGCCACGCATCAGGTCTGGTCCAGACCAAATTTAAATGCTTTCTCTCCGTCTCTGTTAGACAGTCAAGTCTGTACTGAGGGATCAATTCCTCAAGACGGTCTCNAAAGAAAATGTCTATGTTAGCCCAAGGCCGCTTCTTTGCATTAACAGCATCCATATCTTTTCTATATGTAGACTTCCATTCATCGACAAAAGCGCTCCAATTTTCGTAAATTTGCTTTTCTTGGCCAATCTGTTCTAGCTCGCGAATCGCCGCTGTACGCCAATCAACGAGGGTGCCAAAGACATCGAATGTTAGAGCTTTTATATCCATCAACACGCCTCACCTGGGTTGTAGTCTAGATACTGACCCTTGAATGGCCCTTCGGTCTTGTGATCTCGATCGACAATTTTTTATAGGTATTACATTACCATANGCGGATAATTTTTCATTTGTTTTACCATTAAATAACGGACCAGAATACATACAGTTTAAGAGCCTTGCAATTTGGAGGGAAATAATTGATGGCCTCGGCGCACTCCAAATCTCCCGACGAATAAGCATGAAATCGCCGGCTTGGCACTCCTCATGCTGCAATTTATTTTCGTGGTTTTATAGCCGGCGACTCGAGCCAGCGTTTTTCGCCTTTTTTATGTAAGTCATTGTAGGTAAATGTTGGTAAATGCAGGTGGAAAAGTCGAGAACGTCNCAGAAAACCGCCATTAGCCGCTGACCTGTCACGCTAGAGGACGCGGGTTCGAGTCCCGTCACTCCCGCCACTTTTTCGACTCTTTTTTGAACAACCAGTGATTTTTCGATTTTTTCCACTTTTTATGCTTTTTATGTTCTTTTCTCGGCCTTTTACCCCCAGACGAAGTTTTAAGATAGGAAACTATAAGCCATGACTTTTGAAATGCCGTCGGTCCTACGTATTGATGCACGTCCAGTTTTGATACCATTTCGTAGATCGGTTCAGACAGCGAGTTTTGTTATCCCTGAGGTCCCACTCGTCCTGATCGACCTCCATACCGATGATGGCATAGTTGGCCGCGCATACGTCCTCGCCTTTGCTCAATGGGTATTCAAACCCCTGATTGCGTGCATTGAAGCCGCTTCAGAAATGATCTCAGGCCAAGTGCTAGCCCCAATCAATGTTGCAGCATTGCTCCGTGAACGAATGTTATTAGTTGGTAACACGGGAATTACTGGTATCGCTATAGGGGGCATAGACATGGCACTGTGGGATGCTGTCGCCCGAACCCATAATTTGCCATTAGTCTCGTTATTAGGTGGAAAAGCACGTCAACTTCCAACCTATAACAGCTGTGGGCTATGGCTTAAATCAATTGAAAGTTTAGCGGATGAAGCTTCAGCACTGCTTGAGGAGGGCGGGTTCAACGCAGTCAAGATACGCCTAGGGAGATCATCTGCACTAGATGATTTGACTGCAGTTCGTGTCGTTCGGGAGAGGATCGGCATTGACTGCGCGCTTATGGCCGACTTTAACCAATCATTGCGCACTGGCGAGGCCATTGAGCGAGGGCGGATGTTGGACAAAGAGGGCTTAACCTGGATTGAAGATCCTATTGCACACGACAATTATGAAGGCCACGCAAAAATCCGTTCCTCCTTGACCACGCCCATACAAACCGGAGAAAATTTCTATGAAGCTCGTAAGCTTAAGCGAGCGATTGAAATGGGCGCTTTGGACTTTGTAATGCCTGACGCAGCATTAATTGGCGGTGTAACCGGTTGGATGCAGGCTGCAGCCATCGCGGACGCCTATGATATTCCGATGTCAAGTCACCTCTACCCAGAGTTCTCTCGTCACCTTCTAGCGGTAACGCCAAGCGCTCACTGGCTTGAATACGTTGATTGGGCCGCACCGATATTACAAGATCCGGTGCGAGTAATGGATGGACGAGTAATCGCAACAAATACCCCAGGGGCAGGACTCGAGTGGGATGAAGGGTCTATATCTCGTTTTCTTGCCTAAAAACTCACCATTTATAAGCTAATTGGCAGTAAACTTAGAGCTATATAAAAATAAGATTTAGATTGAGTATCCTGGGTTTATAACCAAGGATTTGAACTAGCGACTTTTGACTTTTTTATGTAAGTCATTGTAGGTAAATGTCGGTAAATGCAGGTGAAAAAGTCAAAAGTGTCGCAGAAAACCGCCATTAGCCGCTGGCCTGTCACGCCAGAGGCCGCGGGCTCGAGTCCCGTCACTCCCGCCAAACTTCCGACTTTTTTATTGGAAAAAGGCTGCGACTTCCGCCTTTTCCACTTTTCTGTACCTTTTATGTTCTCGTCGCGAAGGTTATGACCCTCGTCGGCAAGGGGTCCATAAGTGACGACATAGGTGTCCATATTCTTTGCCGCGGTGTCCATTGACCACACCTAGCACTGGCCGAAAGCTGGGGCACTGTAGGCCCTTTGTTTGCCATCTCA
>NZPK01000095.1 GCA_002693325.1 Gemmatimonadota bacterium | reverse complement strand
AATAGTGTATATTGTTTATATGTTAACCAAAACTAACTTAGTATTAAGTAGTATTACTTGATTTTTTTTCCGCTATGTTGGGTCTTATATAGCGAGAGTATACAATATTTGGAATCCGGCATTTTTATTAAAAATAAATAATGGGAAAATATATCCCATTTGAAGGAAAACTTTTCTTTTTATTTGATTTAGAGGCTTTTATGGACTGATTTTAAGTCTTTTTTAGAACAATTGGAGAAAATTTTGCCGTTTATTTGTAATTAAAAAGGGAGTGTACGGCTTCGCTGTGATGTACTTTAGGTAGCATTGGATTTAATTTTCTACCTTCGGATTCGACCATCGCCTTACAGAGAGACCAACCACCAAAGCGGCAGATTATTTCCCCGCGATGTTTTGTGATGTTGCTTAATTTGAACGGGAGGCCTAGAAAAAGTTGCTGAACTTCTGGCCAAGTTAGATTTATATGTTTGTTGTCTAAATTTTCACCCCATAGGGAGACAGCGGGCTGGCTTAAGTGATAAAATTGTTTGTATTGGTGTCCGACACGCATACCGCCGCGTACGAAAAAAGGAAGATTTTCTTTGAATGATTCACTTTCTTTTGGCTGAGTAACTATTTGTTTTCCGCTAAACGTTAAGGTTTGACCTGGGATACGAGGAAGGTCTCTCTCCCACAGTTTTTCTATGATTTCTATTGCTCGGCGTGCAGGCATATCGTCGACTGTTGTATTTGGCCAGTCGTTTGCGTCGGATTCAATTTTCGGCCATTCAGTTAGAGTAGATTTGCTCAACTGAGTGATAAATGCTCCTTCGGTGTCATGGATGTGCGGCCAAATTCTAACACCTTTAAGGGCGTCGATATGAAGAGAATTTGTTATGTGATCTGGAAGTGTTGGACATTCAATGTTTGGAGAATTACGTAGGATGACGTTGTTACCATATCGGCCGATTAAACCCATTATGACGTGTTCATTTTCCTCAATTGACAGCGAACATGTGGAATAGACTAAGGTCCCTCCAGGACGGAGCATGTGAAAAGCGGCTCGTATGAGTCCTATCTGAACCTGAGCTTGTCGTTTAGAATTTTCGGGAGACCAATAGCGTAGGAAGTTTTTATCTTTGCGAAGGATCCCGTCGCCGCTACAAGGAGCATCGACCAGGATGCAGTCAAAATAATTGTGGAAATAACGAGCTAAAACAGTACCTTTTGTTTGCGTTATAACGGAATTAGCAATGGAACATCTCTCGATATTACCCACGAGCGAAGATATTCTTTTTGAACTTGATTCATTGGTAACCAGTAAACCTTGATTTTTCATTCGCGCAGCAATTTGAATTGATTTTCCTCCAGGCGCGGCACATAGATCTAAAACGCGATCTCCAGGCTTGGGGTTTAACATATTTACCGCTAACATAGGCGCCTTTGCTTGTATGTAAATCCCTCCTATAGCATGTTCAAAAGAATGGCCGATTTTTCTGGAATCCGGCAATACGAAGCCTTCCTCACACCAGGGGACTGATAAAAACGTTTCTGGAATTATTGATTTTACGTTTCTAGATCTACTCAAGAGATTATTTAGTCGAAAACTTGTTGGCTGCGGTATCAAGCAGTAGTCGAAAAAGCTTTCTCTATGTTGATTGTCTGGTATTAGCGTTCCTAAATGTTCCAATAGATTTTTAAGTTTTGAGTCAAATTTTAATTCCCGTTGCATTTATGACCTTCCTTTACGCATATTTATTATAAATATCTATATGATTATCTGCACTGCAAGAAAATGGAACGTGAAAAATATTTCGTAGTTAGTGATTTACATTTAGGTAATAATTATTTCTATCATCAAGCCTTTATTGCTTGGCTCGATCAGTTGCCTTTACACGCAACTTTGGTTTTAAACGGTGATATAATTGATGATCCGAATAGATCGTTAATTGGGTCTCATGACTCTGTACTTAAACGCATTATTGCGGAGTCATTTCACCGACCGGTAATCTGGATACACGGTAATCATGATGCACAGTTTTATATGGAAGATATAGGAGAGATTACATTTGTTACAGAATGGTTTNTTGGTCGTCGATTGTTGGTTGTTCATGGTCATAAGTTAGACGATGTTATGCCCAAATATTCAGTTTTTAAATGGGCTTTTCGTCGGTTTCATGATTTGTCTGGTCTGGTCGGTTTTAGGAAAATNCATGTTGCTCAATACGCCAAGCGCTGGCCTCGCTTGTATAAAGTGCTTACTAACCGGGTAGCTCAAAACGGTAAAAAATTGGCAAATAGTAGAGGTTTTAGTGCGATTGCATGCGGGCATACGCATTTCCCAATTGATGATGTTCATTCGGATGTCCGTTACTTGAATACGGGATCTTGGACCGAGCGACCNTTATATTATTTGAGCATAGACGCGAGTGATATCTTTTTATGCGAATGGGTTTATGANTAGTGGTTTNCGGCTTTTTTCGATTTTATCTGTATTAATCTTTACGGTCACGGAGATTATATCTGAAGAGCTGTTGTCGTCACTAAATTGGCCTTTGGATATTANACCCGCGTTATCATCATCTTTTGGTGAATCAAGAACATCATCGTTTCACATGGGGATAGATTTAAAGACGTGGGGGCGTACTGGCTATGTCGTGCGAGCAGTGTCTGATGGTTTTATAGAACGCGTTCGTACGTCACCATGGGGCTACGGACGAGCAGTATATCTGCGGTTGAATGATGGACGCCTTGCAGTGTACGGACATTTGGAAAAGTTTGGCGAATTCTTAAAAGATCGTGTTGTGAACGCGCAAAATGAAACTGGACTTTATAGCGTCGANCTGTGGTTTCATAAAGAAGAATTTAANGTAAANTCTGGAGATATTATAGGGTTNACTGGAGAGAGTGGAGCCGGCCCGCCGCATTTACATTTTGAACTGCGAGATAAACATAACTCCCCAATTAACCCACTAAAAAATGATTTTTCAGTAAGCGACGTTACCAGTCCNATTNTTAAAAGCATTGCTTTTATTCCGATAGGTTGGGATAGTAGAGTAAACGGCCTCAGAGAGCAAGTAGTTGCTGAATTATATTGGGATGAAATTGAGCAGATTTTTAAAACCTCTTCATCGGTTCAAATTGANGGGAAAGTTGGTGTTGCTTTATATGTTTGGGACACAGCAGAGGCAGCAGCTAATAAGCTGGCTCCATATGAACTTGAGCTACGANTTGATAGCCGATTGTTTTTTTCGGTTCGATATGATCAAGCTACATATTCGTTGAGTCATCAGATTTTTCTTGACCGCATAAGAATTGAAACATTTGATGGTGTTAAGGATTTCCATGCTCTTTTTCGTTCCAAAGGTAATAGATTACCATTCTATACAAATTTTAATGACGGTTTTTTAAATACCAAATCTTCTGAAACGGAATTCCGCCTTCTTCAAGGGGAACATTGGCTTGAGGTTTCTGCATCTGACGTGGCCAATCAATCAGCTTCTGCTCGAATAAAGATAATTGTAAATAGTTCGCCTACTATTGAGTATGCTGGTTTAGAAAGAGAGAATGGTATATTAGCCGTCAAAGTATTAGATGCGGATGATAATTTAGTGGAAGGAACGTTATTTGAATGGATTGGTAATGACTGGTCCATGGTGTCAAATAGGATTTTCGAAACTAATCGACCAGTAGATTGGANGTTTCCAGGTAAGAATTTATTTTGGAAATGGGAAGTAAAGGATGGATTTGGNATAGGTGATTCTATGACATTTTCTTCATCGAATCAGAATGTATCAAAGGATTCGGTAGAGGTTGTCGAAACGTGTCGTGCTCGTTGGATCGAATGGGAAATAAACACCAAAGAGCCCTTNCCCGTATTTCCAAAGGCCCAAATTGCTGGCAGAAGTGGTGAGGTGAAGCAGAAAAGTCGCTCGCTTTACATTGCGTCGTTTCCTTACAAATATGGAGAATCGGATGAAGTAAGTTTATCTTTTTTTTCCAATAGATTCATTCATAAGGCTACGGCTTCGCAGCGAGCACTTATACCAGGTAAATCAANTCAATTAGTGTTTGAAGACGGTGAGGTATTGATTTCTGCCTCTCAAAACAGTGTTTACGATACGCTGTTTCCGCAAGTGCGTAGTTCCATTTTGAGTGATCCTGAGAATTTTAAGGCTATGAGTCCTTCGTTTTTAATATCTCCAATAAATGTGCCTTTCGATGATCGAATTAAAATCGGTATTCGGGTAGATTCTGTGCAGGCTTTGGATCCCCAGATTGGATTGTATGGCTCTAGTAATGGCCAGCGTTGGACTTTATTAGGGAACGATCGAATAGATGGCTATATATCTGCGCAGGTTAGAAAATTTAGTTTGATAGCTTTGTTAGCGGATCGCGAAAAACCGGNGTTAGATATTCTGGCACCTAAGCCGGGNAATGTTANTCCGGATACTGATCNTATTATTGAAGTCATGGTACGTGATGACCAAAGTGGGATAATTCGAGAAGAAGATATAGCAATAGCTCTTAACGGGAAAAATTTAATAGTCGAATATGATCCTGAGGGACACAAGGCCAAAGCTTCTATGTATTTGCCACTAAGTGATGGTCACCACATTATTGAAGCCAGTGTAAAAGATGCAGCAGGAAATGAAAACTATCTCAGAAGTGTTTTTACAGTCGGCTTATGATGGATTTAAACTATCTTTGCTCAATATCAGACACTACCTTTTTTGCAAGATCTACTATTGCCTGACTGGAGGCAGCCGCNGGTTGTTCAATAACAGCGGGNTACCCTTCGTCTGAACATTGGCGAAGGGTAATATCTATTGGTATTTTGGATACTAAGGGTATCCCTAATTCTTTTGCTATTGATTCACTTTGGTCGCGCCCAAATAAATACTCAATATGATTGCATGCGTCACATTGAAAGTTGCTCATGTTCTCCACTAAACCAAAGATTGGTACTTCTACTTGTTGAAACATTTCTACTCCTCGTCTGACATCTTCCAAAGCAATAGCTGACGGGGTTGTTAAAATTATAGCGCTGGTTAAAGGTGCAGATTGTGTCATTGTCAATTGAACATCGCCGGTTCCGGGAGGGAGATCTGCAACAAGAATATCTAAATCACCCCATGCGACATTCGATAGGAATTGATTGACCATTTTTGCTAACATTGGACCTCGCCAAATAACCGGCGCATCTTCTTCGAGCAGCAATCCNATCGAAATAAATTTAATTCCGTGGGCACTAATTGGTTCAATTTTTCCTGTATCTGGGTTTGCTATAGGTCGGACATGAGATCCCAAGATTCCAGGTATGTTCGGTCCGTATATGTCTGTATCCATCAGGCCGATTCTCAGACCCAGATTACTAAGGGCTACGGCAATATTCGCACTAATAGTAGATTTTCCGACGCCGCCTTTNCCACTAGATATTGCTATCATGTTGCGTATTCCAGGGATAGGTTTCCGGTCATGTGTTGATATCTGAGTCACGTTGCAGTAGCTTTCATTTTCTATATTTCTGTGAATACAATCATAATAGTTTTTTTTTCTTGTGCCAGCAATAAGATCTCGGGAGAAATTAATGTTCAAAAAAGTCGTTATTGCTCTTATCCTACCCATAGTATCTTGCACTAATGTAAACCAGATGCATAGGAAATATTTAGAGGGTGACGAGGCGCAATTTGATAGAATTGTCGAAATTGTTTCTCGGACGGATTATCCCTATGCTACTCGGCGTAAAGCTACACAAATTTTGGGTCAGATTGGTGATCCACGAGCTACACCGGTTTTGATTGCAGCTTTACAGGGTTACGAGCAACGAACGACTCTAAAACAAGATGTGGTTGCGTCGTTGGCTCAAATCGGAGATCAAACTGCTGCTCAACCAATCGGACGGTTGTTGGACCGATCTTTAAATACAGCAGACGCTGACCTACGTATGGCTGCTGTCGATGCATTGGGAAATTTAGGAGGCAAAAAATCGGCCGAAATTCTTGTAAATGCCCTCCGCTATTTTGATCTGTTATTGTTACGTGATGAACAACGGTCAAGAAAAGGGGTTTTTACCGGCGAAGAACAGATCTTTCCATTTGGTCCAATGCTTACGGATTCTACAGGTAGGCATTCTCCAAGGTTTTCCAACCCAGCGATGGGTGGCCTACTAGGACAAGATCAATATCCACAAATGAGTATGTTTGGAACTCCTATTAACCCCGATGAAATGCAATACGATCCTACTCCAGAAGAGCGCGACCGCACACACCGATCGTTAGTTCTTATTGGAGAAGAGGCGGTCATGGTGATCGAGGATTTTTTTGTAGATAATGAAATGACGTTGTCTTTACGTAACGAACTCCTCGAGATTGTTACGGAAATAAAGGGAGTAAAAAAAAATGAATCCGTTGATGATTGATTTGACAAAAGTTTAAGTCAACCCTATAATGTGGGCCGCTTTCTACCTTAATGATTGCTGATTAAATATCAATTTTATAAGGTTTTTTTGAAGATATGGATTTTGATATTGCCTCAAAACTTCAAGATTGGGATTACTCTCCAAATGATCTAAATGTTCGTAAGATCAAAGGAATTGATGGGAAACCGAAAATTCAGGTGCGTATGGATTTGGGGCTACTGCAGATGGAATGGGAGGGACGTCCTGACGGTCTGCGGCCAAATCAAAAAGACTCACAATTGGAATATTTTCGCAGTAAATTGAGAGATTCAGAGATAAAGAATGGCCCTGGATCATTTAGTCTTACTCGTGATGATTGTTGGTTGCTTGCTCAGGAAGCTATGAAGTTTTATTGGCGCCGGATAAGTTTTTTTGAATTGAAGGAGTATGCTTTAGCTGAACGCGATGCTCGCCATAATTTAAGTATCCTCGACCTTTGTTACGATTACGCAGAATCAGAGGAGGACCGTGAAATGGCGGAGCAGCACACACCTTTTGTTACGGCTCATTGTACTCAAGCGCGTGCTCTATCTCATTTAGACGTAGAACAGCATAAGAAGGCACTGGTTGAAATTCGAGGTGGGATAACTGAAATTGAAAATTTTTTGCGAAAGATTGGACGATTTGATGAACTAGAAAATTGTCCAGAGTTGCATTTTTTACGGGAATGGGAGACTGAGGTTGAAAGCAAGCGGCCTGTTTCAGAGCGTGAAAAATTGAGTGATCAATTACGCAGTGCAGTTGAAAATGATCAATTCGAACTTGCAGCGGATTTGCGAGATCGGTTACGGTCGTTAAAGAGTGGTAATTATTAGTTTTTTTGGATGCCGGGTATATAGGATAAGATCCTGTGAAACTAGTTAAATATGTTCCTGTTATGAAAATAAGGTAAATTTATGGCTAAAAGATCGGCGTTGAACAAACGTGAAAGAGAAAAAGTAAAGAAACAACTAATCGCTCGTCGCTCTGAATTGTTGAGTGATCTTGATGGAACTGAACAGGAAATAGATGACTTACAGGATCCTAAGGCAGACGATCTTGACAGAGCGGTTGAAGCTGGAGCTATGGAATTATTGGTAAAATTAGGCGACACCGAAAGACGAGAATTAGAAGAGGTTACCCTTTCTTTAGAAAAATTGCAAAGAGGTGATTATGGAAGATGTGAGGTCTGTTCGGAATTTATTCCAAAGCTAAGGCTAGAAGCATTACCAACGGCTAGGTTATGTGTGTCGTGTCAGGAAGCAGATGAACAAAACAGAATACCCTCCTATAATCGTCAGAGGTCGCGGCGATTTTATGGTGAGGATGATACTGAGTTTTCGCACCCATTAATGAGCAAAGATGATGACGACTAGCTCTTATTGTGTATTAATTTTGTTCGAGCTCACTGATCTCTGCCATAGTGGCAAGTCTAAGGTCTTTTAAATTTCTTTGGTAATTTATCTTAGCATTTAGGGCATCAATTTTTGCTCTTGTCAGTTGACTTTGTGCGTCAAGCAGATCTTGACTTTTTGCTAATCCTAATTCGAATCTGCTTTGTTCAACTTCGTACGTCCTTTTAGCTACCTCAAGCCCTGCCTCTAAAATTGTAATTTGTCGTTCCGCTTCTTCTATATTTCTGACCGCATTGCGTATTTGTAGAATAACTTGTTGTTGCTCTCTACGTCTAATTAACCGACTTTGTTTCAGTTGTATTTCGGCTTTTTTTATGCTGCTACGACGAGCGCCGTTGTCTATTAATGGCATTGTTACTTGAATTCCAACTCCCCACTGGTTTCTCTCCAGAGTTGAACTGATATCTCCTATGTCATCGCCTCGACCTCGGAGACTATAATTCGCATTTAGGGTAGCATTAATTCCATTTTGCTTTTTAGCCTGTTCTAAGTTAACAATACGCAGTTTTTCGGTTATTTCCGTCTGCCGCATGTCCGTCCTATTTTTTAGCCCTATAAAGATTGNCTTTTCTTGGTCAATCTGACGCAGCATGTGTTTGACTGAAGTGCTTATTTCAAGTGGAGCTTGAGCNTCAAATCCAAGCGTTTGCCGTAATAGGTCACGTTGACTTTCAATGGCAGTTTCTGCTAANGCAAAATTAGACTCGGCTTGAAGAACCTCAACCTGTAGACGGAGGGTTTCTACTTCAGCAATAAGCCCTACTTCATATTTTCTTTGCGCTAACTCTAAGTTTGATTTAGTAAGGTTGAGTCGCTCATTCTGAATTTCTAACTCACGAATCCTTTGAACTAAGATAAAGAAATCATCAATGACTCGCCCTTCTAAGGCTAGTGTCTGTTGCTGGAAACTCAACTCAGCACTCGAGAGATTATAGCGAGCTCGCTGTAGAGAGATTTCTTCAGATGGACGATTCAAGATATTGTGCGAATAATCAATCCTAACATCACCTGAAAAATCAAGAAAATCAGCTCTTCGATTAGAAGAAAAATNTCGTCGCTCAGCATTGGTTGTAANAGACAATGATCCTAAGTGTGGCAAACGTTGGTTCATTTGAATAGCACCACCATACCTAAAGTTTGTGCTTTCGTCGCGTACTCTAGTTGCGAGGGCGACGCTTTCCTGTGTATCTCGTATTTCGGAAAATGTAGGTGTAGTTAAATTTGCATTCATCCCGAATGAAAACGGAGCCATTGCATTTTCAACGTCTAAATGACTGGAAGATAGTGTTTGTCTGTCGTTTAAGTGTTGTAGATTGTTATTTAGAGCTATACGGATACAATCTTCGAGATTAAGAGGTTGCTGAGAAAAAATTGGAGTGGTAATAAAACAACCAAAAAGCCATATAAATTTGTGAATCTTTTGTATCAATTCTTTTCCTAACGAAAAAGCCATATTTGTAACAGTAGACATTACGAAAAGTAGGACATTTTTTCAAGCATGTTGAAAAACTTTGAAGTTTTTGATCAACAATTCGACATCGCCTCGCAAAACGTGTATAATAAGGCACGATAAAAATTTGGAGTTTATGGATGGAAATTGGTAATGAGATGGAACAGGTAGCAATAACGCCCAAAGATCTAAAGGTGAAAATTTTTGCTGACGGGGCAGACTACGATGGTATGATAGAGAGCTACGCTAATCCATTGGTTTCTGGTTTTACCACTAATCCAACTCTTATGAAAAAAGCGGGTATCAAAGACTATGTCGCGTTTGCGCAGGAAATTCTCGCGGCAATACCGGATCGAGATATTTCGTTTGAAGTTTTTGCCGATGATCTTAATGAAATGGATAGGCAAGCTCGTATTATATCCGGATGGGGTGATCGTGTTTATGCAAAGATTCCAGTAACAAATTCAAAGGGTCAGTCAACGTGTCGGTTAGTGCACGGTTTGTCCAATGATGGAATAAAAGTAAATGTCACCGCAATTTTCTCAGTAGAACAGGTTCGGCAAGTNGCAGAAGCNTTGGATGGAGGAACCGCTTCCTGTGTATCGGTATTTGCGGGTAGAATAGCTGATTCAGGAGTTGACTGCTTGCCAGTGATGAGCCGTTCNGTTGAGTTACTGTCACCGAATTCTAATGCAGAACTAATATGGGCAAGCCCTCGTGAAGTCTATAANGTTATTCAGGCACATCAAATAGGNTGTCATATTATTACTTGNACTAATGAAATNATTCAAAAACTATCTTGTATNGGTAAGAATTTAAGCGACTATTCACTNGAAACCGTCGGTGATTTNTATAACGATGCTGTNAAGGCTGGATATTGGATTTAAATATGGATTTCATCGACAACTATTTGGCTATCACTACTCGTGTTATTAATAGTTTGGANCGTAATGCTCTTTCTGACATAGTAGAAGTTATTGTTAAACTGCGAGAGCGTGAAGGTCGACTTTTTGTAATAGGTGTAGGTGGAAGTGCTGCAAATGCCTCACATGCCGTAAATGACTTTAGAAAGCTCGCTCTGATCGAAGCCTATTCTCCAACGGATAATGTCTCGGAATTAACTGCTCGAATAAATGATGACGGTTGGGAATCATCGTTTAGTAATTGGTTGGCTGGGTCACGATTGAGTGAAAATGATGCGGTAATGGTTTTTTCNGTAGGTGGNGGCGATGCAGGTGAAAATGTAAGCGTTAATTTGATACGAGCGCTTGAATATTCTAGGGAAAAACGAGCGTCAATAGTTGGAATTGTCGGTAGAGATGGAGGTTTCACGGCTCGGATCGCAGATGCATGCCTAATTATCCCGACTGAAAAAGAGTCACTTGTAACACCTTTAGCTGAATCGCTTCAGGCCGTTGTGTGGCATTTACTGGTTTCGCACCCAGATCTAAAAGTTGCGGCGACAAAATGGTGATGATGGTAAAGAAGTCTGTTAACTAGAAATATATTTTACTCTTCCTCGTTTAATTCGTAGTTAATTTTAAATTATCATTTATTTTTCGATTTTTTTATTCGTAAATTACAATAAATCGTTGGAATTGGTTTCTTTATTTATAGAGACCAGAGGGGATTATTATGGAATCAAGAGACTTAGAGGGGAAGGTTGCACTGGTAACTGGTGCCGCACAGGGATTAGGGTTCGGGATTGCACGGGAATTAGCTCAAAGAGGATCAAAGGTTTTGGTAACAGACTTACAATTAATTAAAGCTAAAGAAGAATGTAGGAACCTACAGGATCGTGGTATGAATGTTGTTGCTATGCATTTGGATGTTACTGAAAGTGGAAAGGTTACAGATTTTTTTTTAGGCTTAGAGCGACTTGATATTTTAGTGAATAATGCCGGTGTAGGACAAAAGGTCTCATCAATTTCCGACTTACCTGATTCAGAATGGCATCGAGTTTTGGATGCTACCTTAACGAGTTGTTTTTATTGTTGTCGTGCCGCAGCGAAAGTTATGGAAAAACAGGAAACAGGGGTTATAGTTAATGTTTCCTCTATTAATGGCCAAAATCCGGCGGCTCTAGTTGGTGCGTATAATGCAGCTAAATCTGGAGTGATTAGTCTTACACGTACACTTGCTCTGGAACTGGCTCCTTACAATGTACGTGTGAATGCCGTATGTCCGGGTCCGGTATATACTGACTTTAATAAGAGCAATATGGCACAGCGATGTGAAACCTTAGGGATTACGGAAGAAGAAATGATTGAACGTGTTCGGAGTGCGATACCATTAGGACGGTGGGGAGAGCCGGAAGATATCGCTCGTGGAGTGGCATTTCTGTGTAGTCCAGACGCTGGTTGGATTACTGGGGAAATTATGCGAGTATCAGGTGGCATGGAAGGAGTAGCTGCCACTCCACCAAAAAGATCCAGGGAATGAGTCTGTTAAAAAACTAAGTTCTGTTTGGTAGGTAATAGTTACAAAATGACCGCTGCAAAAAATATTTTTACAGCGGTCATTTTTTGGCAGCCCGGCAGGGACTCGAACCCCGATCGACGAGACCAAAACCCGCTGTCCTACCAATTGAACGACCGGGCTGCTTGATATAAAGAATGTAACAGGATTCATTTATAGTCAAGAGAAGAAATTATACAGAATATCTGAAGAGGGATTTTAAATAGAGAGAAATATCTTTACGTAATTTGATACACTTTTCAATGGTCGTAATTAGGAGTTAAAGAAATCACATCAAGATAGCGAGCCGTCGAGGGTCCTAAAGCATCTCGATGCATACGCCATGGATCAGAGAAGATATCTTCACCTATTTTTGTATCGAAAAGGTGCGTTGCTAGCCTCAACATTGCCTCATTTTCTCCAAACAATGATTCTGCATATACGATGCGAGCTCCTTCGCTTTTTTCGCCTACAAGTTTAGCACAAAATTGAACGGCTAGATTATCTTTCCTAGCCATTGGGCTTCCCGGAATTAGGAATACTACCTGTTCCCACTGTTTGCCGTTTAATTCTGTGCGCCATTCGAAAATTTGATCCCGATAATTGTTGATGCGGTATTTTGCCGCAAGTTCCAAGTTTTCTTGAATAGGATTGAGGAGGCTTCTCATGAATTTAATTAAATTAGAGTAATCAAATTTCTTCGTTTTTAAAGTGACTGAAGTGAAATCAATACATGAGGAAAGTATGTCTCTTTGTTTTTTTTCTACTTCTTTTGAATTAAGGCGTGAGTCAAATGCGCTATATGATCTTTCGAAGACTATAGCTAATTTTTCCAGTTCCGAAATAATATCGTCTGAAAGTATAGGGGTTTTATTGCGTATCAAAAGGGAATAGAGTGCCAAGGGTGCATGGGCTACGGCTTTCAAGTCATGATAAGTTGGATCTATAAGTTTGCCCTCAATACGCCGTTCTCCATTTATAAGGATCATATTGTCACCACGGACAATTATGACGGGTCCACTATTTTGTAATATCGAGGCTCGAGTTTTAGCGTAATGCGATCTAAAAGATTTATTTAAATCATTAACAGGATCATTTCTTTTTTGAGTATCAGCGAATAGATTGTGTGCTTGAAAAAATAAATTCACTAATAAGACAGCGCTCAACTGAGTGAACATTTGAAAGAGTATTCTCAACTGGGAATCTCCTTTCCCTTAATTAGTTCGAGAAAAATTGTAATCAAACGGAGTTGGGTTATTATGACGCTATTAGCCACCGGAGCAGCCACCACCACCGGAGCAGCCACCTCCTCCTGAACAACCACCACTACCACCGAAATTATTAGATCCGCCCCCCGCACATGATGCACACATTGTTACAGGATAGGTGGTTTGGGAATGAGAATCGTTATTTTTTTGTCCGAACCTTAGTTCGTCTTCGATCAGTTCATAATAATTGCCGTTAGGGATATCAAGTTTAGAGTCGAGTGCAAACAACAACGGGATGCGTGTTGGATGTTTGGGGTTCACGTTTTCAATATTGCAAGCGATCTGCCAAGTGAGTTTTAGCTCAGATGCTACATCCTCTGGTTTTTCGATTGAAGAATTTGGTCTATGGTTGAAAAGCTGTCCAAATGCTTTTTTACAAAAATGATTGTATTCGGCGGTATGTAAAATAAAATGGTGCCATGCTGTATCAACAATCAGTGAGGGCATTCCAATACGACGATTTTCTGCTATGTGGGCGATAATAAAGAATTGTTTTAAACCATCCAATACAGTATTGATGTCGTAGGAGCTTAAGTTTGGGTGATCTTCTGCTAATTTCTTATGTATTGATGCACTAAAATGGTATCGTTTTATGAACTCACGGCGTCGAGGGATTCGTATTTTTTTGTGCCATATCCTGTGTCCAAAATAGGTCACTACATAAATTANAAGTGCAAGAAGAATTAACTGGTATTGTTCGTTCAAGGTATACTTTCTTTATTTGCTGGGGCAATGTTATCCAGAAGTTTTTTGAAATAAAACTGTCACAATTTTAATCTCTTATTGGAGTGAAGCAAGACGGTTTCTAAAAAAATGTTGCCATAAAANCGATTTAATCTTCATGGCAAAAATAAAAANACATTGATTATTNANGTNTTTTCTATTGAAATGTTATTTCTTGGGAAATAATGGTGCTAAATGGCAACAGANTTCGGTGCAATTTCGGCTGATGAACAACNTTGTCTACCTTAACTTTAGGCTTAAGATAGATTATCAATGTGAAAAGCGGTATTGATCCCTGTGCCTAAGGGGTTTCCCCAATATTAGTTATAATTTATCTGATTTGAGAATTTTGGAGGAAAGATCGTAGGGCTATTATTAATTTTTTGAAATTAACGCTATTGCAAATTTTTAGTCAAAGAAACCTAAAATTTCCTTGGCGGAACTTTTTACCACGTTCTCATCTAGTGTGATTCCCAAACCTGGCTTTTCAGGGACATTGATGTGTCCATCTACGATCATGGGACCTTCTTGCGTTAAATTAGACCATAACTCGTTATCTAAATGATGAAATTCCAAAGCCAAAAAGTTTGGAACGGTAGCACATACATGCATCATCGCGTATGTACCAATGGGACTACATATGTTATGGGGAGCTAACGGCATATAGTAAAGATCAGCCAATTCTGCAATTCTCTTGCTTTCCAATAAGCCGCCGGCTTTGGCTATGTCCGGTGTTACGATATCGGCAGCCTGTGATTGAATTAATTCGCGGAACCCATGACGTGTATAGAAATTCTCTCCAGTAGATATCGGAGTACTCGTAGAGTTTTTAACACGTAGCATAGCTTCTACATTTTCAGCAGGTATTGGATCTTCCAGCCATAAAAGATCTAAGTGTTCTAATTCTTTTGCAATTTTAAGTATGTCCACGGGAGTATATGCCCAATGGGCATCTATGGCTAAATCGGTATCCGGGTGTAAGGCATTTCGGATTGCCGTAACGACGTCGACATAATACTTAATATCCTTGTTACGTATACCTCTATTATATGCGTCACGCCGGGAGGGAAGCGGGTCAATATCAAACTTTATTGCGTCAAATCCTTTTTTTTCAACTTCCAATGCTTTTTCAGCATAAGAGTCTGGACTTTCAACATCTCCGGCATGACAATCGTTATATACCCGAACCTTGTCTCGGAATTTTCCGCCAAGCATTTGCCATATTGGTGCACCGAATGCCTGGCCTTTAATATCCCATAATGCCATTTCAATTCCGCTAATGGCACTCATTACTGCTCCTTGGTAATAGCCTGATGCAGATTGTCCGCGCATCATGTCTTGAAAGCATCGGTCCACATTTAAAGGGTCCTTACCAATTAATGTTCGTTGCATTCTATGATCAGTGACTATTTGATGGACTCCTGCTCCGTGGTATGCTTCTCCAATACCTGTTATACCTTGGTCGGTTTTTACTTTGACTAAAACCCATGCAAAAGGTTGTAAAACGACGGAACTGATCTCAGTAATCTTCATTATTTTATCCTATATTGATACTGAACTTAGTTGTCAATCAAATATCTGAGAGTTAAACTTAGATAAGTATTTACTGATGACCAATAACAATTTTAAATGTGTATTTAGGCTGGTGAATAAGGTGTGAATCGTTATTTAAGAAAATTGTCGTAATACGACATTGAGTTAAATCAAATTTTTTATAAGTGTTTTTTCAGGGAGGTGAATGATGCGATTGATTGTTGTTGGATGTGAATATTCAGGAGTCACTACTCTGATTGATGCTATTCATGAGTGGGGAATTCAGAATGGAATGAATTATCATTTAGACGATCATTTTACTATTCCTGATGCATTTCATTTGAGTCAGGAAGAACAACAGGCGATGTTGGATATGCTACCTGCCATAAAGGAACGCTTTCAACGTTTTCAGATTGCCTACCATGTAAAGCTATTGCACAGGTTTACGCANATCCTTTTGGGNGGATTTCACATTGAAGAGATTATTTANGGACCTAGGTATTATTATCCCGGTATAAACATTGAGATACGAGAGTGGGAACCAGAAATGCCGAGTGATACTATCCTCGTTCATCTTTATGCTTCCGTAGAAACTATTCAGAGACGCATGATTGAAAAACCACACCCACATCAATTAGTTCCATCTTCAGATGTTTCACTCATTTTAGATAAATTTGCAACTGAATTTAACAATTCGTGGATTAAGAATAAATTTTCTATTGATACCTCAGAATTGACAGCAGATACGTTACTTGAGAGTTTTTTCGAACAGTCGATTCCTCATATCAATGAGAGTGACGCACTGACTCGTTTGCTACTCAAATAATTACGAATACGCACTTATTTAAAAGGCATCTGNATTGACTCAGAATAATTGTTGCATAGCTCAGAGAGAAAACACAGTATCNTCTGAATCAAAAGAAGTGTTTAGGCGTATCTCGTCAGGTAGGTTAGATGACATGGTGTTGATTGATGTTGGTACTTTTTTAAAGGGCACGGCCGATAGTATCGGGTATGAGGATGATGGAGAGGGGCCGGTTCGGGAAATAGCTCTAGACCCCTTTTATATCGATACTACTCCGGTGACTAATCGCCAGT
The DNA here is from genome assembly GCA_002693325.1 of Gemmatimonadota bacterium. GTDB lineage: Bacteria > Latescibacterota > UBA2968 > UBA8231 > UBA8231. The sequence continues at coordinate 5,805 of NZPK01000095.1, read as the reverse complement.
TTAATGAATTTGTAAATAGAACGGGATATAGGACTGAAGCAGATGAATTTGGTTGGTCTTTCGTATTTCATGCTCATGTTCCGAAAAAAGTAACTGGAGAACCTGTGCCTGGCGTTCCATGGTGGCGAAAGGTAGATCGTGCTAATTGGCGTCGACCGGAAGGTCCGGGTAGCAATATCAAGAAACGAATGGAAAATCCGGTAGTTCATGTTTCCATTCGTGACGCTCGAGCGTATTGTTCTTGGGCAGGTAAACGTCTTCCAACTGAAGCCGAATGGGAAGCCGCGGGACGAGGCGGACTGGTGCAGAAACGCTATGCGTGGGGCGATGAGTTGACCCCAAATGGTAAACACCAATGCAATATATGGCAGGGGAACTTCCCGGAGAAGGATTCTGCTGAAGATGGATTTGCTGGAACTAGTCCTGTAAAAGCTTTTCCGGCAAATGGATACGGCATTTACTCGGTTTCTGGCAATGTTTGGGAATGGTGTCACGATTATTGGAGTCCATTTTACCACCGAAGCGGTCCTGAAAAAAATCCTACTGGACCTANCAGCGGAAATCGTCATGTAATGCGTGGAGGATCGTTTCTATGTCATGCATCTTATTGCAATCGATATAGGATTGCCGCGCGAACATCCAATACATCCGATAGTTCTACTGCCAATATGGGTTTTCGTTGTGTGAGAGATGTTTGACTAACTGGGGAATGCCTACAAGATTTTTTCTAACAAGCGACTAAGTGAGCTTTTTGCCGAGGGATTCCATAGACCACTGCTTTTTGCTGAAACTTTTGTCCAGTCTTTATGGCTCTTGGTTTGTCGATTCCTAAAACGAGAAGACTTTTTTCAGGCTCCCATTTTTTCTCTCTGTCTACCCCTTCTCCTTCGAAGAAGATGTAGNCTGCTTTTTCGCAATAATTGATAAGCTGATGATGACGTTCAATATTTTCTTCGATACTAATTTTCTGTGATTGGGGATTGAAGGCACTTATGAATACCCAGGATGATTCTTGATGAAGTCTCAAGAGCTTTTCAAGTTCGTAGCATCGTTGACCTGTTTTTATGCAAAAAGAAACTGTGGGTGTATAAACCCAATAATCCGTCGATTCATAGGCCTGCCATAATTTTTTTTCGATATGAGTCACGATNCACCTTTGTATTTTTATATGGNAGACAAAACTACCATAAAACCCATGATGGAGAAAATATTGTTAAAATGGTTTTTTATAATAGTGGTATGTCTTAGTTCGACTGTCGGTTGTAGAGAGCAAAATGCTAAATTTGTCATTTCAATTAGCAAGGGAGGTGGTTTTACTTCTCTTTATANCGGATGTGAATTCACTAGTGCTGGGGATCTTATTGAATGGCAACAATACGGCGTTAATAATCGTAAGGTCATAGCAAAAACTAGTGTTTCTCAAAAAGAAGTTCGTGAACTAGCAGACCGTCTCTTAGCAATGAATTTATTCGACGGTGTGAAATCATCTCGAGGTAATATTACCTATAGGGTAGCGTATAAAGATATTAATGATACATTAACTTTGACTTGGTCACNAGACNATTTTACAGACTCTAAACTGAGAGAATGGTATAANACCGCCCGTAATCTTTGCATCAGTGGAAAAGAGTGATACGTGAACCCGATTCGAAAAGATTGAAGATGAGAAAATTGATGGTCGCAATGTGTTCCATGGTTTTGATGTTTGGAATAGATTTTTCCNTTGCAGGCGCGACAAAAAAAAACTGGAAATCCAAGAGCNCTCGTAAGTTCGGACAATCTGGAAACTCAGTCACAAAAATGGCACTTCCAAGTCAACGGCTGAAAAATACCATTGTGACACAAAATTTTCTTTCAGCNGTTCCACGGGCAAAATTTATTTCAGGAAAATATCAGAGGTATGGAGCGTCCATACCTTGGGCAAACGTTGTAAGGAAAGATATGCTAGATCGTGATTGGCATGTTTTTCGAGCGAAGAAGTCGGGGTTGCCGAAACGTTTGCGTTGGAAGGGGCTGCGCCCTGCCGGTAAAGCTATGGTTCGTCCCGGGCAATCTGCTGCTGTCGAAATAACCTATAGGCTACTCGAAGACCACCGTGATGTGTTTGAAATAGAGGACCCTTCCACCGAATTTGTAGTCCGTGAGACAGTTTATGATAGTCGAGGGCAACTTCATGTCTTGATGCAACAGTATTATCGTGAGATACCCGTATTAGGTGGAGAGCTCAATTCACATNTCGATGGGNTGGGAGTTTATGCACTCAACGCAAGTTATCACTCACTCTCTGAAATCAATGTNGCTACGTCNCCTACGTTATCATCAAATGAAGCCATCGAGATCGTTATGCGCGGTATCGGTCGAGTTGCCAATTTGCCAAAATCTATTAAAAAATTACTTGATTACACGGGCCCCGAAACAACTTTGTTTTTATGGAATCGCGACAACAAGCCAGCTAGATTGGCATGGAGGGTTTTGTTGCGTCCGCAGGTACATGAACGGAGAGTTTTTTATGTGGATGCACATAATGGCGAGATAATCCATCAGTATTTAGATAGTCCGAGTGAAGGATCTCTGCAGGCTAAAGCAACGGATCTGAATGGACAAGAGAAGATATTAGAGGTTTACAAACAGGATGATATATTCTTCATGGCAGACTTTACACGCCCTATTTATGATGCTGACCGTNCGGGGTTTGGAGGTTTGCCGAAAGGCTCGTTATTGACTATGGATTTGCAAGGGCGTGATTTGGCAAGAGGAGTAGATTTTTTTATTGCTTCGTCCGAAGACAACGCNTGGGAGGATGCTATCGCGGTTTCAGCTCATGCAAATATGGGCCGTGTATTTGAGTTCTTTTATAATCGTTTCGGTAGAAAGGGAATTGATGGAGATGGTGATACAATAATTTCTTTAATTCACGTNACGGACCAAGGAGAGTCAATGGCTAANGCATATTGGAACGGCCGATTCATTGCATACGGTGATGGAGGTGACGCCTTGAAACCATTAGCTGGTTCTCTGGATGTTGCAGCACACGAATTCAGTCACGGCCTGATAGAACGAACTGTTAATTTGGAATACCAATTTCAATCTGGTGCACTAAACGAGTCAATTGCTGATGTTTTTGGAGTGTTAATTGATGACGAAGATTGGCTGGTCGGTGAAGATGTCGTTTCGCTGGATTATTTCCCTTCAGGTGCTCTGAGGAGTATGGCTGATCCACATAACGGTGGTAACTCAGATGATTTTTTTTGGCAGCCGTCGCACATGAGTGAATATGTGGATTTGGATATAGATCAAGATAACGGGGGCGTACATGTAAATAGCGGTATCCCCAATAAAGCTGCCTATTTACTTGCAGAATCGCTGGGGCGGGAGAAGTTAGGTCAGATTTATTATCGCGTTTTAGACTCCAGATATTTAAATGCTACTTCCGGTTTTACTGATATGAGATTGGCAGTGCTTCAAGCTATTGTCGACCTTTACGGAGAGGACACTGAAGAGTTCGTTTCTGCAGAAATGGCTTTTGATAAGGTGGGAATCACTGGCGATGATGAATTGGTTGGGGTGGAGCCAGAGGTATTACCTGCAATAAAAGGCGAAGAATGGGTGGCTGTCGTAAACGCTGAAAATTCCGACACAAGTTTATACTTAGTTCGCCCTAATCTTCAAGGAAGTGATGACATCGTGCAATTGACTAAGACCCAGGTTTTTGACGAAACTGGAAATGCAATTACTATCTCTGGTGACGGCTCGTATTTGTTTTTTGTTGATGAATCAAATTTTATTCGCGGAATCAATATTGATGGAAGTAATGAAGAAATTTTGAGTAATGAAGGAGATTGGTCTTCAATTTCCCTCTCACCGGACGGAACCAAGCTGGCGGCTACTTCTGTTTTTGAAGATTCAACGATTTTTATTTTCGATTTGGTAAATCCTGAAAAATCGATCGAAATGAAATTGTATAATCCAACTACTCAGGACGGGATTCAATCAAAGACGGTGCTTTTTGCAGATGCACTGGATTGGGATATCAGCGGGCGTTATCTCGTATACGATGCATACAATGCCGTTCGTGCGAGCGATAAAAATTCAGGATATTGGGATATTGCTATGTTGGATGTAGAAAATAGACTAATATTTTCCTTGTTTGCGGCTTTACCAGAAGGTGTTCATATGGGCAATCCTTCTTTTGCTCAAACTAATCCACGGTATCTTACGTTCGATTTTCATGACGCATCTTCGGAGCAGTATGCTCTTGGTGTGGCAGACCTTTTCGAGAATGAGGTCGGAATTTTATTAGATACAGATGCTAGTTTTTCGTTTCCTCGTTTTTCTGTAGACGACAACCATATTGTTTTCGAGACTTTTAAAGATAAACGGTATAGAGTTTATCAACTTCCTATGGCCGAAAATAGATTAGCCGCAGTTGAGGCTCCTAAGCCGTTTCTCGAGGATGCTCAATCTGCAACTTGGTTTGCAATTGGGTCTAGACCTGACGTTGAGACTGCCGTTGAGGAACGTTTTTTAAATCAGCTACCTTCTCAATTATCACTTGAGCAGAATTTTCCAAACCCATTCAACGCGAATACTCAAATCACTTATAAGATACCGGTAAAAACTTTTATTGATTTAAAAGTTTACGATGTGCTTGGTCAGGAAATTATTACTCTTTTTAATGGCTCCCAGCTACCTGGTGAATATAAAGTTGAATGGGACGGGCGATCTAAAAATGGTGAGGTCGTGGCAACAGGTACATATTTGTATGTTATCACCTCGGAAAATAGGGAGCACGGTCTTATTCAAGAAGTTAGGAAAATGGTTTTATTACGCTGATAATAAATTCAAAATCTGTGGTGTTTAAGATTACTATCTCAAATCCGCCTCACCAAATATAGCAAGACCATTACGAAATCGATCTTGGAACGCGGACAGTGAACAACACAAAGAAAAAATTTATATTTTGGTGAATGAATTTGGGCTGGTATTTAGGATTGATAGGACAAAGAGAAATAATGAATAAGTCGCTATAGACAATACCTTTTAATCTCAGATTAAAAGGTATTGTCTATAGACTTCTGAATTCTGTCAATTGTTTCCATTACGGGCAGAAATTCGCTGCAACTCGTTAAAGCTACACGATCTTCTCGTATTGCCGTGATGAATTCAATGTTTTGAGCCGTAAATCCATTAGTCGTGTGCTGGACAGGCACCTCATTACCGTCTATTGCCATGATTTTTCCATTTTTTACGAAAAGAGTTTTTTCAGTGCCGATGATGCGGTAATCACTTTGTATCGGCCCGTGGTGGTTGAAGGACTGCGCAGACGTCACAATGACGCCATTATTTGCACGCATTCCTATGGACAAATCCATAGGAATGTTGAGGCTTGGATGTAATGGGCCTGCTTGTCCCCAAACTTGATCTATTTCGTTACCAAGAAGCCAGTGGACCATATCAACCATGTGACAGGCCTGGTGCCACAAAAGATCGTCTACCCATGATCTCTCTTTTCCAAATCTATTTTCATTTTTTCTACGAAAAAAATATGTTTGTTGTATAATATGATGAGGGGTGAATTTTCCCTCAGTGATGTATTCAGATATCGTTTTAAATTCTGGACTAAACCTCAGAGTGTGACCTACCATGCATACTTTACCTGAGCTTTTTTCTGTTTCAACTATTTTTCGTGATTCTTCCAGAGAGATTCCCATAGGTATTTCGATTAAAACGTGGAGTCCTGCATCCATAGCTTTTATAGCTTGCTCACAATGAACTTGGTTTGGTGAGCACAGTATAATCGCATCT
>NZPK01000094.1 GCA_002693325.1 Gemmatimonadota bacterium | reverse complement strand
ATACTCGGTTAAGTCATTATAACTTTTAGTTGCCTCAATACTGCTTGTAAGTTGAGCTTCTAATTCAAGTAGTCTTGCTAGCTCTCGTGGAGGCAATGTGTCTCTATTTCCAGATGTTAAATTATTATCTTCCCAGAGTTTTTCTATTTCAATCTGGGTTTTCTTGGCCTGCTCCCTTAAATTTAAAATTTCAATTCTGGCTGCATGTCCTGCCGAGCGTTCGATACGATAAAGGTTCAGGCGCCATATTTCATTATTTGTGGGGGGCCTTCCTTCTACATCCATATCGATGAATGCTGTCCAGGGTATGGCAATTTCCACACTCCACCCTAAATCATCATCACTAACGTCATTAACTGTACCGTGTAGTTGTACTGCTGTTTTGAGACCAGCTATATCCCAGTCTTTATCAGATTTAAATTCGGGCTCGACTGATTTGATAAGTAAATCGACGACAGTATTTGTGGGACTGACTTCTAATTCAAGATAATTTTTCCCATTTCCATCGGGATCAATAAAAACTTCTACAACTTCTTCCTCCCACAATTGATCATCCTCGTTATCGTAAACGGCCCACATCTCACGGTCGTCACAATGGAAGCCTATGTAGAGGTATTCATTATCCCATAACATTTTCGCTCTCGTGCCTGCCCTAATGTTGTCATAGTGGTTCAGTATCCGTTCAAAAGAGTTTATTTGTTCGGCTCTTTCCCAAGCATATTCATCTAAGTGACCATCGATCTGTATGGGCTTGGTAGCTTGATAGATGGAATAATGTGCTACATAACCTGAATCTGCAACAAAAGTTGATTCTGCCCGAATAATGCAGGAAAAAGATAAAACTAAAAAAAAGATAATCGGGATAAACATGGTTTATTCCTTTCATTTTTACATAGATGTATTTCTGAAAATAAATATATCCTATCCGGTTATAAATTGGCAACGAGAAATCAAGAAAGGAAAGAAGTTCCTCTCTAGGGCCTGTTAAATAATTTCCATTTAAATACAGTCTAAAATTATTAAAATTAATGTCTTATGAATAATCCGTCGTCTTGAAGTATCGGTGGCATATAGCTTGCTACATGTTGAGAAATATACGGAGACCACTCAGAGTATCGGAAAATAAGATGATTGAAGGATTATTTATTTCTGCTTCAGGAATGTTACCGAAATCTGTTCGTCAAGAGGCAATAGCGAACAATTTAGCGAACGTAGAGGTACCCGGTTTTAAAAAAGATAATATGTTTTTGCGTGAGATGCGTGAGCAAATGAAGACACAGTCAGGGGATTATCCCGACTGGCGTTTAAATCGGTTTGAGGGTGCATGGACCGACCATGAACAGGGTAAACTGCGACAGACGGGTGACGTTTTCGATTTGGCAATAAGTGGAAAGGGTTTTTTTGCGCTACAAACTCCGGCGGGTATTCAGTATACACGAAATGGAAATTTTTCCAAAAATGACCTGGGACAGCTTGTTAACCCTCTAGGATTTCAGGTTTTAGACCAGGCAGGCGCTACCATAACGATACCTGACGATTTTGAATCCCCGATTATAGATGGATCTGGAACCGTGCGCGTCAGAGATGAGCTCCAGGGTGAGGATACTGTTATAGCAGAGATACAAGTTGTTGATTTTCCAGAGCTTTATGATCGAAATGCAATGGCACAAACTCCTTATCAACCTCCGTTGAGAAAAGGTGGGGATGGTCTTTTTATTCCTCATCCTGCAACAATTCAGGTTCCAGCAGAAGGGATGGAGTTAGTTCAGGGATTTGTGGAAGAATCAAATGTTGAACCCGTAGTCGAAATGGTAAAAATGATTGATTTATATCGATCTTACGAAGCAGAGCAAAGAGCTATACAGGTTCAAGATGCGACGTTAGACCGAGCTGTGAATGATATAGGCCGAGTAAGTTAAAGTCAAGAAGGGAAAACAATAGATATGAGTCGAGCATTATATACAGCAGCAACAGGAATGATTGCCCAACAAATGAACGTGGACAATATCGCCAATAACCTAGCAAACGTGAATACAACTGGTTATAAAAAGAGTAAGATGGAGTTTCAAGATTTGCTCTACCAGCAGTTTCGGCTCGCTGGGGCGACTCAGGCAGAAGGTGCTCAGGTACCTGTTGAATTGCAAATTGGATATGGAACACGCCCAGTGGCAACTCAACGCATTTTTTCTCAAGGGACAATAGTGCCGACGGGAAATCCCTTAGACGTTTCCATAGATGGTGATGGCTTTTTTCAGATTTCACTGCCTGACGGAACAACGGCGTATACGCGAGATGGAGCTTTGAAAGTTTCTTCCGACGGGTCAGTAGTTACGTCGGATGGGTATTCTTTAGAGCCTCAAATAACACTGCCTCCTGACGCGACAGACATAAATATATCATCAAATGGCGAAGTATCCATTAAGCTTCCTGGAGATGCTGATTTCCAGGCCGTTGGACAACTTGAATTAGCGCGATTTATCAATCCAGCCGGCTTAAAGAGTGTCGGGAGAAACTTGATGTTAGAAACTGCCGCGTCAGGTAATCCGATTGTAGGTGCACCTGATGAACAGGGATTTGGTAAACTCTCTCAGCGTTTCCTTGAATTATCTAACGTCGAGGTTGTCGATGAGATGGTGAGCATGATTGTTGCTCAAAGGGCTTATGAGATAAACTCGAGGGCCATACAGACGTCCGAAGAGATGTTGGCGAATGCAAATAGTCTGAAACGCTAAAGATATTTTGCAAAGAAAGGTAGCTCTTTTGAAACGTATTTTCTTGAAAGTAATTGTTATTTCTGCATGGTTATCCAGCGGGGTTTTCGCTGGAACGATTATTACCGCTACTCAAATTAAGAATGCCGTTGAGGAATTTGTCGTGTCCCAAGTTGAATCCGAAATTCCAGCAAATGCTAGTCTTGAGATCGATGTTAGATGGCAAAATAATATTGAGTTGGATGTAAATGTCGATCCTGTTATTCGCGTAAGAAAGTCATCTTCGCGGCAACTGAGAGGTCCCAGTGTTCTTAGAGTTGGTGTTGATCTTGACGGTGAGACTCTTCGGAAAATGAGCGTTACAGCTGATATTCGTCTGCATCTACCTGTATTGGTTGCGCCATACAGCATAAAACGCGGGGAGAATATAGAGTCAACGCGTTTCGAATTGGTTAAGCGTGACATAACTAAATTGAGAGGGGTTTATTATACCGATCAAAGTGAATTAGTTGGTATGCGTATGGGGCGGTCGTTGGGTGCAGGAGAAATTTTGACAGACCTACATGTGGAACGAATTCCAATTGTGAAACGTGGAGAAATAATTCGAATTATTTCACGTGGGAGAGTTGTTCAGGTTGCCATTGACGGTACTGCAATGCAAGATGGTGGAAAAGGAGATTTGATCAGAGTGAAAAATGTGGATTCGGGGAAAATAGTTCGTGGACATGTTGTCGAATCAGGCTTAGTCGAAGTGGGATTGTAAAAATGCAAATTTTGTCCGCTGTACTTGTAAATTTAATTTTATGTAATATTGCTGCTCATGGTCAAATCCGATCTTTATATGCTGACCCCAAAGCAGGTAGAGTAGGTGATGCGTTAACGGTTTTAATTCAGGAGAATGCGAGTGCTACAAATCAAACGTCTACTTCAACTGGAAAAAATAATGCAGCGACGGTCAGCAGCTCGGTTCCTGTGGGTGGAAATCTTCTCGAATTTGTACCTCTTCATGCTCTAGATAGTCAATTTGGAAATCAGTATCAAGGTCAAGGGTCAACTTCTAGGAGTGCGAGGCTTACAGCCCGAGTTACGGTTACCGTTACCGGCCTTAAGCCAAATGGGGATCTAATTATCGAAGGGGTTCGATCTTTGAAGATTAATGGCGAAACTGAGGCCATTTTTTTGACGGGATCTGTAAATCCCGCCATGGTTAAGCGAGACAATACGGTACCCTCATCAAGTATTGCTGATCTGCAGATAGAATACACTGGCAAAGGTACAATTACTCAAGGTGTACGACCAGGTTTGGTTGCNCGTTTCGTAAANTGGGTCTTTTAGTATGAAAAATATGTGGATTACAGNGGTGTTGNTATTTACTGTTTCGACCGTTANTGCTGAGACGCCTGCNGTCAGGATTAAAGATTTAGGTAAAGTACAGATGGGTGANGAAATACCATTAACCGGCGTAGGATTGGTTATTGGTCTCGAGGGAACAGGAGANGGGCGTCGGTCGGAGTTTACTTTTCAGATGATGGCAAATATGATGCATCATATGAATCTTGCAGTGACACCTAAACAGGTAGAAGTNCGAAATGTCGCTGGAGTAAGTGTTTCCGCCACCATTTCCCCTTTCCAACGTAAAGGTAGTCGTATTGATATTCATGTTGCATCAGTCGGGGATGCTTCTTCATTGCAAGGAGGTACTCTGTTACAGTCTGTGCTTTTTGGCCCAGATGGGACTCCTTATGTAACGGCGCAAGGTTCAATTTCTATCGGAGGATTTAATTTGGGTGGTGGAGGAGCAGGGAGTATTAGAAAAAATCATACGGTAGTTGGGAATGTGCCTGGGGGAGGGATTGTAATGGAAGAAGTGCNAAAACTAGAACAGTTAGACCCTGAATTGATTTTGATGCTCTATCAATCTGATTGGACAACCGCTGCCCGTATGTCTTACGCAATAGATGAACATTTTGGTGAAGCGAATTTAGCACGTGCAGTTGATCCAGGCACGATTGTGATTGATTTAGATAATACCCGTACTATGCCAGATGATATGGTCTCGTTTATAGCGGAATTAGAGAAAATACGGGTTATCCCGGATTTACCGGCTCGTGTGGTTGTGAATGAAAGAACAGGTACGGTGATCATAGGGGAAAATGTATCGGTTTCTGCAGTAGCATTGTCGCATGGTAGTTTAAAACTAAAAATTCCAATGGAAGGTGATGGAGACGGGGATATGTTTGGTGGACCGGTTGTTGAGGAAGAGCCAAATAGACTTCACCCGATNATTAATTCCTTCGATGTTGGATCGATGCCNACAGTNAGTGAACTTGTGCAAAATTTGAATGCCCTTGGAGTTACGCCTAGAGATTTAATTTCAATACTTCAATCGCTAAAAGCGGCAGGTGCGCTTAGGGCGGAACTAGTAATACAGTAGGGAGACCATGGAAAATAATCTTGGACTGATAAATGCAACGTGGCAACGCGGGAACAAGNCTAANGCTTCCGTACTTAAGCAAGATATACANGCACTCTCTTCAAAGGCGAATGGATCGTTAGCAGAGAAAAANGCTGCATTGCGGGAGGTCTCTCGTCAGTTTGAAGCNGTATTNATGAATCAAATGATTTCTGCTATGCGCAAAACAGTAGGTGAAGGGGGAATATTGAATAAAAGCAACGGAGAGTCGATTTTTGAAGGTATGTTGGATGAGGAATGGGCAAAGAAGATGGCAAGTAAAACTGGACCAAATAGTTTGAGTGAAATCCTTTATAAACAACTGAGTGACAGGATGGGGATAGAAGAAAAAAATCGGATTTCTATTCAAGATGAGNAAAATANACATTCANCNCAAAACTCTCTCCTACAATGACTTTAAATGGAAAATTAAATCGTGAATGAAGATCTCTTAGGGAGTTTGACTCAAGTCATCAACGAAGAAATCAGGGTTTTTAATGACTTGCTTGATATTCTGAATAATGAACAACAGGCGATCGTTGAAGACGATATAGTCGGGATAGAGGAGTGTGTGTCGTCGCAGCAGAAGGTCGCAGCTAAGGCTCACGAACTCGAGGCTAGGCGACAGAGAATAGTGTCGGAATTATCAGGTAATCTATCCTTAGAAAAAGATCAGGTTAACCTTGGGCGTCTTTTGGAGGCACTTGAGGGATCTCGAGCTACTGAACTGGCTCTGATGCGGGAAAAACTTATTGATCTCAATAAAAAGATAAGAAGAGTAAGTGCTAATAACTCATTTCTCATTCGTCAATCACTTCGGTACACGGAACGTTGCCTCGATATATTAACTGGTCAAGGGCCAATCCAACGTGGTGTTTACGGTCAATTTGGAACGGTGAAACGAGCCGCAGGTGACCGAAGCTTCATTAATCATACGGCATAGGAGATAAGTAGATGGCTGTTCGATCTACAGCAAACCATGGTATAGAAATTGGGCGTCGTGCTTTACACGCACAACAGGCCGGATTAAATGCTACGGGTCATAACATTGCCAATGCGAACACACCCGGATTTTCGCGACGGGCAGTTGTGTTAGAGAATACGATTACGAGATCTCAGAATGGACTTGGGACGGGGGCCGACGTAGCATCAATTCAGCGTCTTCGAAGTAGTTTTGATGATGCTCAAATGCGTGTTCAGCAGCAGGTATTAGGTCGTTGGCAGGCACTCGAGAAAGGTATGGCAAGTATTGAGGGGGTCTTTAATGAACCTGTGGGAGCGGGAGCNGGTGAGGCAGGAACTGTGTTTAATGAGTCCTCTGGATTAGGACTAAGTGGGTCACTGAGTCGATTTTGGAATGCTTGGCAAGATCTTGCAAATATGCCAGAAAGCGGGGCCGCTCGTGCAGCCGTTAGGCAAGAAGCGGATTTTTTAGTCAATACTATGCATCAATACGATGATAAGCTGTCGGATATCAAAAACCAGCTTGATCAGAGTATTATTGATCACATTGAAGAAGTTAACGGAATCTTAGATCAATTAGCAGATATCAATGACCAAATCCCTGAAGCCAACTTTGGCGGAATTGAGGCCGCTGATTTAAAGGATCGGCGGGATTTACTAATTGATCAACTCTCAAACCGAATTGATGTGTCTTTAGTTGAGCATGATAACGGACAACTTTCTGTTTTGGTATCGGGAAGACATCTTTTAGAGGGAGACAATGCTTTGCACCTAGAAGTCCGGCAATCTTCCGAGGAGGGTATTTCTCATATTCAAGTTATGTTGCCAAATGGAGGTGGGATTGCCCCAATTGGAGGCGGACAATTACTTGGTTTTACTGAACTTGCGTATGATACTATTCCAGATTTTGTTGACCGTATTGATCAAATGGCTTCGGCCATTGTAGATGGTGTTAATTCCTTGCATCGCTCTGGGTACGGTTTGGATGGGACGACGGGAGTTGATTTTTTTGATTCAGAGAAACTCAAAGCGAGTAATATCGCAATTAGTGATGCAGTACTTTCTAATTTGCAATCGATAGCGGCATCGGCTGATGGAAATTCTGGAGATAATGCATTGGCTTTATCAATAGGCTCTTTGCGAAATAATTCGTTGATGCGTGAAGGGACTCAGACGATTGAGGGGTTTCACAATGAAATGCTTGGAGAGGTTGGGGCAAAGAGCAGGGAAGCGCAGACTATGGCCGAAAACAATAGGTTATTTGCAGATCAGATAGAAAATCGTCGTCAAGGAATACAAGGGGTTTCGTTAAATGATGAAGCCTCGCAGTTGGTTCTTTATCAACGAGCTTATCAAGCAGCTGCAAGGGCAGTGTCGATTATTGATGATTTGATGGAAGTAGCGATAAATATATGATACGAAATAATTCGAAATCACTTCTTTTCTAAGCAATTATAAAAGTGCTGTAAGTTATTGTAGGAGTATGTTATGAGAATTACATCTAGGATGGCAGTTAACACGTTGATCAGTAACCTTGATCGCTCATATGGACGAATGGCGCAGTACCAAACGCAATTGTCCTCGGGGTCTCGAATCAATCGTCTATCAGATGATCCAGCCGCGATAGAACGAACTATGGCTTTGCGTTCAGAATTGCGTAATATAGAACAGTTTGGAAGAAATATCAGTGATGGNAAGGGTTGGTTAGAGGTAAGTGAGGCGGCACTCGACGAAATGGAAACACTGTTTGTCGAGGCGACGGGATTGGCTGTTCAGGGAGCCAGTAGTACGTATAATGCATCTCAAAGNAATACAATTGCAGATCAGATCGACCAATTTATNGAACAGGCTCTGAGTCTCAGCGAAACCCAAATACGAGGTCAGCATATTTTTTCAGGTACACANACTAATCAAACGCCATATTCGGCTCAACGTGACGAAGCCGGAAGAGTAATTGAAATTACAGCCAATGGAGACGCGAGTGGTAGTCTTGAACGTCAAATAGGCGAAGGGGTTGTTGTGCAGGTAAACGTTCCCGGCACTGAAGTTTTTGAGACGAAAAGTGATATCGGTGGCGTGCAATTATCCTCCCTTATTTCAGGTCTTGAGGCGGCGGATGCACAAACGCTAACGACTGCTCTTGCCGATCAAACAGGAAAAGATGTCGATAGTCAAGATATCATTGAAGTGGATGTTTTGAACTCTGTTTTGAATGATGATACGGCCGAATCGCCTCTCAGCGACGCAGTCCGTAACCGGTTGGAACAAGGGATAGAAGACTTACA
>NZPK01000151.1 GCA_002693325.1 Gemmatimonadota bacterium | reverse complement strand
AATTTGGCAACTTTCGTATATATATGCAACTTTTTGAAATTTCATTTTCTATTTTGAAAAAAAAAAAAAAATTTCAAAAAACTTTTTCAAAAATGAAAAAGGAAATGACTTTTTTTCACCTCGAAAGATAACACCCTTCGAATTTAAAGATGAGACTGGTTCTAAAAGTTAACGATCATTAAGCTCGCTCGTCAGCGTCAACACCTTCAGCGACCTGAGCTGCCCGATCTCCGGTGGGACGCTCGTCAGCTGATTGCCGCGGAGGGCCAACTCCCTCAGCGCCGTGAGCTGCCCGATCTCCGGTGGGACGCTCGTCAGCTGATTGTCGCCGAGGCACAACAGCACCAGCAACGTGAGCTGCCCGATCTCCGGCGGCACGCCCGTCAGCTTATTGCCGAAGAGGTGCAACTCGGTCAACGATGTAAGCTGCCCGATGTCCGCTGGCACGATCGTCAGCTGATTGTAGCAGAGGTCCAACCTCTCCAGCGACCTGAGCTGCCCGATCTCCGGCGGCAGGCTCGTCAGCTTATTGTTGTAGAGTTCCAACTCCTTCAGCGACGTGAGCTGCCCGATCTCTGCTGGCAGGCTCGTCAGCTGATTTTCGCTGAGGTGCAACGACTCCAACGCACTCAGACGCCCAACCTCAGCCGGCAACGCTCCAGTCAAGCCAAAGTTTTCCAAGTAGAGCTCCACCACCCGGCTTTTTTTTATCGTCACACCTCTCCAGAGCTCTGGTTTCGCAGTCTCTGGCCATATCTCCTGCAGTGCGGGGCACATCGCACGCCATGTCCGGAGTACTCCGTGTTGGGGATGCGTGGGAGGTAGCATCTCGCGTGTGTTCCAGCCTTCCGGCGTACGATCAGAGTTTTCTCGTAACCACCTCTCCACGCTTCCGCGAGCAGTAAAGTTCGTGAGCACCACATTATCTGAAGTAACCGGAACTCTTGTTACTGGACATGTGAGTTTTCCTTTGCTCAGCCACTCTTCGATGGCTTGTCTATCGAAAGTAATACCTGAAGCCAACAAGACAACCGGGTCGCGAAACATCACGCCGCTGATTGGACAGAGAAGATCGTTCGGCTCGTCCTCGTGTAACCTGCGTCTCTGCGCAATAGATTGATCCGCATCTTCGCAGCCAGTCAGGTCGATAACCTTCACCATCCCGGCCGTGCACACTGGAAGTGAGAAAAATATCAAAAAAACACAAAAAAATATCTAAGTTGATTTCGCTTAGAAGTTTCTCAAAGTTGAAAAAATGTTGATTTGAAAACCCTAAAAAACAACATCTGATGGCTACTCTCATGCTCTTTCAATCGAGACACACGTGATCTACACCTACATCTGGCACAATGGCCGAGACACACAAATGATCCTATGATCCGAACGAATAACATCAAATCCATGCTTCTCACATGAATCTATGATCGTCTTCGCATCTCCACGATAGTTGAAGTAGAAATATGGTGACATGTGTTCCATAAGACGCTCATTCGTATATCTATGGTAAAACACGACATTAGCTGCATTGGCATTGACCTTCCTAAGCAGGACCCAAGCACTTGCTTCGTCCTCGGAGAACATTGGCAGGGATAAAAACCCTTTCGTCCCGACCTCCCGCATCACCTTATCAATATCTGTTTTGAAGTCTTTTGCGAATGATGCGCCGTGTGTGAATTCATCCGTGTCAGAATCATCCAAATCTTGAAGTCCTTCGATAACCATTTCATTGGTGACCGTCTCTTTCAATGGTTGTCGGTTAAGCATGATGGGCTGCTTTGCCTGCACTTCCAAAAATGATCTTTCCCAATAGGTATATTTAATAAAAAAAATATCTAAAAAATATATTTTCAATTTTCAATCGGTGTCAACATCTCAGTTGACATGTCGACAGGAGGCGAGGAAGAAGATCTGAATGGAGAACTCATGATTGAAAGACCTTCTCCAATACCCGTTGCACTCGCTGCGAATTTATACTCTTTGACGATGTAATATCGAGCTGCTGCGAACAAAACCATGACAAACGCGATGATAATCATCAAATATGCTCCTCGTTTTCTCCAACCAGTTCGTATAACAGAATCTGCAGGGTTCGACGGATCGTATAAGATGTTTAGCCGCATATCCTTTGCAAATTGTTTTGATGTCGTCTTAGTGTCTTTGTACGAGTTTTTGTCGACGCGATACGTATATTCCGTGTCACAAAGTTTGGTGACCTGCCCCTTCTTGTCTCTGAAGTAGTTACATTTCGAATCGACGACTCGTCCCTCTGTGGAAGCAGAATGAGTGCCCTTTGTGACAATCAGATATATACCAATTAATACAACGATAACCCCGAAAATGATCGAGGATGCCAAAGCCATGAGAGTCATAAAAACTCCAAAATCTGCACTTGAATCAAACACTTGTTGCGATATCGTCTTTTTAACCATTTTCTTTGAATGAACAAAAAAAAATTTATTAAAAAAAATTGCTAATTTTTCATTTAAGTATGAACATTTTATCGAAAATCACCCAATATACTACTATGCCTATTGTGACATACAACAATTGAATAGCAGTCGTTGCCATGTTTGTTGATTTTCTATCAGCGGAGAACATCATGAAATTGTATAGTAGGATGATTGTCCATAATTTAACGATATCCTGAACTAATGGAATGAAATCCCTTGGGAGTACTTTTGATACCTCGATGGAGTATCTATTTTCTTTTTCATTATATGAGATCATGCGTACCTTTAATCTATTGAATATATTTTTTGTTGGCCATCAAACATTGGGTCCATGATCTCTTATCGGATCAACCATGTCCTCGGCGCTCAATTCCTCGTCGTCGCTTATGCATTCGGCAATTTTATCAAATTTTGCATAATCTGTAGCAGTTGTCATTTTTTTATTTTCTGCAAGTTTAAGCTTTTCTTTCAAGGATTCTAAGCGAACTAGTAAATCGTCACGCTCGTATTTTAGTTCGTCGCGTGCGCGTACAAGATCACCTATTTGACTATCAGTGACTTCGTGAGACGTGAACATGCTCACTACGTACTTAGAACCGTGCTTCAGAACATTTCCTCTATGCAACGTTCGCCAATCAGCCGGAAACATGACGAGTTTTCCAGCCTTTGGCCGAACGTGGACATCATTAAGGAATTCAGTAGTGCCGTCTGCATCTTCGTCCACGTCATTAAGGTAAAAAATCATTCCCATGATCCGATCTTTTCCTGGAATGTAATCCGCGTGCCATGAGAAATAATCTCCTTCGGTATACTTCTGAATCTGGGGTACAGAAATTTGTCGCGGGCTATTCAGTTGCGCTATCACATGTNCCTTTCTGTGTTCGCAATACTTGTCGAGCGATAGGTCCTGAATGCGATCATTATACTCCATCATACAATTCCCCGCAGCCTGAGTGAATGCATCAAAGATTTCTAACCAATCATCCTTATGAGTGTAAGAATCTAATTGTGGATGCTCGGGAAATGGAATAGTCATATCTACAGATGATTTTATTTTAGAAACCTCGCGTCTTAAGTCATCTTCACTTTTCATGTCAGCGCCTGTGGCTGCATACCCCACCTTTCCCTTGGTTTTGAATGACGGATTTTCGGACTCGTATAATTCTATAATTTTATCACAAAATTTTTGATCAAACACCCCTTCAAAAACCTGTATAAAATGATCACGCATTATATTCCTTTTTTTAAAGTTATGAAAAAAAAATTAATATTTTGCGCGTCACTTTACAAGAATTTCATCGCGAGAAATGAGTAAGAGCTCTTCTCCTCGTGAAACTTTTTTTGTAGTGTAATATCCATTTGGGCGCAATGCTACGTTAGAATCGGATTTCGATTGATTTATGAACATTGCTCCATGATATTCACGAATTGGTATGGATGGAATGAAGGTGTACTGATGATTTAAATCTTGCATGAAGAGCTTTTTATTCTGATAGAGTTCTTGTAAACTCTGAATTGTTGAATAATCAATGATATTTTTTTCTTTCAAATCTTTTGTGTACACCCATTGCCCATTGTACAATGGGAGATCCATTACCCTTGTATTTTCATCTATTTCTTTTACAGCGATCATTCCAATTTTGTTTTTGAACTTTTGGGACACTCCTGGTTTGCAATAAAACGTTTGCAATGATGTAAAAATTTGAGACATTTGCTATGTGCATCTAGTTTTATGTTTAAATACTTTTTTGCGGCTCAGATTTGGGATCGTCGAACTCTGACTTTTTACCGCCTTCGTAAGCATTCACAAGTCCGGAACATAGCATTCTATCATTTACTGAAACAGTGTCATGACGTCTTCTGTATACCTTGACAAGTGGTCGTCCATATTTATCGTTTTTGAAGCATTGGATCCAAACAAGTCCATTTACTCGATTTCTGCACATAAAGGGGTTCCACCATCGTGTTCCCTCTCTGTCATCGAATCCACAGAGTACTTTGAATCGTTCTCGTGCCGCTTTCGCAAGCATGATGTGTCGATCACGATTCTGCATGAGAAGACTAGGTTTCATTTCAGGTGAATCATATCCGATGGTCCTGAATCTGAATTTCAGGACTCTCCCGTGCAATTTGAGGCAAGCGTTGAATGTGTCGCCGTCGTACACGCTTGTTATTTTCGCGTACCCTTCGAAATTATTCAGACTGAATACTGGTACAGAGTCATCAGCCTTAGATAGAATGCGCTTTGTCAGACAAAACATTAAATTGCATTCTTTCAAAAATTCTTAAATCTATTTGTTTTGTCAATCGATTTAAGAAGATGAATATTAAAACATAAACAAATTTACATGAGTTCACATGCTTCTTTTCTTTCTGTGATTACGCCAATTTGCGATGATGCCTATTTCAATGAGTTTTCTTTGGAAGATTTTAAGACTGACGAGGAGGTTGATAACGATGGTTCAATAAATGATCCAGATAACGATCTTGAAGAAGAAGTTGATAGTAATGATCTCGTGGATCACGACGACAATTACAATGATGACGATGCAGGTTCTCGTGTTAACGTGGCGCAAGATATGGCGATAATAAGGGAGTTTTTAGAAGGGCAACAAGGTGAATCAGATCAACAGAATATATACGCTTTGCCGGCAGACATTTTAAATCCGACTTCGCGGAACCATTCATCGACCCATAATACAAATGAACTTGAGTATGAACCATACGATGAGTTTTATGCCGAAGAAACTAAATTTCATGAGTCCTGTTCTAATTTGCTCGATTATGTTCAATCCATGGCAAAAGAAAAATCATGCAATGAACAAAATTATATTAAGATTTCTAACGAGCTACTTTCCCTATTTAAATCTAATCGAAACATGATGAATATGATTATTGATATCAATCATGATCTGAAGATGAAAATTGATCAGACGACCCTCAAATTGAAAGAAGCACAATTGACGAATGAAACAATATCTGAAAAAGTGTCTCAAATTCAAAAAGAGCTTCATCACGAACGCAAAAATAAATGTAGTATTTTGAAAATATTCAGATTATGAATGCGTTATTTCATATGCGTTGATCGAAGAAGCGAATGTAAGCCATATGGCCAAGGGGAGGGTATAGTACATAGCGGTCGATCTGCCAAGTTTGTGAACAACATACCATGACGTGATCGCCGAAGCCATAAGAACAAAGGCTGCTTCATATTTTAGTCTTTTGCACGAATACACTACTAACCATGCGCAACAAAGACCAATGACAAGAGTAAACAAATCATCTTGTTTGCTCAAATGCCATGCATAGCCCGTGGTGACATAAAGAATAGGCCAGACTATTCCAAACACCCAGCCTGGTGGTCGAAACGGGACGTTTGATCCGCTATTTTTTAGATTTGGGCAGAGTAAACTTGTAATAGAAATCGATAAAGCAGGGAGAAAAGCTCGAAACATTCTTGAATTTCAATGAGAAAAAAAATCAATCATACTCTATTCTCTTTATTCTATGCGTTGATACTAATATGTTCATGTCTCTTTTTACTGCATCGATGTTCTCAATTGGCAACGATATTGCGTCTTTGAACATTTCATTAATCACGTTATTTATTGTATCTCTTCCGTGAAAGAAATCAAAAGCTATTCTTTGTTGCTTTCCTGACTCTATACCCAGTACGAAATGGGATATATCGTCGATAAGGCTCCTATCGACTTCCATCCACTTAACTTTCCCAGCACCTTTACCCATAGGATATAATCTCCAAAGAAAATATTATGATCCTCGATTTTATTTTCAGATATTGATTTTAAGAACGCGCCGCAACTTTTGTAGTAGTATGTTATCTGGAATAGCTTTTCCACTTTCATAAGAGCTTATGACACTGGTCTGAACGCCAATTGCATTCGCCAAATCTTTTTGTGTCTTGAAGCCTCGTGCAACTCGTCCTGTTTGAATCAGCTTCGCAACGCTGCGTTTGACCTTGGGAATGTCTCCCAACTCAGTTTCTTCAAGCTTTTGTTCTTTACTTTTATTCACTGAAGATTTTTTGAATGTATTTCGTTTGCAAATAGTGACTGTGTTCCAGTCCTGGTGATCCATTTTCTTTAAGTTAATATGAAAATGTGAAGCGTTTTTTTTCTATATTATTTATAATTATGAGTATCGACATAAAAAAATACACAAATAAATCTCTTGGTCAATTTAACTCAATTCCTATCAAATTAATCGATTATTCTTCTCAACTCGACTCGCTTTATTTGGCGACCTACTTTCACAAGATGCGCACGAAACCTGTCGCTGCCATCCGCAAGTCCAAGCATTACGAAGCGACGCTCAGCGCATGGCAGAAAAAGTTGACGGACGTAGATACGTCGGACCTCGCAGCAGTTGCCAAAACCCTCGGCTTTAACGTGGAGGTCTTTAACCCACTCGCGTCTTCTGAACCGCAAACCTCATTTTCTGGAGGTGGAAGATCTAAACGCTTGGCTCAATTGCTCAAGGTCAAGAAGGGGGTGTACAAACCCATGAAAGCCGGGGCGATAATCGACGAACTCGGTGGACGTCGCGAAGGTGGGGCCGTGACAAGAAGACAAGCTGCATTGACTCCCGCAGAAAAATTTATACGAATCTTGAAGGACGAAAACAGTACCTTAGAAGACATACTGGCTTGTTTGGACGAAAAAAGTGATCAAATTTACATTGACGCTTGGAACGAAGTGTTGAATGTAGTTGATCGACATACACCAGATACGCTGATAATGCGGAGGAGGAAAATTAACCTGCAAGTCGAAAACGGAACGGCTGTTATCCCCGATAATCTTCAAAAGTGCGAGCTCGCAAGAAACCCTGACATGGAAGAAGAAAGCATTGTTGATGGTATCACTTACCCGAAAGGTTGGCCCGAATGCCCTATATCGACTACACCAGTGGGTTCGATAGTGGTAGATCGAGTGGGACGTGAGGCGACGACGTGGAAGGGGGAGTATTATTACACACGAGACCCTTCTTCAGGTAAAATTCTGTGCTATAACATCGATTCGATCGACAAACACCGTCAAGGTAAGGACTCCTTCAGAGATCCTTTTTTGCGAAAAGGAGTAGTGATGTTCGAACGGCTTCGGCGTGATTTGAAGAAGAGTACAAATGTGAGTTCGAGGGTGCAGTACGCGTTGGACCTGGAAATAGGCTTGCTGAAAGCGGTAGAAGAGGGAGATTTGGGTGCCACGATAAAGCTGATTAATGTTGGAGCAAACGTGAACACAAGTAAATATGATGAGACCCCTCTTCATAAGAGCGCTTCGAAGGGACACCTGGAGATCGCGCGAGCATTGATCGAGGCAGGAGCTGACGTTAAAGCCAAGGAGAAAACTGATGGCATGACCCCTCTTCACGGGAGCGCTAAGAATGAACACCTGGAGGTCGTGAAATACTTGATAGAAAAGGGTGCTGACGTGAACGCCAAGGATAAATGGGGCCGGACCCCTATTCACTGGAGCGCTCAGAAAGGAAACCTGGAGGTCGTGAAATACTTGATAGAAAAGGGTGCTGACGTGAACGCCAGAGTGCGTGGCGCGACTCCTCTTGTCATGAGCGCCCAGAGTAACAACCTGGAGGTCATGAAATACTTGATCGAAATAGGAGGAGCTGACGTGAACAATCGCGATGATGGCCCTCTTCATCACAGCGCTAAGAACGGAAACCTGGAGGCCGTGAAATATTTGATCGAAAAAGGAGCTGACATGGAAGCCAAGACGGCCTACTATGACATGACCCCTCTTCACTGGAGCGCGATGTATGGAAGACTGGAGGTCGCTAAATACTTGATTGAAAAGGGAGCTAACGTTAACGTAACGGGGGCAAGTGGCGAAACCCCTCTTCACAAGAGCATTTCGGGGTTTTGGGATGAAACAAACCCGGAGATCGCGCTATTATTGATCAATAAGGGTGCTGACGTGAACGCTAGGATTTCAGAAGATAGAGATTACGGATTAGCACAGGAGAAAAAAGGCATGACCCCTCTTCACTTATGCGCCATAAAGAGGTATGACCCTAGGGTTAATGGACGGGTTGAGAGATTGGGGGAAGAATTCTCGAAGGTGGCACAAGCCTTGATCACGGCGGGAGCTGACGTGGACCCCGTAAATGTACATGGGTGGACCCCGCTTCATAATAGTGCTTATAATGGAGGCTTAGAGGTTGCACGAGTATTGATTGAGAAAGGAGCTGACTTGAATCGTCACATATTACAAGAAGGAAAAATTTACGATAAAGATATGGAAGGAATGACCCCTCTTCACTTGAGCGCAGTGGGTAATCACAGCGACATTTCGAAATTATTAATTGAAGGTGGAGCTGACATGCACAGTAATATTTGCCATGGCCCAACACCGCTCCAGTTGAAACCCAGTATCGCGGAATATCAAAGAAACGTCCGGAGGCGAATCGGTGGCGGCGTTGGCATAAATGAAGATGAGACATTGTCAGAGGCTATTCAAGTACTATTTTCTCAGATGGAAGATTTAACATTGAAGCAAAACCTGACTAACAAGCTTGATCAAATTACAACTGGGGATGGATTTTTATCAAAAATGTTTGGTAAACGGAAAGAAAGTAAAGCTGCTGCAGGGCCATGACAGATTTAATATTGAAGAAAAAAATAGTAAAGATTGGTTATTTTTTAAGTTGCGTGTGGTTCTTGTTGATTGAATACCTCCTTGACCGAATCAAGGTTATCATCTTGAAGCGCTGCGTTTACATTGTTATTATCGTCCGTTTTTTCGCGCGCCTCCGCCTTTGCTCGTTCATTATCAGCAAGTCGTGCTTGGAGGTCTCGTTTGCGCTCGGCATATTGCACATCTTTATTTTGTGCGTTCTTGTCATATTCGTGAATAAGAGTATTGAGAGAATCGATAGCATATTCCTGGTCTTTTATGTCATTGGGGTTGGGGCACCATGGGCACCAGACACCAACTTCTGAAATGAATATGTTAAACTTATCCGCATCTATTTTTCGAAGCTGTTGACAGCGGCCTTGCGCCTCTTGCAAAGACTCATAAACGCCGCGAATTTTCAAACCTCTGATGCTTGTTTGGAAATCATGCTTCGTGTCGAATTCCTTGTTCAAAATATGGGCATTAGTCCCGGTGAAATTTTTGTATGAATCGTTAATTTTTTCTGGATTGAATATGTATTCGAACTCTTCTTTGATGCTGCGGAACTTATCGGTGTCCTGTGGATAATGACCTTCCATGCCTTTAAAAAGTTCATTAACCTTTGCCGAGAAATGTTGAATGTAATTTTCAAAGTAAAACGCTTCTTTATTTTTGAGTATTTCTTCTGGGCTGATGAAAGATAGACATGCAAAGTTTTGGCCACGAATGGGCGGGTCTTGTTCGAGTAAGTCCTTTTCCTTCACGGGGAGCATGTGAGCTTTTTATCATGTAATTTGTCAAACTTTTAAATGCTTTATTTGAAAATCATATGAAAAAATTATCTCACGATGTATTAAAAATAATGTCAGTTCGTCTGGATTTTGTTGAGGTTTTTATCCGAATGTTTAAATATCTTCTAGAAGGTCTCGTCGTTTCGAGTGCGGCGTTCATGTTCCCAGGGAAAAAGAAAGACATAAATGAGATCGTGCTGATCGGTTTCGTGGCCGCGGCGACCTTCAGCCTTCTGGATTTGTTCGCGCCTTCAATTGGTCTTTCCGCGCGGCAGGGGGCTGGCATGGGCCTCGGGGCTAATCTTGTAGGATTCCCCACGAAGTAGAATTTTCATACCGGTAACTATTTTTTTCAATTCATATGCTCCTTATGAATCTCCACCCTAGGTCTTCGGTTATCCGCTTCCATATCTGTTCTTGTTGATGAAGCTTCTCACGTGATTTTAGGAGAGGAAAGAATTTTAGGAATTCATTCTGTCCCAATAGTTGAATAAATTTGTGTATCACGTACGAGTAAGATAGGAAATTCTTTCGGTTCAGGGGGCTGAATTTCAAGAAGGGGACTTGTATTTCTTTGAACATAGCCTTCAACTTGTCCTCAAGCTCAGGGGATAAGTGCGGGTTGGGGTTTCCTGTTATGCGGTTCAGTATGTACGGAACGTGCTCGTAGTATTTGTTTATTTTGAGTTTCTTCAAGATGTCTTTGATTTTCTGACGCGTTATTGTTTTGAAGTCAACTATCCTTTGCTTTTTCAACTCCTTCATAATGCTATCAAATATTTCGTCAGGGATCTCCGTCGTTTCCTTACCCTGGATCTGGTTCAACCATTCTGTATAATGATTTATGCGCTTGTATGAAAAGTAGCTGATCTCCTTAGGTGGATCCTTGTACGATGGGGTCTGATTGTCGGTTATAACCTTTTCAACCGTGTGACACTCGTTGCACACGTATATGCTTTCGTTTACGATGAACTCTAACTCTCCTTTTTGACAGAATGTGCAAATTTTAGATTCTGATTTGTTCACGGCATTATCTATATAATTCTCATCCGTGTAAGATAAGTATTTATCCAGCAATTCCGCTCGGTTGTTTTCATGAATACTTATGTTAACATTTTTAGATTCATCGCTTTTATTGTTCATAAAGAAATCGACCACGCATTTTTTATTTGTATCATTGCCAGCAACTGGCTTTGATTTTTTTACCGCGGTTAATGGAACATTGTTCGAATTCTCTAGCAAAGAATAATATTCAAACAAAACCTGGCCGGTATTCATGAAATAGTCTATCTCTTCTTTGTCTTTGCTCACGCTGTCTAGCTTTTTCTGCAAATCAGATATTGAATCTTGAGTTTCGATTATATCCATTAATTCCTGGTCAGAAAGGTCCTTTTTCGGTTTTGATTCTAACTCTTGTAATCGTTTAGTGAATTTCTCTAGCTCCGATTCGTGCTCGTGCATCAAACCTTTATCTTCAGTGAACTCTTTCATCTGTGATTGATGTCTAAGATCTAACGTTTTCGAGCTGACCTTGTAGTTACATTGCCGCTTGGATTTTTCCTTAGCCATGTTTATAATTTATATTTATACTTGCGTATAAAATTTAATTTTAAATGAAATTTTTTTCTCACGTATAATTAAAACAAACACGATGGGTGGCGGACTTATGCAACTCGTAGCCTACGGCGCGCAAGACATC
>NZPK01000093.1 GCA_002693325.1 Gemmatimonadota bacterium | reverse complement strand
TTCCGATCCATCTCCTGATCAATGCGTTCCCATTCTTTGGGATCCATGCCGCGCTGGCTTCTGCTGAGTTCCTCGCGTTTGCGATTGCCTTCTTCATCGATTTGGATGCGTCGTTCATCAAGCGCAATCCGCCTTTCCATCCACTGGCGCTCTATGTTATGCGTTTCTTCATCGAAGTTTTCGCCTTCTTCAGCTCTCCGTCGCTCCGCTTCCTGTTCGAACTCTTCTCGCTGATTTTGTATATCGTCGCGTTGGCGATTAGTGTAGTATTCCTGACGTTCGTTATTAAGATCTCTTCGCTTTTTATCTAGTTCAAGATCNTCGTAATCTAGTTCTATTTCGCGCTTGAGGAATTTGCGTTCGGCCTTGTATTGATCTTCGTCGAAATACTCACCTTGTTCGCTTTTTTGAAGAGCCCAATCATTCTCAAACTGCTCGAGTTTCATCTCGATTTCGTTGCGTCTTCTTTCAAGCTCACTGTCTTGGGCAGAGGAGGGGATCCCAGCTCCGAAAACAGCAACTAGCGCAAGGCTAAGATGTAGGAATGTTTTTCGCATGTCTAAATTCTCCTGATGTAAAAAGTCTTTTAATTCCCAATTTTTCAGAAATCCAAAATGTACGGAAAGGGAAGTATAAGGCAAAATAGGCTACCGAGACATATTAAATTTGAGGTAAAAACCCAACAAAGGTAGTGATGGATATCACATAGTGAGCAAAAAATAGGGCAAAAAAGTCGCGATANAGCAAAAAACCAGTATGATTTGTCTATTTTCTCTGGTTATGTGCATCCAGATCGAAATGTGAGCGTAAAGTTGGATTGTTACGAATATAATCGGTGACCTCCATTACGATATTTTCTTGAAGTTGGATGCTTAATCCACCGTCTACGGGTAAAAGTATGCCGTTTATAAAAGAGGCTTCCGAAGAACACAAAAAGGATATGGCGTGAGCGATATCATCGGGTATACCTGTTCGTCGAACGGGATATTGTAACTCGAATAATCTAAAACCCTCGGCATTTCCGTGTGTCTGCCAGGATTTTTCTCCTGCTTCTGTAACGATATGGCCTGGAGCTATTGCATTGACAGTTATTCCTGTCGGTCCAAAGTCAATAGCCATTTGGCGTGTGAGTCCAATGACTGCGGCTTTTCCTATTTCATAAGTAAGCATTTTTGCGGCTTGTAGAAGGCCGTGTACGGAACTTATATTGATAATTCTTCCTATTTCCTGGGGGGCGGGTTGATTNCTACTTAGTTTGTTGCCGGCATGATGCATAGAATCATAGTTAGGAGGTGGACCGGACGATTGCATGGCGGGAACAGCAAAGCGGGCTCCCAAAAAAAGGGCGTCAACAAGTATAGCTATGCTTTTTCGGTATCCTTCGATGGTTATTTCGGTTGCGCTTCCGTAAGCACCGTCAGGTGGGCCAAAAGCATTCTGTATAAGAATATCTAAACGGCCGAAATGACTCATGGTGAGCTCTACCATTTTTTCAGCGACGCATTCTTCAGCAACGTCACCGGCATATGCAATTGCGTCGCCACCTTCCTTGCATATAAGTTCCGCACTTTTTTTTGCACTTTCGGCTTTGATGTCGACTGTGAGTATCTTAACTCCCTTGCGTGAAAGGTTCAGTGCGCTAGCTAAACCAATACCCGCACCTGCCCCTGTAACGATTGCCACCTTTTTTTGTAGGCTTTTCGACATATTGAGAGACTCCATTGGTAATAGTTTACAGAGGCTGGGCCGAGTTTATAAAATGGTAGCCATGACCCAAAAGGGTTTGTTGCCCACATTGTAATCTGCTAATTGAGATAAGTTGCCGTTTTGTTGGTTAATTTTAAAGGATCTGATTTTGTCAGCCGTTTCTCCTGCACAATAGAGATATTGTCCGGTGGCTTCGATGTTAAATGAGCGAGGACTAGAAGGTACGCAGAAAAACTCGGGTTGTTTTAAAGAATCATCTTCTGCTATTGCCATGCGAACGATGCTATCGTGTCCTCTATTTGAACCATATAACCATTTTCCATTGGGGTGGACCTCAATGTGAGCGGTGGCTCCTGTATTATTGGTCGCTCCATCTGGTAAGCTGGACAAATGTTGCTTTGTTTCGAGAAGGCCATTTAAACGATTGTATTGGAAACTAGTTATTGTCATACCTTGCTCGTTAATGACGTAAGCAACATCTCCACTTGGGTGGAAACAAATGTGGCGGGGTCCTGTTTGTTCATCTATGGGATTGAGACGAGGAATCGTATTGTCTGAGAGCTGTCCTGTTTCTTTATCAAAAATAAACTGTCGTATATGATTAGTCGGGCAAACATGAGGCACGAACACAAAGGAATCGTCAGGAGTAATATAAACCGCGTGCGCCTTTTCTCCTGTTTGTATATACTGTACTTGGTTTCCAATTGAGCCATTAGACTCAAGTTTGTGAACAGTGATTCCTCCTCCCCCATAGTAGGCGGTTAGTAAAAAATTCCCGTTGCTGTCTATTGCCATGTGGGCGGGAATGTCTATCCCAGTATTGACTTGATTTTGATGGGATAAATTGCCGGTAGCTCGGTCTATTTTGAAGCTAGAGATGGTAGTTGATTCCACGTGAGCGTCGTATAGGATTTCTAGTTTTGGGTGTAGACACAGGGCTCCCGATGGGCCGTACGCTGGGTTTGTAGAGCGTAAAGATAGAGCGCCATTGGAGCCAATATTATAGACGGAGATGGTCTCGTCTCCTGTCTCAGACACAAAAATTATCGATTGTTGGTTACTTTTAGTCATTTTTGGCACTTTTTCTCCGGATGAGTCATTTGAATTTGGGAAGCCATTGGTCGTGCTCTTTGATGAGATCATTACAGAGTGACCTAATGTCGTCTATTGAAAGCTCTGCTGATGTGTGTGGATCAAGCATAGCCGCTTGATAAATATGATCTTTTTTTCCAGTAAAAGCAGCTTCCAAGGTCAGTAACTGGGTGTTGATATTTGTACGATTCAGTGCGGCGCATTGTTCTGGTAGATCGCCTACATAAGTTCCCTGCACGCCATTTCGATCTACCAGACAAGAGACTTCAACACAAGCGTTTCTGGGCAAGTTAGTTATCAGGCCTTGATTTAGTACGTTTCCGCCGATTACTACAGGTTCGCCCGTGGTAATCGCTTCCATGATAAACGACCCGTATTCATGGCTACGCTTATGGGTTAGNCCATCTCCACGTAAAGATTTTTTGTGTTCTTTCCAGCGTTCGATTTGGTTAATACACCGCCGAGGGTATTCATCGAGTGGAATATTGAATTCTGTTACCAACTGGGGGTAGCTTTTTTTAATAAAATAGGGCAAATACTCAGAAAGATGTTCCGACGATTCTGTAATGTAATAGCCAAAATTAAGCATCATGTATAGCCGTACCATATCGAAATTCTTCTCTGGACCTTTGCGCCAATTTTGGAGTCTTTGTTTAGCTCGTTTCTTTATTTCTGGATAAAGGTCTTTGCCTCCATCAGTGATCTCGAGCAACCAGGCCATGTGGTTAATTCCAGCTATCTTCCACTGCAGATTTTTTACTTCGTCCAACATATCCATGTTTTTTAATAGGGTGGAAGTACAAGCTTGAACGGAATGACATAATCCCACAGTTTTAACNGACGTTTGGCGTAAAATACCTCCAGTGAGAGCACACATGGGGTTCGTATAATTGAGGAGCCAAGCATTTGGACAAACATTTTCCATTTCGCGCGCGAATTCCAACATGACAGGATATGTTCGGAGGACTCTAAAAATACCACCTATCCCAATGGTATCTGCGATGGTCTGACGTAGTCCATATTTTTTGGGGATCTCGAAATCAGTAATTGTGCAAGGATTATAGCCCCCAACTTGAATTGCGTTCACTACGAAATCTGCTCCGCGCAATGCTTTCTTACGTTGGCTTTTTCCTAAATAAGTACTAATTTTTGCTCGTCCACGATTTATTTTCTTATTCAAACCCCGCATTACTGTAGCCGAATCGTTTAACCGACTTTTATTTATGTCAAAAAGGGCTATTTCTGATTCTTGCAAAGCTTCTGTACACATACAATCGCCTAATATATTCTTTGCAAATACAGTACTACCTGCGCCAATAAATGTTATTTTTGGCATNAATAATCCTCCCAATGATTTTTCAATTTAGTAAAGATAAAATATTCTTGACGATATTTTTTCTCCNTGCTTCATATTTTGGACTAGATTCTTAGTTGGCCTANCNCAAGAACTGAGTAGATAAATTGGTATATGAGTGACCTAACTTATACATTTGACTACATTAACTCAACAAAGTCTCAACTTGTTTAAAAGGAATAATAGTGGCTAAAACAAGGCTATGGTCAAATGAATATTTGGCATTGATCTTAATCGTTAGCTGTTGGGGTTGTGGAAGTGAAAGTCGATTAACTGCGGGTAGTGATGGCCAATGCATGCCAAAGGTCTTGAGTGGTGATTTTGCGATTCGTTCCGTTCGAGATGTTTTAGCGCTCGAGCGAAAAGGAGGATGCAGTTATTCTATCGCCGGGAATTTATCGATCACTCAACTTACACGCTCTTCCTTAGATGGTTTGTCCGATTTAACGGCTGTTTCAGGTGATTTGAGTATTATTGAAAATGAAGACTTAGAGAGTTTTCAAGGACTGGCTGATCTAACAACGATAGGCGGTAAGGTCGAAATACATAGCAATGAAAAACTTGAGTCATTACAAGATATGTTTATTCAAACGGTGGGTGGCAATGTTAATATCTACCATAATGATAGGTTAGTTGACCTAGCTGCGATTTCAAAACTAACTAACGTTGGGGGGCATTTGCATATTCATAATAATAATCTGCTAACGGATATTGAAGATCTTTATAATTTGGAACGTGTTGCTGGAGACTTCATTTTAGAGTTTAACCCATCACTTAGTCTTGTAGANGATTTATCCAGGCTGCAATATGTAGGTGGTAACTTTGTATTAGAAAACAATTACGCGCTGGAAGTCGTTGAAAAGATCTCTAATTTAAAATATGTTGGCGGTCATGTGCGTATAGGGCGCAATGCCAATTTAGATAGGATCGAAGATCTGAGTAGTCTTTCGCAGGTCGTTGGAGATCTATCCATCTATGGAAACGAACGCTTAACGGGCATATCGGGATTTGTAAGTTTACGGGAAATTGTTGGTGATTTTAATTTATATGCTAATAAAAAACTCACCAATTTGCGGGGTTTAGAAATGGTGACAGAAGTGGGTGGTGATTTTAATATGTACGGCAATGAGAGATTATCCGATATTTCTGCACTCGAGTCGTTGAAACAGTTAGGAGGTAACTTTTTCGTTATTGATAACCGAAATCTTTTCACTGAAGACATAAAAAAATTGGCCGATCAAGTTAACCCCAATAAAGTAACTATTTCCGACAATAAGAATTAGCTTTGTTCGGCTTCGTCTAATATTGACTTCTCAATTCCTAATAATTCAATTTCGAAAATTAGAATCGCGCAACTAGGAATAGAGAATTTCTTTCCGCGTTTTCCATAAGCTAAATGAGGCGGGATAGTCAACTTAGCTTTTGCACCGTAGTTCATTTTTTGCAGTCCTTCTATCCAACCCGGAATAGCGTTTTGCAGAGCGATCTTTCTCGGGCTCCGATATTTTACGGTGTAATCAAATACGGTACTGTCTGTGAGCATACCAGTGTATCGCACATGAACCTTGTCATTTGGACCAGGACTAGGGCCCAATCCAGGTTTTAGTTCTAAGTAGATTAATCCGGAAGGGAGTTTTTGGGCTCCTGGTTCAGTTGCCGCCAATTCCAAAACTTTTTGGTCTATTTCAGACCGACAAGGATCCCCGCAACCTGATAACAACAAGGATGAGAAGGGTAAGATTGCATAAATAAAAATTGTTGTCATAGAAAGCCCTCCTGGCATTATCTTCATAAGTCATTGCTCGTCAAGGTGCTTAAAACTTGTATCACTGCTGAGTTGTCTAAATCGCCTAAGCCGGCTATAAGGGCTTGGTTTAAAATTTTTTCATGGGTCGTGGTCAATGGCGTCGGCGTATCGTTCTGCTTTGCGAGTTTTAGAATTAGCTTAACGTCTTTGTGATGTTGGGCCAATCGTGCCTGTGGCGGGTTAAACTCGGCATCAATCATTCTTTTGCCTTTGTGGTCCATTACTCTGGAATAGGCTGCACCAGATTGGAGGACTTCTAACAATAATTTCGAGTTTATTCCTATTTTTGCTCCTAAATTTAATCCTTCTGCTAGTGCCAGTCGGTTGAGACCTAGTACTAAATTGGCTACTAATTTAGTTTCTGCTCCCTTACCATTTTGGCCCATATGAAAAACCTGTTTAGAAAAAACAGAGGTGAGTTTTTTGCTTTCTGCAATGTCTTCTTTGGAACCACCGCACAATATAACAGCAGATCCATTTTCAATTTCTTTGCTGGATCCGATAATGGAGGCATCCACGAATCGTATACAGCGTTTTTTCAGACGTTTTGCTAATTCAGCCGACGCTTGGGGATCGGTAGTGGTTGTATCGATTATTAAAGAATTTTTGGCTATTGTTTTTAAAAGGCCTTTGGGTCCTTCGACCACAAGATCAACTTGTGTTGAATCGGGAAGTGAAAGTATAACGATGTCAGCTAAAAGACCGACTTCCTCTGCTGATCGGGAAATCTTAACTCCAAATCGTTTAGTCTGATTTGCTGCCTCGGGACTAATATCGTAGCCTACAACTTGAAAATCTTTTTCATGGAAACGCTTGCAGATTGCTGAACCTACAAGACCAAGTCCGATTATCCCTATCATTATAATTTTCTCCGTACAGTGTTATATTACTGTTACCGAGTAAATTGAGCAAAAAAAGGCATATATTTTGGCATTTTTTTTTCGTCGCCTGATTCGTCCGGTCTTATTCCAACTGGACCCTGAATGGGTGCATGACAGTACTATAAAAATAAGCGAGACTATAGGTAAAGCTGACTGGGTAATTCGATTATTAAGTAGGTATTATAGAATACATGACGAGCGCCTTAGGGTAGAATTAGGAGATCTTTGTTTCCATAATCCCATTGGCTTGGCGGCAGGTTTTGACAAAAATGGGCGTGCCACGTCATTGCTAAGTGCATTAGGATTTGGACACATTGAGGTAGGATCGGTATCTATCAATTCTTCGAAAGGGAATCCTCGACCGCGCTTATTTCGTTTGCCGAAAGACGAGGCGATAATTGTTAATTATGGTGTCCCAAATCAAGGAGCCAAGGTGGTTGGGGAAAGACTAAGCCATCTTTGTGGGCAGGTACCCATAGGAATTAACATCGTTGAGACAAATACTGGGCTAACTTCTACCTCAGACCAAATCATTCGAGAATATGTTGAAGCGACCCGATTACTTAGTGCTAACGCAGATTACATTACTCTAAATCTGAATTGTCCAAATACTTCTGCTGGTGAGAGCATTTTTGACACAGCATCTGTATTAAAGTCTCTTATAGAAGAGTGTGAAAAAATTAGAGACCTACCGCCTATATTTCTTAAGCTGACGGCGCACAGTGATGGTCAGCGTATGGAGCGTACTCTGCTTGCTATTGAAAAATGCAAATCGATTCGAGGATTTATATTTAATATTCCCCCAGGAAAAAATTATATCACGGAAACTCAGACCTCAGAAGTGCGTAGTCTCCCCGGCACATTATGTGGTCCACCGACTCAATCCTTGATGGACGCTGCGTTGGCATTTTGGTATAAAAACGTAGATCGTAGAAGGTATGTATTGATTGGATCTGGTGGAATACGTAGCTCTGAAGATGTTTACAAGAAAATTCGCTTAGGGGCGTCAGTCGTGCAAATTTACACTACATTGGTATATAGAGGTCCTAACGTAGTCCGTGAACTTAATAAAGGCTTGTTAGTTTTATTAGAACGTGACGGATTTACCCACGTCGAACAAGCGGTCGGCGTGGATAATCCATAGATGGTTAATTATAAAACTATTCCGTTTTCTTAACGAAGGTAATCCATAGAGGACTCTCACCTACTTCGAATCGTTGTAAGGGTTCAAGTACACCCGACTCGGGATCTATTTTGTAGGACTGTAGGCCGTTAGATGCTTGACCAACAGACAGTATAAATTTACCGCTCGGATCAATTGCAAAAAACCTCGGTGTGTCTTCTGTCGGAAAGTGGTCTATGGGTGTAAGTTTTCCATCGTCACCGATGCTAAATAAGGCAAGGGAATTGTGTCCGCGGTTTGAACCGTATAGAAATTTTCCATCGGGCGTAATATCGATTTCTGCAGTTGTATTTCCTTCAACAGGTTTTCCACCCGGTAAGGTCGATACCACTTGAAATGATTCGAGTGTACCTTGATCAGGATCCATTCTGTGGGCTGAAATAGTGCTACCATTTTCATTTACAGAATAAAGCAAGTCTTTACGTGGGTGAAAGATGAAATGTCTTGGGCCTTCAGGTGTTGCAGGCTCGACTTTATATGGATCGTTTGCGGTTAATTCACCTGTCTCTGAATCAAATTTAAATTGAAAGATCGAATTAGCCGGATTGGTGTGTGGGACAAAGGCAAATTTGTTAGAGCGGTCAGTCTNTATGCTATGCGCGTGCGTATCTGTCGCGACNGTTTGAAGCGGTTCGGAAGATATATGTTGGTTGGAGTCTATAGCATGCACGGCTACCGTCCCCCCACCATAATAGGATGATAAAAGGTATGCTCCACTGTTATCTACGTANAGATAGGGTGGCCCTTCTTCAAGTGAACTGGAGTTCACTTGGNTTAACGCACCATTTTCTTGATTTACCGAATAACTCACTAATTTCTTTGCACTGCGAAGGGCGACAAATAGATGTGAACTATGTGGACTTTGGGCTACAGCTCCTGGCTCCGCTTCGAGTTCTATATTTGGTTGAGGTTCGAGGATACCAGTTGCTGCATCCATTATGAAATGCGAAAAAAATGCGCTGGCAGCATTTGATATATATACGTGGTAAGACATTAGAGTTCCTTGGTTATATTTTCCGAGTATTCCAAAATGTCAATATGCGTTTTTTTTAATCACTTCGAAAGGCTAAATTATATTCGTTAATTTTTTAGNGAGATGTTTTATGTTGGGATCTTTTATTATTNATTCAAAAGTCAATTGCGATTAAATGGATATTTTCTCAGTGCCACAGGGGAAGTTTTCGCTTCAGCGGTATCCCGATTATAAAAATGATTCGCTTCGGGCTTGGGATGCTGCTGACGAATATATGTTGCAACATATTAATGACAATAAAATAATTCGATCGGAAGANCGCCTATTGATAATGAATGATTCGTGGGGCGCTTTAGCATTGGCGTTGGCAGAATTCAGACCGCAAGTATTGAGTGATTCGTTGCTTTCGCATAAAGCAATAGAAGAGAATTTACGGTGCAATAATAAATCCTCGAACTGTGTAGCTTTGATACAAACATTAGAGCCGCCTCAAGGCAGTATCGGTGTTTTACTGTTTAAGGTTCCCAAGACGCTTTCATTACTTGAAGATCAGCTTTGCCGAATAAGGAAATATCTGGCCCCAGATGTNCGTGTTTTAGGAGCAGGTATGACAAGAGATGTTCATACTTCTACTCTAAAAATTTGTGAACGTATTCTTGGAAAAACATCGACTTCTCAAGCAAAAAAGAAGGCTCGATTAATTTTCTGTGATNTTGATGAGTCTATTGAAAACCAACAAAGCCCTTACCCAACGTGCTACAGACTAGGTGCTACGGATTGGCTATTAGTTAACCATGCTAATGTATTTTCACGTGTCCGATTGGATAATGCATCAAGGTTATTAATAGCACATATAAAAGCTAGTTCGAAAAATGGAATTATCGCAGATCTTTGCTGTGGAAATGGCGTGTTAGGCCTNACTGCAGGAATACNGAATCCTAATGCAGAAATTTTATTTTTTGATGAATCCTTTATGGCGGTTGCTTCCACAACGGAAAACATAAAACGAATAATACCAAAGCAATTGACGCGTGTTATCTGTGCAGACGGTCTGGGTGAAACAACGTCAAATTCTCTCGACTTAATAATTTGTAATCCTCCATTTCATCGGAATAAGTCTGTTGATAAAAAAGTTCCTTGGCGACTGTTTAGACAAGCCTATAAGGCATTGCGAACGGGCGGACAACTACTGATAGTTGGTCATATTTCCTTAAGACATGACATAAAATTAAGAAGAATTTTTGGTAATTGTAAGCAACTTCAAGTACGTAACAAATTTTGCGTATTATGTTCAGAGAAGTAAAATTTAATAGACTCGAATTACGCTACCTCTCTCGTTGATAAGCCTTGACTTCACGGTGTTTGATGTCTGGGGATTTGTTGGCCAGTCTTTTGGATGAATATGAGATAAGCGCAACAAAAGCCTAGACAGTTGTCCTACATATTCTTTGAGTTCTCTAACATTTATTTTATCAAGCGTATCTGCTGGTTCATGATGATAATTAGAATCGGCATTTCGACCGTGGAAACGCCAACGCCAAAGATGAGCAGCGTCGATTCCCTGCCGAAGAAACGGAAAGTGGTCAGAAGTGCTATCTAATTGTGACATAACGTGACATCGTAGCCCATCACCCATTGAATCTAGTTGCGATTGAATCAACGTGCGTAGATGCGGGAATGCGAGTACGACTCCTTTAAAATAACCAGTGGAGAGTTCATCCAGATTGATTACTAGGCGGGTATTATTCTCCGGATTACAATGTTGTTTAGCGTATTCCCCAGCACCCGCTAATCGCTGTTCTTCTGCGCTAAAAGTAGCAAAACGGATTGTGCAGCCTGGTGATATTCCTAATTCGGATCGAAGAGCGGCCAATACTCGAGCTGTCTCTAAAACTGCAATAGTTCCTGAAGCATTATCATTACCTCCCGAAGAGTTCAAAACAGTATCGTGGTGACCTCCAAGAATAAGTTGTGTGTTGGGCCATGCATGTCCTGTAAGTTGAGCATCAACATTTTGTGTTTTCGCTTTGTAGAATGAAGCTTCAACTACGATCTTAAAAAGTTTGTCGGAACTTTTTATCAATATTGATCCATGTTCTCGCGAAGTACTTACGCAGGGTACAGGTGCCTCAGCCTGTTCCGGTAGGCGCCAGTCACCTGCGTTGCGATATTCTATACGGTCACCATCTTTAGGATCGATACATACAATAGCTGCAACGCCTAACTGAGCTAGTTTGTATAAGCGGTCGGAAAGTGGAATGGGTTGAGAGAAAGGTTCAAACCCAACATACATTATGGCGATAGCACCTTTGATTTCATTTTTCTTTTCTCTTAAGGTGTTTTCTGTGCCGTATTCTACATTGACGATAGGTGCGGTGAGCTTGCAAGCTGGGCATCGATTAAAAGGGAGTAAATCGATAGCCTTATTTACTTCAACTAGGGTTCCAAGGGTTTGTTTGTGGGACCACGTTGGCAAATTAAAATCTTCGAATACCGGATTGTCTAAGCCATCTTGTATAAATTGTTCGCGAATGAATGTCGCAGCGGCAAGTTCATTGTCTGATGTTGCCCATCGTGGTCCGATACGTTCACATAGGATTTCTGCATGCGACTTAATGAATGAATGCGTCCAGGCTTCTCCAAAAACGAAGCGGTCTATTGTAGTCCAATCGAGTCCCATTTGAAGCCTTCTTGTGGAGAGGTAAAGTTAGTTTAGTATTGAATCTGGTGCATAATTTTGATTAATATACAAATACCGTTCAAAATATTAGAATTTTTTTAGGAGAAAGGCCATTATGCCAACAATTGATCAAAGACAGGCTTATGAAGAAGAAGGTTTTTTTATCGTCGGTGATTTGGTAGATGTTGATACTCTATTTCAACTCCGCGAAGCCGCCCGAAGAGTTAAGGAAAAAGTTCGAATTGGCCAAGTAGATCTTTTCACCCATTGGGCCGATAAGGATGCCAGAGAACCTTGGGCAATTAGAGGCTTAATTGCTCCAGAATTTGATGAACCCTCTTTTGCTCGGCATTTACTTTCTCAAAATATAATGGAGTATGTCCATTTTTTTATTGGATATGAATTGACTTTAGGTGCGATTCTGCTGTTTACGAACCCTAAACATTCGGATTGGGGTTTTGGT
This sequence comes from Gemmatimonadota bacterium, assembly GCA_002693325.1. GTDB lineage: Bacteria > Latescibacterota > UBA2968 > UBA8231 > UBA8231. Next base: position 16,485 of record NZPK01000093.1, on the reverse strand, counting down.
TGGCATCGAGACCTTGGAAGTCAAGAGCGCGATGGAACGGAAGCTCAAGAATTGAAAATTCTTAATAAGCCCCAAACAGGCTTGCGATGGCATTTGGCTTTGGTAGATGATGCTTGTCTTCAGATTGTTCCAGGCAGTCATAGACGGTACCGTACTGAACACGAAAGACTTTGTTTGCTGGAAACTAGGGATGAAGATATTCCAGGGCAGCACACAATTCAACTTAGTGCTGGCGAAGCAGTGTTTTGGAACGGGAATAGCATCCATCGAGGTGTTTATAGAAGAGACAGCGAGCGGCTTACAATTTCAGCGTCTTGGAGCAAGTATATAGAAGGTCTTTCGCCCTCTAAAGTCGATAAGAGGTTGGAGTGGAGGTTGAATTCTGATGTTCGAGCACACCTACCGATCGAGCTGCAGCGATATTATGATCGTTGGCATGAATTACAGTTACCGAATAGTTGAGGCTATTTATCCAGGATACCAAATTTTTCGAGGATCGTTCTGGTCCCGTTCGTAATTCCATGCAGCATCAATTAATCTGGATAGATCAAATTTCGGACGCCAATCAAGTAGAAATTTAGCTTTTGTATTATCGAGCCATGTGCTATGAAATTCGGTGGCGATTTCTACGTTGGGTAGGTTTCTCGTTTCTTCTAAGTAATCCGCTACTTTTCTATAATCTACTGGTTCGTCCATACATACATTGAAGAGTTGTTGTCTAGCAGCCGGGTGATCAAGTGAAAGCATTATTGCTTCTGCAAGGTCTTCTACGTGGACAAAGTTTCGTTTTACGGGCTTTCCGGTGGTATCGGTCATAATAGGTATCGTGTTATTATCTTTGTATTTTTTGGCTGTCTCTGAATCAACTAAGTCACACCAACGCGGACCACCAAAGACGTCTTCGCCGAAGGAAAGAGAGTATTTGAAATCATCTTTTTCCATAATCCATGGTGCTCTTAGACAACATCCGTTGAGATCGTACTGGGTATAGTATTGTTCAAGCATTACTTCCTCAAGTACTTTGGAAAGGGCATAGCAGCCTTTGTATGGACTGTGTTTCTGGGTTTCTGCGACGGGTATTGGATGTGGATAGACAAAATGACCTATCCCCGCGTCACCACCAATTAAGATGAACTGTCTAAAGGAGGGGGATCTTCGGCAGGTTTCTAAAAGCCAAAATAACCCACGTACAGTAACATCCATCACGTCACTTGGCGTTTCTTTGCAGGTAGCTAAATGTACCACGTGAGTTACTTCCTTCATTGCTTCGGAAACAGTATCTAATTGGGAAATAGATCCGCGTACTACTTCGATACGATCGTTTTCCTCTAGTATCCGATTGTGACAAAGTGCGCGAATTTTGGATTTTTCCCAGGCAGAATCACTTAAAAAACGTCGAATGAAATTTTGGCCAACTTTTCCTGTTGCGCCGGTAACCAGAACAATCTTATTTCCGTTGCTCACTAGGAACTTCCTTTCAACCTAAGGGCAATACTACCTTGATTCTGTTCATTGAATTTTGGATTAACGTCCTTTTGAATGAAAAATTGGGAGGTGTCATACACGAAGTCGTATTTTCCTTCTCGGCCACACCCGTTTTTAAGAGCAGCATGATTTATTTTTTCATGGTGTTCATCTCTATATCCAGGCCAAATTATTCCGTGTTGACAGTAGGATACATCAATAAAATATCTAGGACCGTTACCTGGTTTTGGACGACGCCCGTGCCAAACGGCAGAATGGACAATTACGGCTGTCCCTGGTGGTACGTCATCAACAGTTAGCGATCCAGGAAGATCTCCGGTTCCTAGCAATGCGAGGCTTCCGCGTTCAACTATTGTATTTTGGGAACGGGGAAGGACTAACAGATCGCCAACTTCTCCATTGAGTCCATCAAGGTAATAAAACACATGAACCATTATGTGCGAACGATTCGTTTGAGGAACCTGTTCATAATCTTGATGCCAATGAACGCCGTCGTTGCCTTTATCTTGTCGGACGGCGTGAATATGGTGCATTGCGAATTCAGGTCCCATAATTTGATTGAGCATGTTCATGAGTGGGGGATGGGAAGTGAGTAAGCCCAGACTCTGATACTCGACTAAATATTTTTCACGGTTTTGCGAGTTCTTACGGTCGGCCATAAGTTCGTCGACATTNTTCTTGAGTTGCTTAGTGAATTCAGTATCAAGAAACTCAGGCAGTATTATATAGCCTTCGGAGTGAAAGGAATCTTGATCTTCGGGAGTTAGTTTTGACTGTATTTTTGACATCTTGTAACTATCGCTCCTATCATTAAATTTTTTCGGGAAGAGTTTATAATTTTCTCATCTGGAATGCCACGGGAACTTAAATGATGTTGGATTTACGTAACGTTGCATTTGGATTTCTAGGGTAGCCCCTGATCCTGGAGCTATATGAATACTCAATGAATTNTCTTCAATAGTAGCTTCATTGCCTTCTACTTGCACGGTGGAAAAAGTATGCTCGCCATAAGCTCCTGCCTGAATAATTAGATCTTTCGAATTTACGGGGTCAGTATTAACTAATTGTAGCTTCATAGAATTTGCTTTGAGCTCCGTAACTAATGCTCCTACGCCTTCGGGAATTCCTGGTCTTTGGTTGATAGGGTCGAAATAGCGGACTCTGCTATGTAGTGGACATCCATGACGAGGTGTTAAGCCTCCGGTCATTTGCTGGAGTAATGTTCCGGGCGTGGCAGGATTGAAAGGATTTGGATTGTCTGAAAGACGAGTGTCAGGCGTAGTAGGGTCGAATCTCACTTTTTCCATTTGTGTTCTAATACGTGAAAAATCAGCCTGAAGTGCTGATTCAGGGTAATGCGAATTGTTGCCGGCTAAGAAACCGACCCATCCATTTTTGGTATCTAATCTCTGAAGGTCGTCATCGTTCATTGACCAGTAATAAACTTCCAGAGCACCTTGGCTGTATGGATGTGGCCTGTATTCGTACCAGCCGTCATCTCCATACATGTGCGGATACATTTGTTGGCCATCAATTTCTTTAGCGTTGCTATTTATCGTGTCGATCATTTTGCGCCATATATCGACATACTTTTGGTCTCCGCTCAAAAGGAGAGCATTGCCAAATCCGGATAGCCCTAAATGATGGGTATTGCGACTAGACATGGCACCTGTTTGTGGTACTTCCACAGTAAAACCCCAACCGTAGCACCCTCCGTACCACTTACCGTCGCAGGCCCCTCCGATCGTTCCGTCTAAGCCTATATTAGTAGGTATTATACCNCTATTTTCTTTGGTTCTATTTAGCCAGGCATCTACATATTCGAGAACCCAATTTCGATATGGAATTTCTCCAGTCAATGCAAAGGCATTCAGTCCTAACGAAGTCGATACTAAATTTTGTGGATGATCACCAATTACATCTGTATAGTCCTTGAAGTGTGCCAGCATTTCCTCGAAGTTCCGTTCTCCATGTAACGGAATGAAACGTTCTTGCACTTCGTCTAAAGAATCTCCTGCCCAATCTATGGCGGTGGCCTTGCGCAACATTGGTCCGCGACTACCGTTGAAAAGGCTACGGATGATTTTATGCTCCGGATCGTAATTTGGTGCTTGGGGATCATTGCCCATATAGAATCCTGCAAAACGTCGTACACGGCTTTCAAAATTTTTTTCGTGCGGGTTCATTAGCCCGTGAAGATTAAATGTGGTTAAACCTTCTCCATTATGTACCCAATCAAACATTACTGGAAACTCTCGATAATACATGCCATCGCGTGCAAAAGGAACTTCCGTGGTTTTAGCTTCTGTATATTGTTTAAGGTGTCCTTCCCAAGCAAGGTCGCACATATCACGGAGATCGTTATGTCCGCCGAGAAGATATAATACAGGCCAGTGTACGAGGTTTTCTATCGCATCATCGGGCCCGTCGTTACCTCCCCATCTTGGGATACATTCTAGATAGCCGCGTTCGTCGAAATACTTTTCGAAAAAAGATCTGCATGCGTTGGTTTGGGCTCTAAGTAATTCCCATTGCATAATAGCCCACGCAGGTGGGAGGACTGGAGTGTCAATTTCAATATGGGGAGATGTTGGATTTGGCATCACGGTCCTCAAAGGGTTAAAGGTTTGGGCTGAAGAATAACTGTTTTCTTGCTCCGGCAAAAGTCGTATTTGGTGAACTCTGGTCTAGTCTGGTCTCTGTAGGTAAATTGATTGTCCCAAAGGAAACATTAACTGGAGAGAAAATGTCATTTAATTGTTCAAATATAGTGAATGATCATTCAAAGACAGATAACAATAAAGAGCATTACCGAGAACTAATTTCGAATGGATATTTTGTCATATCAAAGCTGTTGGATCGTTCCTTCTTAGAAGATTTAAAATATGTAACTAGTTGTCTTTTGGATGCACAGGATGAAGATGCTGGCCGCGCTCAGTTATCAACGGGTAGCATGATTAGTGTTACTGAAAATACGCTATTTGCAGAGCTTGTGGTGTATCCACGTGCTTTGGAAGTGTTAAGGAATATCGGTTCTATTTGTCCTCGTTGGTCTTCTGGATACATAATATCCAAACCGCCAGAAAGTCCGGCATTATTTTGGCATCAAGATTGGTGGGGCTGGAGTGATTTAAGTAGTTATACGCCGTTGCCACAACAGCTTTTTTTTATGTATTACCTTGTGGATACGACGCCTAAAAATGGCTGTTTGCGATTGTTACAAGGTTCACACCGTAAGCGCCATGAAATGCATGATCTTGTTCCTGACGCGCATACTGATAAGTTGAGACGTGTTGTGGACCCGAATCACTCTGCGTATCAGGCCATTAAAGATGAGATAGATGTGCCGGTTCAGGCGGGAGATTTAGTCGTTGGCGATTCGCGCCTATTGCATTCGGCTCATTCCAATATTTCTGGCTCACGAAGAACGGTGATAACGTTATGGTATCAGCCTTTTTACGATTTGTTATCGGAGGGTCTCCGGTCCGCGATAGGAAGTCCGAGTAGACCCCCGAAATGGACTCCAGAAGTTTGGGAAAAACTAAATTTATTGGGAATAATACCAGCGTATGAGGGAAATGAAGAGCCAACACCGTGGAATCGTACACCCGGAAGGGACCTGCAATAGTAAACTATCTCACTTGGATCGTATTCTTCTTTAAATCACGTCATTAATTTCAAGGAAAAAATCATGGGAACCTCGCCCGCTTACCCTTCACAATTGAATGTTGATGTCAGCCCCGAAGTTGAAAGTGATGTAGCTTTTTTTAAGCGGTGGGGCTACTTGGTAGTAGAGGATGCTATCCAAGAGTCAGAGATTGAAGATTTAAGAAGAGGCTTAGACAATCTATTCTCTATTAAGAAAGAGCAGTTTATACATGAACTCCTTGAAGAAGGCGAGTGCTTTACTCGGTTACTTGAAAATTCAAAGATTTTTAAAAGAATGCAGGCTATTTTAGGCAGTTGTATACAGTTGCATAGCGCGACGGGCAGAGTTGTTGTTCCCGGTGCTGAAGATCAGAATTGGCACAGAGACGTTCCTTGGCCTGTGTCCACCGAGGGCACGCCATATGGTGCATTACCAGGCCAGATAAACTGCGGCTACTATCTGGACGAATTAACAGACGAAAATGGTCCTATTGTTATCGTTCCTGGTAGTCATAGGGTCCCGTTTCGTCCCCCTATTTGTCATGCGAGTTTCCCGGATGAACGTCGTATTAATGCCCTACCCGGACAGGCTATAATGTTCGACGGATGTCTGTATCATAGAGGGGCCGCTAATCGGTCGCAAAACCATCGTCGTGTTTGTTTAATGTGTTATCAACCGGCTTGGATGAAGTCTCGTGAGTCATTCGATGGACCATTCGCTAAGCGTATGAGAGAAGAAGGCACTGATACGCAAAAAATGCTAATGGGTGGAATAGAGAAGTGGTAAAATTAATTACCTTCCAGTCGAAATATTGCATACAAATACGAGATGTTTTTTTTTAACCTTCAAAAACATGTGGATATGGAGATATGTATAAGCTAGAAAATGACCAATTAATTGTTGAAATAATCGACCCAATTGCTGACCAACATCTCCTGGGGACTCGATATTGTACTGGCGGTTATATCTTTCAGGTCACAGACCGAGAGCTAGGACCTTTACTCTCAGGGCCAACATATCCCGAAAGTTTTAATGTTTTCGATGGCCAGGGTATTCCAGATGCATTTAATCTCGCGCCAATTAAAGATTTGAATGGACAAGATTCGTGTGCGTTAATCATAGGAATAGGCTTGTGTAATACAGACAAAAATACTGTAGAATCGTTCTGTGTTTGGGATATAAATTGTGGCATGCAGGAAATATCTTTCCGGACAAAGCAATCGTTGGGTCCTTATAGTTTAATTCTCGAACGTAAGATACAACTAGGAGAGAGGACCTTGAATTCAGAAATTAAATTGTCCAACGATGGTGAGGAACCGATTGAATTACGATGGTTTCCACATCCATTCTATCCTCAGCCAAATAAAGACGAGTTGTGTCGTTTTAATACCAAGATTTCGATGCCGATTAACGGAGGATTTGAACTGGGCCAAAATGGTTTCATCAGTCGAAAAAACTGGCCCAACTGGGAAAAAGGATTTTATCAGATTTTAGAACATTCAGATCAAAACAATTTAGTTATCCTGCAGAAACATCCAGTTTTAGGTCTGGTCGCGGCAACGTGTGACTATGTTCCGGGGTTTTTTCCTATTTGGGGTAATGCAAATACTTTTTCCTGGGAACCGTTCATGGAATGTAAAGTAGGAATCGATGAGGGAAGAGATTGGGGAATTACATACGAGTTTTAATTTGGAAACAAGAGAGGAATTATGGACTGGGAAGTAAAAAAAAGGGGCAGAGTAACCTACTATCGGAAAAACAAAAATGATGTTTTTTCGGATTTAGTAGTTGAAGAGCTGGATAACGGAGATTTGAAAATCCGCTTTGTCGGTATGACGGGGGCTTTGGCGGCGACTAATGAGTTAGAATTGGAAGATGTCGCAAAAATGCATCCAACCTTAGAAATACCCAGGATTTTTGACACTTGGGAAATGTACTTAAAAGAAGCTAAGATTTGTGAGTCCTTAGCCGAGGTGGATTTTCTTGAGGTTCATTCGTTTGGGGCAGCACCCAAAGCGCCAAATGCGCTTGTAGATCCCGAAGGTTATGCTAAGGAAAAGAATCGCATTCGCCATGAATATTCTAAAGCCTATGCAGAATACTGGAAAAAGAAGATGCCAGATAACGGCTTACCTGTAAGGTTCACTGTGTATTTGGAAGAGTTACCAGATAAAGATGCCAGTTACGAATTTGGAGCAGTAGGGCTTGTTCAGCGTTCTAAGTAGGACTCACTTATAGTGCTGTTTTTTTTATAATTTTCATTGGTAAAACATGCGGAGTTTCTTGTTGCTGAATACTTCGGTCGATACTCGAATAGATGGATATTATATACGTCCTGCTCAACCTTCTGATTGCGGACAAATTCTGACATTTATTAAAGGGTTAGCTGAGTACGAAAAATTGAGTCATGAGGTCAGTGCTACCGAAGAGGCTCTTCGAAAGACTTTGTTTGGGGAAGACCCAAGGGCCGAAGTCCTTCTTGGAATATATCGCGGCCAGCCGGTCGGGTTCGCTATCTTTTTTCATACTTACTCAACGTTCTTAGGTAAGCCAGGACTGTATATAGAAGATCTTTATATTGTCTCCGAATGGAGAGGTCGCGGTTTTGGTAGCGAGCTAGTTTGTTATCTGGCTTATTTGGCAGTTAAGAGAGGTTGTGCTCGAATGGAATGGTCTGTCTTGGATTGGAATGAACAGGCTCTNAAGGTATACGACTTATTGGGNGCCGAGCCGATGAAGGATTGGACAGTGCAGNGTNTGGTCGGAACGCGTCTGCACNAACNGGCAAGATCCTTCAAAAGCGATTGACATTATTTTTAGTGAGGATATGATATGTTAGATCTGGATCTGAAGGGTAGAATTGCTGTTGTCACNGGAGCAAGCGGCGAACTAGGTCGCTCTATAGCGAGAACGTTAGCTGACTGTAATGCTCGGGTAGTTTTGCATTACCTGAATGGTGAAGCAAGAGCGACACAGTTGCGTGAGGAGATCCAATCAACTGGCGGAGAGGCCATCACGATACAGGCNGACGTAAGTAATAAAGAATCGGTTTTTAATTTACGCGATCAAGTTAGATCTAAGCTTGGCCCTGCTGATATAATTGTTAATAATGCTGTACAGCAGTATGAGTGGACTTCCGTTTTAAATCANGAAGAAGAAGATTACGAGAGTCAGTTTAAAACCTGTGTCATACATAATGTTCTTATGGCAAAAGCATTTATACCAGATATGATAAATAATAAGTGGGGACGTGTGGTTGCGACTAATACAGAGTGTACAATGCAGTGTAATCCAAATCAATCGGCTTACATATCAGGTAAAGCGGGTCAAGATCGAGTTTTACGAGTTTTAGCAAGTGAAGTGGGAGAGCATGGAATTACCGTAAATCAAGTCGCTCCAGGTTGGATGATNAGCGATCGATTTCGTAAGGATCCCATCGACGATTCAAGTTACGNNAAAAACGTTCCTTTGGGCCATCGAGGTGAGGACCGGGACATTGCGAATGCCGTGGCATTTCTAGCCTCGGATCTTGCTTCTTTTATTACCGGCGTGTATTTACCGGTTGCTGGTGGGAACGTGATGCCAAGAATTTAAATACTGGAGTCTNAATTAATCGAAATTTCAATAGAATAAATGTTGGGTTGACGACTTAACTTCTAATTTAAACGACAAGGTTTATTGATAAGTGGGTGAAGTAAATCAATGCGAATAGGTATGGTTGTGACACCGTTTAATGCCGAGAATATTCAACTGGCTAGCCAGATCGGGGTGACCGATCTGGTTGTGCGATACCCTGGATCAAGAGTAGAAGATATTGAGCCTCTATGTGTGCAGGTAGAGAGTCAAGGGTTGAAAGTTTCTGTTGTGGAGGGATATTTGCCAATGGATCATGTTGTATTGGGCGGTGACAATCGAACAGTTCAATTAGAAAACTTGAAAGAGCTTGTTCGGAGTATGGGTGCGCTAAATATTGGTGTCTTGTGTTATAACTGGATGGGTTTGACGGATTGGACNCGGACCTCATTTGAAGTGCCTGGTCGTGGAGGTGCTNTGTGTAGTGAGTTTGATGCTCGGCAAATNGAGGCATTAGGCTTGCTTGATGGAGGAATCTCGAGACAATCACAATGGGATAATTTGGCGTCTTTTTTAGACGAAATTCTTCCAGTTGCAGAAGAAGAGGGTGTTGCTTTGGCTATGCATCCCGATGATCCCCCGTTATCGCCTTTACGTGGTGTAGAGAGGATTATGACGCATCCGGAAGCATTTGAAAAACTAATCGAACTTGCACCTAGTTCAGCGAATGGCATTTGTTTTTGTCAGGGCAATTTTGCTGCTATGGGCGTAGATATCCCNGCAACAATTAAACGTTTCGGTCCTTTCATTAATTTTGTGCACGTGCGCGATGTTCGAGGTGACCGAACGAGGTTTGTAGAGACATTTCACGATGAGGGACCAACGGACATGTTTGCCTCAATGTGTTCTTACCGCGAGTCAAGTTTTGATGGCGTAATGCGTCCGGATCATGTCCCCGTACTGGTAGGAGAAGAAGGAGAGAGCGGTTACACTATGTTAGGACGGCTATTTGCTGTTGGATATATGCGAGGTTTAATTGAAGCAGCAGAAAAAGTGGTTTGAATTTATNTATTCAAATATTGTGAGATTTTTTATATGAGAGACGATACNGTGCTGATGAATGGTCCNATAAAAATTGGGATTATTGGATGNGGAGCCCANGCGAATGTACACTTTGACGCCATTGAGAAGATAGGTGCTGAGCGTGCAACGGTTTCAGGTTTATGTGATATTGACCAGGATAGACTTGATAAAGCCAAAGGACGTTGGCCCGAGGCTTCTGTTTCGAAGGATTACAAGAAATTATTAAAAGAGGCATACTTCGATTTGGTAATGGTGGTCACGATGCCCAATACACACGAAGAGATGGTGCTTTCAGCGCTCCGATCGGGTGCTCATGTTTTGTGTGAAAAACCCTTCATGATGAATGTCGATGAGGCAAAAAATACGCTTTCTTGTGCTGCGGACTTGGGACTACAGGTGCAATTAGGGACCAATATGCGTTACCTAAAATCTTCGCTTTATCTTCGTGATCTTATGAATAGCGGCAGCTTTGGGAAACCTGTTTATTTTAAGGCTTGGGGATGTCATGATACACCACCCGTATGGGGTCCGCACTATCATTTAGCTACATCGGGAGGCGGAGTCTTAGCATCCACATTGGTTCACACACTAGACCTGGCTGTTTGGATTGCCGGCTCACCTAATCCTATTTCAGTCAGTGCGTCTAGTTCTCGGCTGTTCCCTGTTAAACGTGGCCCAAAAGTAGACGAAACTATTAGACGGAATTACGATGCTGAGGACNTACTTAGTGGTTTNGTGCGTTTTGATGACGGAAGCTNTTGTTCATTAGAAGGAAATTGGTGTAGTGAGGTTCAAAACCAGCATGGCTTTCAACTTACAACTACGGTTGGCACAGTAACAAGTACGCCATTCTCTATATTAAAAGATGAAGACGGAGAGATTGTGGATCGAACTCCCGATTTGGGAGAAGATGGGTGGGGGGATAGTGTTAAGGTTCAGGACGAAGACCTGATTGATAAACTGCGAGCGGGTTTGCCATGGGATATGCACCAACCACATCAACTTATTAATCTGCAAAAAATTATAGATGCGTGTTATGAATCAGCCGAAACGGGAAGAGAAATCCGATTATAGTTTTGAGCGCTCTTTTTTTTCTTTTAGATGCAGGCGCGTCAAAAACTTTCTGGCAGTAAATAAAAAGTATAACCCAGGTTTGCAGAATAATACCCGCGTAAAAAGTCCGCGTAATCCATCAAAGTGTTGATATTTGATATCTTCGTGAATGATTGTTTGATTTGCTGAGACTGCTTCGAATCTATGCGAATGTTCCCAAGTACGCATCGGCCCAGCAATCTGGATATCTGTGAATCCGGAATCGTTTACATCTCTGTGTTGGGCGTGCCAACGGATAGGAAATGGACCGACCCACAATGTAAATTTTGAATGGGAGCCCTCGGCTAATGGTTCTATTTGTTGAATGGTAAGAAAAATGGGTGGAGGTGTTAAGTCTTTCAAGGCTCGGGGATCGGAATGAAAATTCCTGACATGTTCCAGCTTGTTATTGACAGAGAATGAATATTGGAATCGAGACATTAGGCTCTTTCAAAATATGGGTTAGGCTTTAAATACGATCCCTCTACAAACGGGAATTTTTTTTCTATGTCATCTATTAACTCAACGCCAAAACCTGGTTTACCAGATAATACCATTTTTCCATTTTTCACGATTAATGGATCACGGAAAATCTGATCTTTCAAGGGGTTAAATGTTTGATTTAATTCGCAGTATTCGCGGTTAGGCATTGAGGCCACTAAATGAGCGTTAGCCATGGTTGTACCTCCACCATGCCAATTATGTGGAATTAGTGTTTTGTCTCTTAATCGGGTCATTTGTGCGATATACCAATTCTCCGTCACACCTGTGACGTTACAGTCGGTTTGCACAATGTCAAGTCCATCGTTATCTAGCCAGGTTTGAGCTTCGAATCTATTCAGAAAACGCTCACCACCTGAAACGCGCACGGTAGAAAGGGCTTGGTTGAGTCGTCTATATAAATCTATATGCGAAATATCAGTGCCACCAAAAGCTTCCTCAAACCAATAAAACCCTAATTGCTCTAAGACGGGCGCAAAGTCATTTAGGATTATTTCAAATGACCCCATATTTTTTCCAACGGCCTCATGTATGAGGCGGAATTCAGGGCCCACGGCGCTACGTAGTTTTTCCAAAATGGGGGTGTATTTTTTCAGTGTCATGCCACTGTGGTGCCAGCTCGTCCCGATGCGGAACTTGAACGCATCATAACCAGCATCTTTATAGCGTAGTGCTTCCTCGATTAGCTGTTGTTGGCCGTCTTCATACCAAGCATGCTCTACTCCGCCACTGGCATAAATCGGAATAGAAGCCTGAGGCTTGCCGTCTACGGAAAGTAGTTCGTAAACAGGCNTNTCAAGCGACTTTCCAATGAGGTCCCAACAGGCCACATCAACACCAGCCCATGGTGCACGACTTTTGCGAGAATCGGTTCCGCGGTTTGTTAATAGTTCCACATCGAACGGATTTTTGCCTATGATCATAGGCCTGATCACGTCCTCGGTAAACTTTTTAATGTATGTTGGTCCCTCGTAGGGTGTTCCTTCTCCGATACCAATGAGGCCTTCTTCGGTTGTTATCTGAGTGATAGCCGCATCTGTTTTCCAAACCTGATATGTACTGCTGCGCCATAAATTCTNTCCAGGATGTACATAGGAGAGAGGAATTACTCGGATGTCTCGTATCGTGAGAGGTTGACGTTGAAAACCATCTAAAGGATGATTACGCATGACAATATCCTATGAATTTGTTTTTTTGTTTAAACTTTTNTTCTCGATTCCTGAATGAGTCGACTTGATCAACTGTAACGTATAGATAGCTCTCTTAATTCTGCCGCAGCTAATTCGATAACATCTGAATCGGAACATGCGTTTACGTCGCGACCCTCAAATACCACCGTTAGTGGACCATTAAATCCAGCGTCAACGAGTGTAGGAATTATACGTTCGTAATCCAGATATTCCTCTCGTCCGGTATCTACTTTGAAAAATTTAGCCCTAACGTGAGAAGTATAGGGAGCGGTTTGTGTGATGTAATGATACAGTGCGTGGTCGGTAGGTGCTGCTCCGCCATTATTATACATGGGAGCATCTAACCACTGACCTGTATCGAGTAGAAAAGTGAAATTCGGACGATCGGTTTCTTGGATTATCCTTAACACTTCGTCACCTGTTGACGGGTGGTTTTGCAAGCCAACAGTAATTCCTTTTATGGCTGCGTAGTCGGCAATCTCCTGAAAGCATTTAATTTCGCGAAGTTGCTCTTCGCGGTCGGATAGCATCCCGGAAAAAATTCGTATCATGGGTGCTCCGAGGAAAAGAGCTACATCGACATCCTCTTTTGCAGCAGCTACTTTTTCAGAGAGGTCGTCATCGCTTCCAGAAAAGTGACCGATTGAGGCAAGATAACCAACCGATAATCCTTTACGGATACAGTCTATTTTGGTTTCAAAAAGATAAGCTGGATCTTTGGAATCAAAGCCTCGGTCTCGACGAAAGTCTATCAGATCTAAACGGAGTTCGTAAGCACAGTTGATGTAACTTTCAATACTGTCTAATGTGGGCGGTTTGTCTTTACCAAACATGGAAGCATATAGCCCGATTTTCATACAGACTCCTTTTGTAACGAGAGTAACGATATGGTGAAGAAGTTGGCTTGAATAAGAGTTCCAATCTGTTAAAAATATAGTAGATGAAAAGTAACGTAAGAGTTATTTAAGTTTAAACAAAAAACTTTGATCCGTAATTTTTCGGTATTATGAAAAGGGACTTATATTTGAAGAGAAGAAACAAACATCACAAAGGAAGAAACGTATGAATTTTTTTTCGATGAGGATATTACTTTTAACGATTTCGATAGGTTTTTCCGTGCAAATAAATGCACAAGAGCTGAGTGATTTTAGTTCAGATATCCTTGGATCTGAACCGCTAAATGAGGTTCCTTTGTGGCCCGTTCCCGTCCAGATGACATTAGAAGAATACGAAGATGCTAATAGACGGCTTAGTGTTGGTTTGATGTTGATGGCTATTCCGGTTCCCGGTGCTTTACAATTTTATGCTAATGAACCAAGGTCTGGTTGGAAACATGTCGGCGCGGTTGCGCTTGGAATAACGTCGATTCTGATAGGTGCCACGAATATAGAGCAAGAAGACGAGTGGGACAAATCGGATTATGAGGTCGTAGATATTCAAGGCGAAAGCGGTAAGATAAAACGATACGAAAAAATTCCGACTAACCTGGAAGCAGATAACTACAATTACAGACTACGTGAATTGGAGCGGGCTGATCGGGCAGGTGGCGGTGGTTTTTTTGTGTTGTTTGGGATTGGTGTAGTTGCCGGCAGCTATTTAAATAGCTGGATTGATGGGATAAAAACTATTGAACGGAAGCGTAATGCCGTCAGGTATCGCTATGGAAAGAAATTAGAATTTTCTTTTCAAATACAGCCGACAATAGACATCAAAAATGAAAAGCTTGGCGGTCAACTCGGTCTTCGCTTTTGACAAAAAAATAAAGTAAAATAGAATCTGGTACACCGTTATCGGGAGACTTTAGCCTATTAAAGCGATGAGAGTGAATTGATTTCGAAATTATTTTACATAGTGTTTTTATGGTATGCCGCTATTTTACAAGCTGATGTGAACACAAATGGCGAAGGCATTTCGATCAATGGATTTGTTCGCGAGCAATCAACAGGAGAGCCAATCCCTTACGCAAATGTGTATTTAGCGGAATCGAACGTTGGAACATCAACCAATGATGACGGATACTTTCTAATACAGAGTGTGCCTTTTGGTAAGTATAAACTTCGCGTAGTGATGATGGGCTATGATGAATATGCTGACTCATTAGATCTACATGTTGCCGGTCATAAACGAATTGATGTAAGACTTACGGAAACAATTTTTGTCACAGAGGGTGTGACTGTCAGTGCAGAGCGTAATCGGCAACAAAAATCCGTACTAACCAGCCAAATAAATTTGGATATCAAGGATATACAATCGAGTCCGGCACTCATCGAGGCAGACGTTTTTCGTACGCTTCAAATGCTGCCGGGGGTTCAATCCATGAACGATTTTTCAAGTGCGCTCTACGTGAGAGGAAGCACACCGGATCAAAATTTGATCATGCTGGATGGTATCACAATTTACAATCCTTCTCATTTGGGCGGTCTATTCTCAACATTTAATACGGATGCCATTAGTGATGCACAATTTCAGGCTGGAGGGTTCCCAGCCAGGTACGGTGGTCGCCTCGGTTCGACGTTGAATATCGTAAATAGAGAGGGAAATGCTGAGCGTATTGCGGGATCCGGTAACGTCTCTATGATCTCTTCGAAGGGACTCATAGAGGGCCCTCTTCCCCAACTTGGCAATATTGCAGGGTCTTGGATTCTTTCTGGGCGCCGAACCTATTTAGATCAAATTGTTGAACGTCTAAGCAATTATAATTTCCCCTACCATTTCTACGATTACCAAATTAAAGCAAACGTAAATTTTGGTGATAATCATCGTATAACGTATTCGCGCTTTTATGGAAAAGATGCAGTTGAGTGGTCAGATACATTCACTGAAGACGATACGGATGAAAAAGTCGAAGTGGATATTGATTGGCCATGGGGGAACCGAACACACGGCATTACGTGGAGATGGATTGCGAGACCTACTTTGATCGCCAAAACCTTTATAGCAAATAGTATCTATGATTTTCGGCTAAATGGACTTTTTTCTGTAGAAGAGAGCAAACAATCGGTAAATAACGCATTGGATAAATTTACTTTTGAGTCCCGGATAGTCGATGAAGTAAACGATCGCTCTATTGAATCTGAAATCGTATGGACTCCGAACAAAAATCATGTGGCTAGCTTTGGTACTCAGTTTAAACGGATAAAATATGATGTTGATTTTCAGTATCTTTTCACAACCGAGGATAGCACGTATACATTTTACCCACTGAAAGTTAAAGATCGAGTTACTGAATCAAGTGCTTATATTCAAGATGCGTGGAGCCTCGGCCCTTTAACCAATATCGTCGCTGGGTTGCGCGCAAGTAAATATAGTTTACACGAAAAGCTATATTTCGAGCCTCGTTTTTCTGCAAAGTATGCTTTAAATGACCAGTTGTTTATAAAGTATAGCGGTGGACTCTATCGACAGTTTTTGGTCACTGCAAATCAACCGGACGAATTATTTAGGATTGTGGATTTGTGGCTTGGTGTTCCGGGAGATAGATCTGCGCCACGATCACTTCATCACATCATTGGAGTGGAATATCTTACGGAAAAAAATGTGTTAATGAGACTCGAAGTTTATCGAAAGGATTTTAGTCATCTGTTAACACTCAAAAGTGAACAGTCATCCGAGACTCAGTGTAACCTATGTGTGAATGAGACGTCCGTGACTGCGTTAAACGATTTCTGGGATACGGACGCTGAATCGATTGGTGTAGAAGCATTGTTGAAGAAAACGGTCGGAAGTATAACGGGCTGGTTGGGTTATACCTATGCAGACACACGTTATTTTACCGAAAATAGCGGATGGTATAGACCTGCTTTTGATCGTCGTCACACGCTTAATGCGGTCTCTATGTACAAGCGCGCTAGCGGCTCTTCGGTCAGTACTTCCTTGTCTTATTCAACAGGAAATCCATATACTCCTGTAATT
>NZPK01000092.1 GCA_002693325.1 Gemmatimonadota bacterium | reverse complement strand
CGGCTTGTCCAGACGACGAGGTCTCTTTTGTTCCCAGCTCTACGTTTTAGATCTAACCCCGTGATTTCTGTCTGATAGACAGCTTGGATTCCAGGGGTTTTCTTTATTTCTATACGAGTTTCTGTNTGACTATTTAGTTTTGTTGTTAATAATACGTCATCTACAGAATCATTNCGATGTGACATTTCCATAGGTACGCATATNTCATCTGTTAATTCACCGTCCGAGATCAATTGGCAGGGTANGTCTTTGCCGTTGACCGTTGCCAAGATCCCGCCNCGGTGTCGTGGATCTGTTTTTCGGCGATANAAACGAATGTTTATTAAACGCTCTAAACGATCGGCGGGGAATATTATTTGAGTCTGTGTGGGGTCTACTTGTCCGATTTCATATTGTCCGTTTTCTTCTTCGAAACCGCGNAAGTATCCACTCACCGATGTTGGTTCAATAGGTTGTTGAAATGCCTCCATTTGGGATTTTAATTTGTTTATCGTATTTGCTTTTAACAAAACGAATTTCCCTGTAAAGGTGCACCGATTTATATTTTTTTCTGTAAANTTANNATTAGAAAGCCAGCATAGCCGTGCTCGNATTTCTTCAGGGTATAGAGAGGCTTCGATTCCTGCACTATCTCCATGACAGTCCCATCCAATTCCGCCTCGACCCCATTGTTGCATTCCAGTTGGCCAATGNGACATATAGAAAGGTGGTATAGTTCCGTGGTCTGAAATAGTTTTATTGCAGGATGGGATTTTCGAAGTCCAGCAAACCCCTAAGTTTTCTTCTCGCCCCTGAAAGATAATGTTTTGGTCTCGTGAGTTTTTTTTAATAGNGCGCCGAAGAGCTCCAAAGTCTAGTAATTTTTCGGNACCAACTGTCACGGAATCAAAAGGGATTTCTTGGTCGGTAACGATTTCTACATAGGCATCTTGTATTGATTGGTAGCCGTTCATGTCTGAAATCTGTAAATTGAAATTGCAGTAGGTTTCTCCGTTTGGATAAAACCAAATGTCTTGCCTCCCATCCCCATGATAACGTCCGTTACTATCAATCAAGTCAAAAGCTACTCGCATTCCGACACGTATGGGACCTTCTTCTAAGAAATGGAACTTCGGTCCTTGATCATTTTCCTGGCAAATCAGCACAGATTTGCCAGAATCATCGGGAGATGGTTCTTGAGCACATATCAACCTTAATCGACAGGCGATCAGAAGAGTAGAAGTACTCAACCCATTGTATAGATCGGCTCCTTCTTTTCCAATTTTAACGATGCCCCCTTTATACTTATCAAATGAAATAGCATGNTTCTGTTTTGCAAAAGTAGCTGTCCAATGTTTGCGACAGTCCACAAATACTCCACAATCTTGAGTTTTGGCTTTCATTGTGGGAGTCCTTTCACAGAGTTGTGCTTGGGTCGATTATTGTGCATGATAGTTCTTATAGAAAAATGTGTCAAATATGAATTAACACAAATGAGAAGTTAATATAAAAGGAGATAAGGGATGAAAGTAGAAGAAGTCAGGCTGTGGAAACTTACACGCCGTCATGTACGAGANCGTTTAGAAGCTGGACAAATCAAAGGCGCAATTTTGCCTACGGGGAGTACGGAACAACATAATGAACATTTGGCTATGGAACATGACACAGCGAGTGCCGAATATGTCGCCCACCAAGCGGCACTTCAACTGTATCCACAGGTGGTTGTCGCTACTCCAATGTCTGTTGGAATCTCAGAGCACTGGATGGAGTTTAAAGGCACACTTAGTTTACGTCCTGAAACCTTTTTTACCGTTGCATACGATATTTGTGAGTCATTACAACGATTAGGCGTCGAACATATTTTTGTATGTAACGGCCATGCGGGNAACGGTCCTCTAAGAGATCANGTAGGTGATATAAGTAAACGTTTGGGGATCGACGTGCAGTTCAGTAGTTACTGGGAAGCTTATTCCGATGAGCAGGTATCTCAGATATTAGAGTCTAATGATTGTCCTGCCCACGCAGCTGAATTTGAAACCTCGATTGCAATGGCCGCTTTTCCTGAAAATATACATTGGAAAGGTGTAGATTATGAGTCCGCTAATTTAGATATACAGAGTGAGACATATCGACCGAAGGATCCGGAATATTTTGCTGCTGCTAGGGACTATGCTTCNCCTAAAAAAGGCCGAGTAATGGCGGATATAGCTATCGACTGGGTTGCTGACAGAATGCGCAAAATGATTGGAGACTAATTATGTTTGCGACTACTAAAACATTTGCGTTAAAACCTGGCTGTTTTGCAGAGTACAAAAAAGCTCATGATGANTTATGGCCAGAGATCGCGTCTGCCCTACGCGAAAATGGGGTTAATATGGTGATACATTATTACGAAGACCGATTGTTTTTGTTTGCAACGGCACCNAACCGNGAGGCATTGAGTCGTAGTCATGCTGGAGAGGCAGGAGTTCGTTGGCACGAGTATATGGCTACCTTAATGATTACTGATTCTAATGGAGATACAATTGTTGAATCTTTAGAGACGGCATTCAAATTTGGAGAGTTCGAAGAGTATGAGTTTGATTCCTGAAATAGCAGATTTTAGAGGTTAAATTACGAGTGTATCTATTAGTTAAATGATTTGGAAAGTAATTGGACTTGCTCGATAATCAGTTGTTCTACGTCCCGGTGAAATGGGGCCGGACGTCGGAATAAATGGTGTGATCCAGAAACCTCATATCCGCCAAGGTCATATGTAGATTGGCTTGGCACGTAACCAATGAGCCCATTAGAATATGCACATGTGATCGTTGTTGTTGGATTAAGTGTTTGCTTTATCCGTAAGCCTATTTCTGCAAGGATCTCNCCACCCAGGAAAACCACTTGATGTTCATTGTCTAGTTTTAGGAGTTGTATTTCCTGTGGGCAATGGGCCGGCAATGGCCCATTTTCTAAATGGAGATGCATGATCTCCGCCCATTCACGCAACCGAATGTCTTTGGATGCAGCAGCGGCATGCAGTGCCTCTAATGTTGGTATGTCTGCGTAGGGTAGTTTGTGAAAAGTTCCGGTAATGAGCATGTCGGCTGCTCTTATTTTACGATGGTTTTTTCGACTGGCAAGAACATCAGCAGCTAATTTTTTCCCTGCAGCTTCAAGTTGTTCAAATGTTGGTCGCGTAAATCCTCCCTCTTCACTTGGATACCAGGGTCGAATATTACCCGCGCACCCTGTAGCAAATAGAGCTGGTGTATTCGTTTCTCTTTCGATTTCTCTGCAGAGATAACCTGGATAGTCACCGCCAATGAGATAGCCTCCAAGGCTGGTTGGGTGACATCCATAGAAGGTGAGCGTCCCTATTGTACGGTCTGATTTATCAATGAGCCACAGGGTGTCTAGATCTCGATCAATAGGCCCATCGGGATTTGGGGCGAAGTCNACACCTCCATTTTTATTCGGAAGCCTTCGGTTAACACCAAAAGAGCTGGAGCACCTNGAGAACAATATATTCCCTGGTTGGGCAGATTTGATTGCCGCCAAGCCAACAGAAACTAGGTCCTTTATCAAACGATTGGCGTAGGCTTTATCTGGTGATCCTGGCATTACCCAGGGATAGAAAAACGGTGCGCAGTGTGTGTGTGTGGCACTGAGAATTATTTGTTCGGGAAGCAAGCCTGTTAATTCGGAGATTATTGCTTTGGNTCTGGCAGCGAATNCAAGATCAAACCCAATTAGGTCAGCCGTTATAATTAGANTAGATTGAGTCGTNCCGCAAATATAGATAGCTCCAGATCGTAGACGTTGGTAGATCCCTTCAGATTTGTGATCTCGGTCTCCGTATCCAACGAGCCATATGGAATCGTCGGGCGTGATATCGTGTTGAGCTACTCCAACTTGAACACTTTCTACCATTTAATAGNTTTTTGAATNGGATGTTCGTGCATGTCTGCTCTNTTATCAATAGGCCAATCTCTTAATTCGTCTACGGCTTCGACTAATCCCTCAACAGCCGCCTCAAAAATTATTTGCCCTTTCTCTGCAGTTGCGACTGTGGGATCGCCATGAACTCCTAACTGGGTCCAACGTCCCCAGTAGTCATTGAATCTCATGTAAGTTGATGTGCTATCAGAACTGACGTATTTACCCATTCGGTCGTCGTCTTTTTCAGCTAAATCCATATTTACGCGGTCGCCTGCTAAATGAAGGTATAGTGATGTTTCGAACTCATCGGCATGTGCTATTACTTCAGATTCACGGACTTCTTCAAATTTTTCTAAAAGAAANTTAAAATAACTACAAGCAAAGCAAAGTGATTCTGTGGCTAGGGTTGTTTTNCGTGCGATGAGATCGATTAAAGGTGCATTTGATCCATGGCCGTTCACTAAAAGAATCTTTTCAAACCCGTGATATGCTACAGATTTTGTTATGTCTACGCAGAACGCAATAAAGTTTTCAGGATCGATATGTATGGTCCCAGGGAAGTCGATATGATGTAAGTTCAGNCCATAGGAAATGGGTGGTAAAACAAGGACCTTTCCTTTCGCGCGTCGAGCAACTTCGAGACAAACAGATTCGGCCAAAAAAACATCAGTATCCAACGGTAAATGCCGACCATGTTGCTCAGTAGACCCGGTGGGAAGCAGGACTAATTTTTGTTGGCCTATTGCTTCATTTATTTCNGGCCAGGTTAGGTGATTGAAGCGATACTCTTCTCTTGAGCTCATAGTAGTCTCCTAAAAGTTGAATATGCGGTTACCTTGTATGTCGAATGATCCATCTATAAATGTCCACATTACTGCAGTGGAAAATTCACCGAGTACCAGGCCAAGGAAAAACGGTAACATCGTTCGGTATAATCTTACACCCCCATAGCGCAATATGATTGATTTGAATATCCAGGCTAATAGAATAGCGAACCAACCGTAAGACATTATCGTATAGGTATTGGCTATAGGGAATCCGATCGGATGAAGTGGCCACCATAAAAAGCGTTGCCTAAAATAAAGGAGAGTGCCCATTACTATTGCACCAGCACTAGTAAATCCAAATCTCATACTTAAGTCTGCATCTGGCATATTAAAAACTGAAGACATGTAATTGAATGGCCAACGGGGAGCACCTCCATANTACCATCCATCTANGTTGATACCACCATATGTATATGCCATACGCATAGTGAACCAAATGGATCCGGCTAATCCTACAACCAAAGCGAGAAAAAGTGCTACGAGGAGCCTTCTTGAAGGCTTCTCGCCCGACGACGTTAATTTTAGGGTATGGACAACAGCGTTCATCATGTTTGCGGCTGTTTCACCAAGCCAAACAGTACTATAACCTAAACCTGTCATATTCCCAATACCCAATGTCTCGGGACCAAAGCCTCGAGTAATAAAGGCTTGAGGGGCCATTGGCATNTGTGCTCCCGGAATACCAGCTTCGCAGACGATACGNGACAATCCTACAAAAACTAAAATCGCNCCAAGAACTAGCAATAGCGCAACGTGAAAATCTAAACCTGTGTGGGTTAACCAAATGATCATAAACAGTATACTTGTNCAAAAACCAAAAACACTCGCACGAGGTGAAAGTATTTCTTTTCGGTCATCGTCGCCTTTTTTGGCTGCTTCCCATAGTTTTTTTAAGTGCGGCTTAGCAGTCCATAATACAAATAGACTCAAGGCAAAAAAAGCACCTGCCATCTGGTGAGAAATTGCAGTATGTGCACCACCTGAAGTCCAAATATCTCCTCCTCCTTTTATTGCTAATCCGATACGTGTAAAAAGTAAGCTTTCTAACATACCGCATATAAAGAAAAACCAAATACTGAATGCCACATTTAGTGGCATTAAATAGGCTAANCCTGTAATTGGGAGGTTAAATCGGTAGGGAAGTGATAGGGCACCGGGAATCAGTTCTATTTGCCCGTTTAGATTTATACGCTGGAACGCATCGTGGTAGAAATTAAGAGAATTCCAAGAGTGTAAAACAAAGGGTATCAATATGCCGAACCAGAGTAATTTACTTTTATAAAATTGACTAAAATAACCTTTTTCGGGCTTCTCAATCATAGCAAGNGGGAGCCTCGTTAAAGGATATACTAAACGTTCATTTTCGACCCATTGACCTCGTAAAAGNACGCCAAGGCAAAGTTGCATGTAGTAAAAAGCAAAAATAAATACCAACCATGTTAGTAAAGGAATCGTCCACTCGCTCCAGGGAATGGGCATGCCTTTCGGTAGTCCTTCATAAAAATATCGAATCGCTTCTACATTACTTGGAGCAAGCCAGGCGTGCACATTTGGAACGAACAATTCTGCCCATTCATTTTCTGGCGTCGCGTAGTACATTGCACCNGTTATTACTGATAAAAAAGTCCCAACGAATCCNGTGGTGACAACCACGCTCCCCACTAACATCATAACATAAATTGTGATTAATTCTTCTCGTTGGAATATCCATCGGGATTGTAGCAACCTTAGAATTGGGAGTGCTACAACNGTAAGAACAAAAAGTATTGTGACAGCAATTATCGGAATAGCATTGCTTGTAAGTTGGGAGCCCTTCACCATGAGAACCGCGTAAGGACTAATTAAGCTTATGGCAAATACAAATGTTAGTCCNGTGACTATAGCACGCAGGCTTACGCTCGATCTATCTGACATCGTAATTTTCAGTATTCTGTTGGAAATAAATAAGTGCAACCGTGTCTTGTAAAATACGACAATATCTGATCAATAGCGAACCTTTGACAATATTTAACTTGGAATTAACGATCTTCTTCCAGCGACTGAACAGATAAGGCATGAAGCCCAGATATGACCTCGGGCTGGACAGAATTCGCGACCATAAAAGATAATTTGAAGATGAAGATCATTCCATTTTTCGCGGGGGAAGAGTCGCTTGCAGTCTTTTTCAGTTTGGACCACATTCCGTCCGTTTGATAAGCCCCATCTGTAGGCTAGTCTATGAATATGTGTATCGACTGGGAACATCGGCACTTGAAAACATTGGGCCATGACTACTTGTGCTGTTTTGTGTCCGACGCCTGGTAGAGATTCGAGTGATTCCAAATTTTCAGGTACTATTCCTGAGTAATCATTACATAGTATTTTGGAAAGTTCGTAGATTGCTTTTGACTTTTTGGGTGCTAAGCCGCAAGGTCGNATNATCTGCTCGATCTCTTTAACGGATAGTGTTATCATTCTCTCTGGAGTATAAGCTAGACTGAACAATTTTGGTGTAATCATATTTACTCTGGCATCTGTGCACTGAGCAGAAAGTAGTACGGCTATTAAGTGTGTATACGGGGAAGAGCTACTTAATGGCGCTTCAGGAGCAGGGTATAACTCNTTGAGTTGCCTGATAATAAATTCGATTTTCTCGCTTTTTTTCATTTAAAATTCAACTATGCATTTTTTAGAAGCTCAGATGACNNNCTATTTCACTAGTTCAGGAACTTTGTTTTTATTTAATATGTTGGCCTGATCGATTCGTTTTTTATGAAAATCCCACGCATGTGAAAATTTGCCATTTATTGACCAGGATGTTACGGGGATTAAGTTTTTTTTAGCCAATGTTCCATGTAGCAATATTTCATCTTGAGGGGATCTGGAAAATGGAAAGGGATTGCGCATTTTATGGGAAGCTAATTTAGGATATTTAGCGTTGTTTTTCTTGATTAACGTACATATCTCATTTCCACGTAAAAAAAGGTGGTCTAAGAATACCCGATCGAAAGGACCCACGTTACCACGCAAATTCGGAGATTTTTGAACCCATCGAGCCCAATCAAAGCCATAAATAAAGTCGTGGACATATTGGAANCTAATAATAGAATTTGA
This sequence comes from Gemmatimonadota bacterium, assembly GCA_002693325.1. Classification (GTDB taxonomy): domain Bacteria; phylum Latescibacterota; class UBA2968; order UBA8231; family UBA8231. The sequence goes on along the minus strand of NZPK01000092.1, from coordinate 80 downwards.
GCCGTANAGTGCAAANAGTTTCGATATGAATTCACAGCGCTCCATTAAGTATTTACTCGGAGAATAGGTTTGTTTTGCTT
>NZPK01000091.1 GCA_002693325.1 Gemmatimonadota bacterium | reverse complement strand
CTACCTCCATACGCGAGAGACGCGCGAGGCTCAATTCCAACCAAACCACCATCTAAAAATTCTTCTGTACACAACAACTAGTCTGATTGGGGAATAACCACTGTCCCACCAGACCCCGCAATCCAACGAACTAAACACTCCATCGTTTGAGCAACTTCGATTGAGATATTACCTGTAGTAATAAAACCAACGCGGATACCTTCGATACCTACTTCTCCTCTGGTCGCTACTTTTAAATTATTTGCTATTTTATGAAAATAAGTTTCAGCACAAGCCATAGAAGCAGAGATACCTCCGTCCATTTGTACACTTGCCCAACCGAAACTGTCCACATCCATCCCCGCATCTCGAATACAGTTTCGCATGAAATCATTATGCGTCTTCTCACAACCATGTTCGAGAAGCAACGCACTATGAACTAATGGATGCCTCAGATAACTAATTAATGAACGAGTATATATATCTTCGGTGCCAACACCTCCAACGCCACAACCTTCGGTATGCACTAACGAAGTAAACCTAGAAATCCCTGAACTGCGACCAACGCCATTCTCATTTAAGCGTTCGGCAATTTTTTTTGCTACTTGGCCCGAACATAAACTCGTGGGTAATATCAAACCGACTTGATCACTTACCCACTTGCCGCGACATCGTAACATGTCGATACGAACGTCTGGAACTTCGTCTAATTCTGGCTTCAAACCAAAACCATAGATAGATGGACAATTAGCCAACGATTCTAAAGCTACAGAACTAGTTTGCGGCCAGTCACGCCAAATCTGTATTTGGGAGTGATTAGCTTTTTCGCCTAAAGAACGATCGCCCCCTGAAATTTTAAGGGTGTGATCAAACAATTCGGCACCTAAGTTGTCCATGCTAATCCCGTCTAAATATGCACCCGCATTAATATCCATATCTTGGCTGAGTTTCTCGTATCTCTTGGTAGTAGTTACAACTTTCAAAGTCGGAACAAAAGGAAAATTTGTAATCGAACCATTTCCCGTAACGAAAAAAATAAGATTGCATCCTGCAGCAACTTGTCCCGCTATACTCTCTAAGTCATTCCCAGGGCTATCCATAAAATAGTAACCAGGTTCGTTCATAGATTCTCCATAGTCAATACAAAAATCCAGCGGAACATCTGGATGACGCTTCATAGCCGCACCAATTGACTTGAGCACTATGTTATAGAGTCCCCTAAATTTATTGCCACCGGACGGATTACCTTCGGCCGAGTCACCATGCCAGGCCACACGTTCCTTGAAACGTTCAATCATATCGAGAAAAGATTCGGCAGTTTCTAAATCACGAACATTTTGCAAAACATAAGATTCAGCACCAATCAATTCATCCGTTTCTGCCAAATTTGCCGCACCACCATAACGAATTAATTCACGTGCGACCCATGCTACCAAAGGGTTTCCTGATATCCCTGAAAAAGCATCGGAACCTCCACACTGAAGTGCTATCCGGAGATGTTTTAACGACTCCGAAGTGCGCTTGAGAGTTGATAAAACAGGAAGCCATTTCCGAATCTGTATCTCACCTTTCTCCAAAAAATCAACAAATCCACCTTTTATACTCATAAAACAGTGTGGGACAGAATTAAGCGGATAATCGTTATTATGCATATAAGTACGCAACCGCTCATTGTTAACAAATTCACCACCGTAATCAACAACAAGGACTGCGCCTACATTCGCATGCACGATAAAACCGGATAACGTACGAAGAAGTAATTCTGCATTGTTCGGCTCTAGCTCATTTCCTCCCTCGGTATGAGCTACTGCCACAACCCCGTCTACATTGTCATAACTAACGGCAACTGGATTCATTATTGCCGACAATTGTCGCGCAAACCCCGCGGTCCTAGAAGAAGTGCCAACAACTACAATATAATTCCGTGTCCCAACTCCTCGATTATTTTCTCGTCGAAATCCTTGGAATGTTCTCTCATGCTCGTAGAGGGTCAGAGGCGTAGAAGGAGAAAATTGATCCCTGTCGAACGAATAAGTTTCAATATGATCTTCGAAATTAGCACGCTCTGGAAGTTTGAAATCTATAGCACGACCGTGAAGTGCTAAGAGCATTCCCTCGTTACAAACATAATTACCTGGTCGAATATCCATTGTAGCTCGGCCAAACGGAAGCCCCCATGAACACAAGTAGTGATTTTTCGGAATTGAATCAACAGCAAACCGGTGTCCTTCTAAGACACTATGATTCAATTTTATAACTTTCCCACGATAGCTAATCTCACTCCCGGCTTGCAGATCAACAGCAGCAATTGCAACATTGTCTGCCTCATCTGGCAGTCTACAAGCATGCAAAAAATCCATGGGTTCACTCACCTAATCACCTTTAAAAAGATTAAAATTTTTCGTATCAATACACCCGGATTGATGCATCATTAGTGCGTTCATAATTTCAATAGCCATTCTAGATTCTAATGTGACACCTGCACGAACACCAACGCATGGATCGTGTCGTCCCTTTCGCAACTCAAAATCTACGTCTTCCATGTTTTTCCGAATTGATAATTGTTGCTTAGCTATAGTCGACGTTGGCTTAAAACTGACTCTACAAACCAACGGTTTACCCGTGGTGATGCCACCTAATAACCCACCGTGATTATTAGAAACATAGCCTGAACTTCTTATTGGGTCATTATTCATACTTCCAAAACGCTGAGAAACATCATAGCCTGCCCCTATTTCACAAGCTTGAACTGCATGTAAACCACCCAAAGCACTCATCAACCGAGACTTCAAACTTTTATAAAGTGGAGCTCCAATTAAAGCAGGCACGTTTACAGCCACTACTTCTACCGCGGCTCCGACAGAATCTTTTTGCTTACGTATTTTGGTAATGAAATCAGCAGCTTCACCAGCAAATGTTGAATCGATTGTATGAATGCTGTTTTGTGACAGTTCAGTTTGTAATTTATTTAATTCTTCCAAACGAATTCTACCGTTGCAATCAGATATCTCTTCGACATATTCACCGAGTGTTGATTTCGCAACAATTGGACCGACCTGACAAATCGATGAAAGCAAAACAGTCGAGAAATGTTCTTCCAAAAAAATCCTTGCGATCGAGCCGCCAATAACCTCAGATATCGTAGATCTATAACTTGAACGTCCACCTCCGCGCGGATCAACAAAACCCTTCGACTGATAGTATTTAACTAAATCAGTATGACCTGGCCTTACTTCACCCTCGGATCCCAAAAACTGGGCATAATCTTGAGATCGCTTCGCAGCAGATAAAACTATAGCTGCTATAGGTTCGCCGGTTGTAAAACCTTTTTCATAAGCACAAGTGTCCAAGGAAACATCATCTACGCTAAGCTCCAACTTGGGGCCAGAAAGTAAATTGTCATGGTCTTCACAATAAAGTCCTGACAAGAATGCAACCTTGTCATCTTCCCTACGAGGGGTTCCTAATTTATTGGCCCCTGGACGACGGCGATCCAGATAACTTTGCACATAATTACGATCGATCCATAGACCAGGGGTACAACCAAAAACGATAGTTGTAACCCCTGGACCGTGAGATTCTCCAGCTCCTGCTACTCCAAATAGCGGTCCTCCTATAATCTCCATTTACCCACCCCTTTCTATAGATTTCAATTTATAGCCGACAAGCCGATGAATCAATCTTCACTATGTTTCAAAATTTATCTCATCCATGATCAGCAAGATTACGTAAAACTATAAAATTACTACGATAAACATAAAATTATAACGTGACGTATCATAAAAAAACATTTAAACTTGATAAGAAAATATAATCTAGCGTATAAAAATACGTGCAAATTACGTAAAACTTTATAATTCTCCGTCTCTATGTTAGAAAAAGATTCCTTAACTCCCCTCTTGTCTCGGACAGAATATAAAAAACAAATCTCCTTCCTTCGTAACAAATTGTTCGATCAGCAACGACAATTCCGTGAGAAAAAAAAATCTTCGTTAATCCTTATCATAGGCGGATGTGATGAAGCGAGTAAACATGATACAGTAAACACTATCACTGACTGGATGGATCCTATAGGTGTAGCTACGTATAATTTCGACGAAAACAATCAGGGAGAAATCAAACGACCAGAGTTTTGGAAGTATTGGCACACATTACCGGCTAAGGGAGAAATTGGGATTTATCTTGGCGCGTGGTATAATAAACCTCTAGTCCAACAGGCGTATAAAAAAGTTGACTCCGTAACCTACGACCAATATCTATCCAGAATTAAACTGTTAGAAAAACAACTAACTGATGATGGCGCATTAATAATTAAATTATGGATTTCAATTAGCAAAACTGAAGAAGATCAAGCAACACACTATAATCAATTTAAAGCTTCTTCCGATCAATTACTCAGAAAAACATCCTATCCCTTTGCTCAGTGGCACTTAATCGAAAATAACGACGCCAGACACCGAATGATCACAGCTGCTCAGAATCTTCATAATCTGCTAAATTCACACATTAGGGAAGACTCTCCATTATCAGCAGATCCAATATCAATAACACTACCCGAAAACGATAATGCTGTAATAATAAATAGAAAGAAACTAAAGCTCGACTTAGGAAAATATTTAGAGAAAAGTACATATAAAAATAGACTCGAAAAATATAGAGGTCGCCTCCATGACCTCTCCTCGCAGACAGTAAAAAAAGGAATCAGTACTGTTTTAGTTTTTGAAGGAGTTGACGCGGCAGGAAAAGGAGGCGCTATACAGCGCCTCATAGTAGCTTTAGATGCGCATCGTTATAGAGTAGTCCCAATAGCTAAACCGACACAGGATGAAAAACGTTATCATTATTTATGGCGTTTTTGGCAAAATGTGCCTTCCAATGGCATGACGACTATTTTTGATCGCAGTTGGTATGGAAGGGTCTTGGTAGAAAGAATTGAAGGATTTGCAACTACAGATGAATGGCGTCGCGCCTATTCGGAAATCAACGATTTCGAGGAACAATTATTCGAAAATAATACTGTANTAATTAAATTTTGGATTCAAATATCCAAAGACGAACAATTAAAACGTTTTCGTGCTCGCGAAAACACACCNCACAAAAAATGGAAAATAAACGAAGAAGACTGGAGAAATAGAGAAAAGTGGGAGCAGTACGAAGAAGCCGTAGAGGACATGATTCGATTAACAAATACAAACTTCGCGCCTTGGACAATGGTGGAAGGAAATGACAAACGTTTTGCTCGTGTGAAGGTAATAAAGACCGTATGTGACCAATTACATACAGCCCTAAAAAATTAAGTAATTTAAAATCAATTATTTTAATTTTTCATTACGTAATATCGGCATATTAATTAACACATATATTTTTGAAATAAATCGACACCTATTTAACCTGTTTCGGGTTCGAAGATTTCAACTTCTCTCTAGAAGACACGTATAATTCTCTCAAGGCCCTACGAATTACTTTATTCGAATCAGTCCGTGGCAGTGATTGCAATTCAATTACATCTGAAATTTTAAAAAGTGGATTAATCTTTTCTTTGATCGTAGTCTGCAATAATTCAATCAACCCATTGATAGGCTTTTCTAAAACCACGTACAAAATCAGTTGAGAAGGACCTCCAGCTCTGGGTGGCACTGCCACAGCTGCCGTCTCTCTTAAACCGTCAATAGTATTTAAAACTCGTTCAATTTCAGCTGAGCCCACCTTGATCCCGCCCAAATTCATTGCATCATCGATACGACCATGCACGCGAAAACAATCAGACCCAACCTTTTCGACAGCATCACCATGTCTACGCAATAGTCTTTTGCCCTTAACGGGTGTCCCACGAAAATAGGTTGCAGTATGATCTGATCCTAACAACTCTCGCGACATTCCCAAAGAGCAGGACTCCAAAAAGACTTCACCTATGTTACTCTCTCTGTTTTCTTCATCTTTAATGACAAGATTAGTGCCAAAGGTAGGCGTAGTAAAACAGGCTGGTCTAGCTGGCTGTAACATTGTTGCTCCAAGGTAACCACCTGCCAACTCAGTCCCACCACAATATTCTAAAACCGGCTTATAACCTACTGACGCCATAAGCCACAACATATCGGAAGCATTAGAACATTCGCCCGTCGAACTTAAAACGCGTAAATGCTTGAACTCTGTAGTCTGAAAAACGTTTTTTTCTCGCCAAGTACGGACAATGCTTGGTATTGTACCTAAAACGTTCACCTTTGATTTTTGAACAAAATCTATGAAATCCCTTGACGTAGGAGCTCCGTAATATAGTGCTATAGTCGCTCGATTTATCAAGCTACCATAAATTAACCAGGGACCCATCATCCAACCTAAATTGGTCGGCCAAGCTACAATTTCTCGAGGTCCAATATCATGATGAAAACATGCATCCATAGCACATTTAATCGGCGTTATATGATCCCAAGGAATAGCCTTAGGCATACCAGTAGTTCCTGAAGAAAAGAGAATGTTAGTATGATCTGTACTTCTACATACGGTTGGATCGATAGAGTCTTTTACGATAAATTCGTCCCAACTCATATCACCATTACGCAATGGACCTCTCAACATCAATCCTGGCTCCGGCAGAACTACAGCTTGGGGACCATCTGCTCTTTGAATACGTTCATATAGAGGAATGACTTTCCCCGCTCTTCGAACAACTTCTTGAGTAAAAATAATAATTGGTCCTACCAAATCGAGACGAGATCTTATTTCATCAGCGGAAAAACTGTCAGCAATTCCGACAACGACACACCCAGCCCAAATTATACCTAAGTATATGGCGACTGATTCAGCCGTCATTGGCATATCCATGGCGATACGTGATCCTGGCTTAACCCCTAGTGCAGTTATTCCAGCAGCAACTTGCCTGGTCATTTTTTCTAAAGAACCATAACTTACTTCCTCAACTAATCCACCTTCGTACTGATAGATAATTGCAATCTCATTAGAATTTGCCCTAAAACAACTCTGTGCAATGTTTAATTCAGCCTTTGGGAAAAAAACAACACTTTCGGGTTCAGACTTATCATCTATTATTGGTTTTATCGACCCCTTAAAGCAAATCCCCAAATATTCGACTATATACTGCCAAAATAACTCTGGTTCATTTACAGAAAACTTGTGGACATCCTCTACAGTATTTACTCCCAATTTTCGAAAAAAATAGTTCAGGTTTGAACCGTCTATATCATTTGCACTAGGACGCCATACAATATCATCAATNGCAAAACGATGGTATAAAAATTCATGCACAGAAAACGGATACTCAGGCCTTAAAAACTTTTCATNCAGGGTAACAAAATCAAATTGAGTGTCTGTTTGATTTTCATTTTCTATTTTTTCAGATAAGGCATCAGCTTCTGCACGCGTTAAACCACGATCAAAAAGCTCGTCAGCTAACATATATGATTCTATATAATTTCATTTTAAATTATTGTACCATTTCTTTTGTCCTAGCTAAAACATAATCAACATCATCGTCTTGTATATGGCGATGTGTTACCAGACGGGCCCCATACGGAGGACGAGGGTTGCAAAGAATACCATTATTTTTCCATGCACACACTATCTTTTCAGAAGTCCACCCTAATTCAGAAAAATCAACTTTCAAAATATTCGTAGAGATTGGTGGCTTTTCTACAGCAATACCATCTAATTCAATCAATCCTTTAACCAATCGATCGGCTTTAGCATGATCATCGGCTAGCCGATCAACCATTTGATTTAAAGCTACTACTCCTGCAGCGGCTATAATCCCCGATTGGCGCATAGCACCACCTAGCCTTTTACGCATCCGATAGGCTTCTTCAATAAAACTTTGGTCACCACATAGTAACGATCCCACAGGCGCACTAAGACCTTTAGAAATACAAAACATTAAAGAATCAACATGTTCACCAAAATCTTTAGCAGTAATACCATTAGCGACTGCAGCGTTAAATAAGCGGGCACCGTCCATATGAAGTTTGAGTCCCTGTTTCTTACATTCTAAGCTAAGCGACTTTAATTGCGTAAGTGACCAAGCAGACCCCGAATAATTATTATGCGTATTCTCGATGCATAATAATGTCGTTTTCGCAAAATGAACATTATCCCCACGAATTGCTCGTCTTAGCTGTTCGGGTTGAATAACTCCGTATTTAGCCTTAATCGTCCTAGCTGCTAAACCAGCTACATTTGCAAATGCTCCGCATTCCCAGACAAACATGTGAGCACGTTCCTCAAACAAGACTTCTTCCCCATGCTCCGAATGCGTCAACAGAGCACAGGTATTGGCCATAGCTCCTGACGGTACAAATAGCGCAGCTTCCATACCTACAGTTTCCGCTGCGAGTTCTTCCAATTTACGAACTGTTGGATCTTCACCATAAACATCATCGCCGACATCTGCCTCCGCCATTGCTTTTCTCATATTTTCCGTCGGAAGTGTCAATGTATCACTTCGTAAATCTACTTTTCTCATTTCCATAATCCCCTAATGATCTTGACTTCATCCTTGCGCGAACCTATGATTTCGCTTTAGAAAATTACGCAAATGGAGGATTATAGTTCAATGGTTTTTTCCTCATCAGGTAAAGTTCATAGATCAACCGTTACTGGTAGGCGCGGGATGATTTCCTCAGGTCATCCTCTCGCCTCAATTGCAGGACTCCAAATATTGATGCAGGGAGGAAACGCTATTGACGCCGCTGTTGCAACGGCTGTAGCTCTTAATGTCGTCGAACCCTATATGTCGGGTATTGGAGGTGTCGGCTACATGCACATTTACGATGCTTCAACAGATGATCATACTGTGCTAGATTACGTGGGTCTGACTCCTATCGCGACAGATATTTCATACTTTGANACAAAACTACAGAGTCGGGGTCCTTTATCACCCCTAGTCCCCGGAGCCTGCAGTGGTTGGATTGAAGCACTTAGGAAATATGGTCGTATGGATACCATTACCGTATTTCAACCAGCCATAGACTATGCAGAACAAGGGATAGTCATGACTGCAAAAAATGCGGAGTTCTTCAGCAGTAATGTTACAGATCTAAGAAAATTTCAAACTGGAGCAGAAAATTACTTTCCCAACGGCAAACCGCCGACCTGCGGAGACATCTTAGTCCAAAAGGATCTCGCGGAGACTTTTCGCAATATTGCCACTGAAGGNCCTGAGATTTTTTATAAGGGATCTCTTGGCAAAAAAATCACAGATTATGTACAAGANCATGGCGGCCTATTAACATTAGAGGATTTAGCTAATTACCATTCCTCTTGGAAAAAACCTACACAAGTGCAATACCGTGACTATACTGTCTATGCTCCTGCTCCACCGTGCCAAGCAATACAATATCTCCAAACTCTNAAAATAATGGAAGGGTACAATATCGNTGATATGGGACACAATAGCACTGAGTTCCTACATCATTTCATTGAGGCTACCAAACTATCTATCGCCGATAGAGCAGAATATGCCTCGCTTCCAAATCCACCTTTGAAAGGCCTTCTATCAGATTCCTATATACAGAAACGGCGAGCACTGATTGGCGAGAAGGCGAGCTATAGTGGGGGTGANCGCTTTACATCTCAAAAAACATCGAATGAAGTTCTTCCTGGACAACCTCCGGGCTGGATGCTGGATGAATGCACAACTCATTTCAATACTATAGATATGGAGGGCAATGCAGTTTCTTGCACACAGAGTTTAGGATCAGGTTTTGGCTCTGCCATGGTAGTACCTGGCACCGGAATCGCACTGAATAATTTCATGANATGGTTTGATATAAACCCATTAAGTCCAAACGCCATCGGACCAAGNAAGAAACTTGAAATGTGTCTCTCACCGGCTCAGATTTGGGATAATAAAGGACTGCGGATTTTGATTGGNACACCGGGTGGACATGGAATTTTGCAAACTACTCCACAAATGATTATGAACATTCTTGACCATAATATGAACATTCAGGCTGCCATTGAAGCACCCCGCATTAAAACCGGTTTAGCAGGATATTCTGTGGAGATCGAATCTCGTATCAATCAATCAGTAAGAACAGATCTCGAAAATCGTGGGCATTTGCTAAACGAACTGGGAGACTGGTCTCCAAGTTTCGGCGGAGGACAGGGCATTCATATTAGCCCAGAAAATGGTTCATTCATGGGGGGCGCAGACCCTCGTCGTGACGGTTATGCTATAGGCTGGTAACATCACCNCAAAATGCATAGAAAGCTTCAATTTCNCGNATGATCTAAACCTAAATTAGTGACGGATCCGGTCGAGGTGGTTAGGGCAGAACGCCGCTAAAGGTATAGAGTCAGTTGAAAATTCTGTCTACTACGAAATTGTCGATGATTACCCCCAAGAACCTGTAAAGCTCCGTAAAGATATTTTCTAACGGGAGTAATCTACATAGAGGGTATGCTCAACCTAACTTACAGCATATTCGATTATCTATTCTAGTTCGGTGCTATCACTCAGAGATCGAATTAAAGAAATATCTTCAGTTATCGGATCAAGTCCATGGTGTATGCGCCGAGCATTTTTCAGCCGCCAAAGNTGTAACAGCTGCATACGATAAAGAATTTTCTCAAAAGCTTGCTGAGTAGTTTGCAATTCAAGGGTTTTATCCTCTACCCGATAATCTCCAAACAACATCTCATCCAAATGAACGCTATCAGAATTCAATTCGGGAAAAACCGTACTATCTAACCGGCCACGCGACGACTCTGATAATAATCGCCTAATTTGCTTCNCTTGAGATTCATCGAGTTGTATCTTAGCACTCAATTCAGCATCAATCAGCTGGGCATGGCTATCCTTAAAAGAATAACTATGAATTGTTCCTTCGCGCCGTAATAGCTCCACTCGTATCTGCCGAAAACTAGCCATTAGGCTTTTCATCGCCATCCGGCCCTCTACCAAGCTCAGATCTCCAGAATCCATTTGTCGAATCAGTTTAAGCATTTTTTGTGCCAATTCTAACTCAGCTGTCGCCACAGGTGAACCATTAAATTGAATTGATGCATCAACTGAATCTGACAAACTATAAACCCGTGAAACTGTTGATTGTGCAAGGCTATTTATGGCTATCAACAAGTTTACAAAGATCAGAAATTGAACATTCGTTTGATTTGATACGCTTCTCATTCAGGCCTAAATCCTTATTCTACTTTAATTTTCAAATATACCCAACAATCTATCTTATTCGCGAAATATCATCTCTTTTTAATTTCAATAATTCATTTCGCATTAAATAATAATGCCAAAAACTTCATCCTAATTCTATTTTGATTGGACAATGATCAGACCCACGAACTTCAGATAAGTGTTCGGCTGATTGAACGTCTGAAATCAATTCCGAAGAGATAAAAAAATAATCTATACGCCAACCAATATTCCGCTCGCGGACACCTTTTCTATTAGACCACCATGTATAACGACCTTCCACGCTACCATTTACTTCGCGATATACATCAATAAAATTCTTGGATAACAATTCATCTATCCAAGCTCTTTCGCTCTGTAAAAATCCGGTGGTATTCTTGTTACTTTCAGGCCTCGCTAAATCAATTGCACAGTGAGCTGTATTAAAATCCCCGCACAATATCAGTCGCTCTCCACACTCTCTTAATTTTAGACAATGTTCAAGGAATAACGCGCAGTAATCAAGCTTAAAGGGGACCCTAGCATGGTCTCTCTGACCATTAGGAAAATAAGCATTAACTAAAGTAAATTCTTTATACTTCACAGTTATTGTTCTGCCTTCATTATCAAATTTCTCATCTCCAAGGCCAATAATAACATCCTCAGGATCTATTTTAGTATAAACACTAACCCCGCTATAACCTTTTTTTTCTGCAGAAACAAAAAAATTTTTATAATATAGGGGCNCAATTAATTCCTCATCCAGTTGGTCTGGCGTAGCACGAATTTCCTGCATACAAAGTATATCGGGCTGCTCTTGTCCTAACCAGTCTAACCATCCTTTTCTCGCAACNGATCGAAAACCATTTACATTCCACGAAACAATTTTAGTCCTATTCAAGTTCCAGATTCCTTTAGAAGTCTATCCATATTTTTGCCTAAAATTTTTTTCTTATCTTCTTCACATACAAATGGGCAATGTGTAGAAAATGATTCTAAGGCATGACGATACGTCATGTTGAACCTAACCACAGGATAATCCGAACCCCAACACAGACGATCTCCTCCAAAATTCGCATAAAGTTTGCGTACTATTGGATTGACATCCAAATAAGGATATTCCCAAGATCGGAGTGAAACATAATGAAAACCTGAAAGTTTGATAAAGATATTCTCAACATCAGATGAACGAAGAATTTCTTCTACGTTGTTTTCACTTACCCGCGCTCCAGCCATATGATGGCAAAGAAAATTAACGCTTGGGAAATTTCGAGCTAAGACACGAAGAGATTCCTGCCAATTACTTCCTAAAGCCACACTCGCAATTAGATTTTCTTCAGCTGCAACCGTAAAGAAAGCATTAGCCTCTTTAGAGGCAAACCATTCAACATCAGATTTCAAATAATGAGTGAACCCTTTTAAATTAAATCTCTTAGCTTTCTCACGGAGCCTATCAGCACTTCCCGGCGAATGGTAAGTTTTACTCCAAGAGCAATCTACGTCTGCAAATTGCACCAGTCGATCGGGAAATCGTTGTACAGCGTCAAAAACATAATCATTGTTATTCTCATTATGATCTATGCCAGCACAAACTATTACAGCTGTTGCCACCTCATTTCGGTCCATTTCCCATAAAAGTTGCTCTACAGTTCCACGTGATTCGGGATCTGGCACGGTAGGCTGATAAGGCCAATAACTCCAAGCATGACTATGTGAATCAACGATCATATATTAACTCCGATCTAAAATAAAATATTATAATTGTCGAACGCTAAGCCAACCTTATTAATACCAATTTGCGCTATTGCACAGTCATTATTTACTTGATCAGTATAACACTTGGAACCTACAAATGCTAAAACACACTTTTTGTCATTCACCGAGACTGAGTGTCACAGACGAACAATCACTCTGGGAAGAAGGGTATAGTACCTGGAAAGATATAGTTTGGAGTGAGAAGTTACCGCTAAAATATAAGCAAAATCAAGCATTACTCGATACTTGTAGAAAATCTGCATTTCATTTAGGAAATAGTGATGCGAGTTTTTTCTATAACACACTCCCTACTAAAGAGCATTGGCGACTTTTTAAAGATTTTAGAGAGAAAACTGCGTTTTTCGATATCGAAACCACTGGACTTGATCGTAACAAGAATCATATAACAACCATTGTATTGTATGACGGTTTGAAATTACGACATTACGTTTACAAGGAGAATCTAGAAGATTTTTGTAAGGATATTGAAGATTATAAGCTCATCGTCAGCTACAATGGAAAAAGTTTCGATGCCCCATTCATAAGAGAAAATCTCAAAATACCTCTTAATCAACCCCACATTGATCTTCGATATGTACTAAACAGCTTAGGCTATAGAGGCGGACTAAAAAGCTGCGAAAGACAACTCAATATAAACAGACGAGGACTTGAGGAAGTTGACGGTTTCATGGCAATTCTGCTGTGGGAGCGTTATATAAAATACGGAGACGAAAAAGCTCTTGAAACTTTGCTCGCGTATAATGCACTCGATGTAATCAACCTAGAGGTTTTAATGATTATCGCGTTCAATCAGAAAACTGCGGAGACTCCATTTAAACATTTAAGAATTCCTGTGCCCACAGCACCTAAAATGACCTTAATTCCTGACAACGAAATTATTCAAAAAATAAAAGGCATAGACAGCTACGGTCGGTTGTGAATAAGAAAATTCTTTGTACTTTATGATTAAAACATAAAAAAACTGAAAAACTACAATGAAACTTCTCACACTCGGACTAAACCACTTAACAGCGCCCGTTGAAATTAGGGAGCGGCTTGCATTTCCAGAGATGGATCAACCGAAGGCTCTCTACCAGCTGACTGAGGAATATGGCCTGCATGAAGCAGCAATACTTTCTACCTGTAATCGATCAGAACTTTATATCGCTGCTGAAGAAGGGCATGGTATTGAACAAGCACAACAATTCTTGGTAGACACGCGCAACATCGATATTAACAAATTAGGACATCATTTCTATACCTTAGANGACCATGATGCTGCTACGCATCTATTTCGCGTAGCCTGCNGTATCGAATCTTTAGTTTTAGGTGAATCGCAAATCCTAAATCAAGTCAGATCGACACTAGAAACTGCTCAGCGTAATGGCTCTACACGTTTATTGCTTAATGAGCTATTCCAACGATCTCTAAGAACTGGGAAAAGAGCTCGCAATGAAACTAATATAGGCAAAGGCCACTTATCAATTAGTACCGCTGCCGTCGAATTAGCAGGGCAGGTATTTGATAATCTCAGTGATTGCCAAGCAGCACTGATCGGCGCTGGTGAAATGGCAGAATTAACGGCTAAATATCTCGCTGAAGCCAACATCGCCTCTCTGGTCATCGCCAACAGAACTATAGCGCGCGCAAACGAATTAGCACGACTGTATAAAGGCCAAGGAATAGCGCTGAGTCAATTATCAACAAATCTGACCGAAATGGATATCATAATCGCCTCGACTGCCTCGAATAATTTTGTAATCACGTTCGACATGATCAAATCGTCCATGGAATTACGTCGCGGACGGCCTATTCTATTAATCGACATCTCAGTTCCTAGAAACATTGACCCAAAAATAAGGAATATAGATAACGTATTTCTCTTTGACATTGATGACTTAAAGCAAGTAGTAGAATCTCATAAAAAAAACAGAGAACAAGAGATCGAAAGAGTACAAGTCATTATAGAAGACGAATTGCGAGACTTCTTAAGTTGGTATAACGCATTAGGAACGGGAACGTTGATCAAAGATCTCCATAACAAATCCGACAAGTTAAGAGAGGTTGAATTAGCACGCTGGACTTCAAAATTGAATCAATTAGAGCCACATGAAAAAGATCTTATTGAAAGAATATTAAAGGCATATGCAAACAAGCTTTTACACGACCCTNTAGTTCAGATTCGCAAATTTGCAAATGAAGANGATGGATTGATTCGCTTAGACACGGTCCGCAAGCTATTTAACGTAGAAAAACCAACTCCTCCAAGAGACTCATAAATTGACTATTGCCTGTATTATAACCCTTACTACTTCTCTTTGCCTTTACTTTGTAGCNTCTGTTTTATTACACGTTTCTTTTGTCATCAGTAAAAGTCGTTGGAGAGAATATGGTCTTCATTTGATTCTTGCAGGTCTTTTGATTCAAATATTTGGGATGTTTCTACATGCTATCCTTTCAAATTCATCGCCATTTTCAAATATGCTTGTAATTGTTTCCTGGTTAGTCATTATCATAATAACTATCGCGTTGCTTGTAGAAAGGTTCACCAAACTCCGCTATCTAGTTTTCATGGCTACTCCATTAGCCTTCATAGCTCTACTCTACCCGTTATTAATGCCCGTTGAATTTAGAGAAAGTGAAATTATTCTTCTGCGATTCCCATGGCTGGGCGCCCACGTTGTACTGACCTTAGTTGGTTACGGAGGTCACGCCTTAGCCTTTTGTACAGCGACAACATATATCCTACAAAAAAACAAATTAAAACAAGGCTCACTTAATCAGTATCTTCCAGCCCTCGACACTGCTTCGAAAGCTACTTTTTATTTTGCCAGTGCAGGTTTCTTTTGTTTTACGCTGGGTTTGAGTATGGGTATAATCTGGTATTTTGACGCTCCTGGAGAATTTCTTCATGGACAAGATCTAAAAATCTGGATGGCTATTCCAACTTGGATGCTCTTTGGCTTGTATTTATACCGCCGAGGTATCCAACGCGACCATAGTAGCAACCTAAAATGGCTTGTTATTTTCGGATTTTTAACTGCAATTATCAATTTGGTAGCGATTCGTCATGACTATGATGAGGCATACTTCCCTATAATCACTGAAAATCAAACTCTCAAATAAAAATATTTTAACGGAAATATTAGTATGGTCGCGCTAGAAACGGAATCATCATTTCTTCGGAGGTCAGTCCTCCGTGTCCACCAAATAATGTTTGCTCAAATTTCCCTCGCTCATACCACCAAACCGCCTCTCCATAATTAGGCAAAATAACTAGATCACCAACATGCACATTAAAGGATTCGCTAGCAGGACCGGGTCCAAAAAAACCTCGTGAGACAAGTTCCGACGTTGAAATAACTTGCGCCCGACCGTGTAAACGTAATTCCAAAAATGCCTGTGCTTCCTCAAGCATACCTTCCTTAATGTAAAGAAACATATCCCTACATGAGCCTGCTGGAACCAGAATTCGACCAGCGCTATTAGTACGTAGGAAACGCTCTACACCTTGAAATTCTGGTTCTATATTTAAATAAATAGTATTCTTCGGATTAATCTGTGTCATTCCGTGGTCAGCAACGAGCATCAATAGAGTTTCGCCATCTCCATCAACTCCAAAAATTCGTTCCATTGTCAATAAGAAAGAATCAATTTCAGCTGAAAAATGTAATGATTGAGGACCTTGTGAATGTCCCACCTGGTCGATACCATCAAAATAAAAAAAGAAATAGGACGGATCTGTTTCAGAAAGTATCCGTTGATGCAAAATCGTAAGACCTTCTGAAAGTGTCCGGTATGGAACAACTTCGGCACCGTCATAAGTTAGACGAGCGTATGGCGAAGCCAAATGCAAAGAAGGCTGAAATCCGCATGAACGAATTCCACAATTCTCTAAGTCTCTATAAATTGTTTGGCTGGGAAGAATTTGCTCAGGCTCAATATGGTCAAGTGCATTTCGCGTCCGAACACCGACAGGAGAAAACAGCAAAGGTATGATAATATCATCTACCAATGGCTCATAATATTGCCANTCAAAAACACCACTTTCAATCGGAGAAAGCCCCGTGTGTATACAGGTAACGTGAGCAGCAGTCGTTGAAGGAAATTGAGCCGTTATACTCTCTGCTACACCCAACTCAGTAAATTGATGCAGAAAGGAAAAATCGTTAAGCCGTGGTTTACAAAAAGACCAACCAAACGCATCAACAAAAAATAGCACTACTTTTTTCCATCGGTTGTCAACCGGACCCANAATTTCCCTATCTAATCCNGGAGAACCATTCCCCGTAAGAAGATAGCGTATCGTTTTAGGTAAGTCCGAGAAACATCTACCACTGTATTGCGGAGTGACAACAGTAGGTTGGTCCATTCAAATCCCAATGTAAAAGTCGTGTATTTTCAATAAACAACTTGGATGATGCTAACATGCGAGCGATCCCCTATATCTGCTTCAACCTGAAGACGACAAAGATATGTACCAGGCCCAACAAAAACACCCTTTTCATCACGACCATCCCAAACATGCATAAAATTGCCGCTACTTTGTGGCCCAAGAAGACCAAATTTGACGGGTAAACCATCTAAATTAAATATAGTAAAAGAAACCTCAGCGGGATTAATCAATTTAAAGATGTCATAATAAAGTCGTAACACATCATTAACACCATCTCCGTTGGGCGTTACAATATTTGAGTCATATTCTACTTCTCCGACAATCGATATCTCAGCATCACGAAGACGCACTGAAAGCGTATTCCCAAAAGCAAAGGGATCAACATCTCCTTCTCGCGCAGACTGGTATACAGTATCTAATTTTGCATTATTATCGTTATTTCTTCGATCAAACAAGCGAACATTGAACATAGTTCCATCAGTGTATACAGACGCTCGAAAAAACAACTGTACAAAACTCCCGTCACGAATCAGACGCTTCCATAAATTTACATCGAAAGCACCTTCTTTAAACACAGTAGAAAAAACTACACTTTCATCATCAACCTTTACGCTGTCAACACCCTCAATCTCTGCAATCGTGGATATATTTATAAAACGAAAACCGGATGCCGAACTTGATTCCGGACGACGAATTTGAAGAGAAAGTATAAATGAGGTCTCAGTCCCAGGAAGAACATTTGTCGGGTAAACTTCAGCATTAACTTCTTCAACTAAAGGGCGCGTCGCATAGTCGAAAACAAGACTCTCAATTCTTACACCCGGTTCAAGCAGGCGGAGACGAAATTGCAGGTAACGATTCGGGCTAGATGTTTCTACTATACCCGCACGAACAGTCTCCCAATTGCTCCAATCAGGATTCGGCACAACAGGCCCTTGCTCTAAAGCACCCAAGAAACTGCTCTTAGTACTAATTGCTTCCCAGACATAACGAGTTTCTCTACGTAAGCGTTCCCCAGACTGAACATAGTAATGAAGAGGCTCAGNATCAGGCCCCGTTCGAGTTTGCAAAACGATTGGTAAATTCTCTAAAGAATCATCTCCTATATGTTGAACTCTTCCCCATACTGGTGCGCCTCCGCTGCCCAATATTGGCGTTGAAACAAATAAACCAGTAGGTACAGTACCGTCAGCATAAACTTCTATTTCGGACAACTCCCAAGGCGATAACCCCAATGAAGCGAACCGGATATATCTTGTAGAATAACTTCTTGTAATCCCTCGCATACCTGGCCAGTCGATAACAGCACGTTCGTTAGGACGCGTTTTCGAATATCGGATTAAATTATTNAANGATTGATCTAAAATACCTAACNCAAAATCAAACGGGCTCTTACGATTTCCTATTCCGAATTCGAATGACTGAGGGAAAAGTCCTACATGTTCATTATCCAAGCGAGGATATAACCGAACTCTATTTACCCCAAACACACCACCTAGATCAATATATATTTCCGCGTCTCTTTCGATATTGTATTCGTCAGGATTAAATGCAGAAACTAAATCTCCATCAATTAGATCATTGGCTATTTCTGTGGCTATTAACGTTTGCATCTCGANAAACTCATCTGGATTAACTTGCATTGGACGTGGCGCAAAAACATAAACGCCACCGCCCCGTTGCCTGCTTTCTGGTATTAAATTCTCTCCTTTACTTGTTGGCCAGACCCAAATTGAATCGGGCTTTATCTGGACAAAGGAGCTTGAATCGCATATCGATTCCCAAGGGATACCACCTCGTCCAACCGTTATCTGCATCTGTGCAGAGGCAGATAAACAAGCCACTCCAAATATCACTAATAGACTAATCGGTTGAAAAAAATTCAATAGTCGACTCGNATGTTTGATTGATTGAGTTTCTCAAAAACATCAAGGACTTCAGAAAGCGGGTTATTTCTAAGATCAACAGATACTAGGTTGGGNATCCTAAGCAAAACTTCAATGCGTTCGATTTTATTAGAATTAGCACGAATTCGGTTTAAATGTACTAAGCCAGCTAGCGGAGTTATATCATTAATCTCATTAAAATCAAAAAATACTTGCTGTAACATCTCGACTTTTGCTAATGCTGATATATCATCGATAACATTTCGGGAAATCTCTAGCGAACGAAGGCTACCTAATTCCGCAAGGGTATGAATTTGTCGGATATAGTTACGCGACAAATTCAGTGATTTGAGGTTTTTCAATAGCCCCAAGGGGCCAATGTTAACAATCTCATTTTCCGACAGATCTAGTTTCTCAAGATCTTGTAATGATTCTAGATTCGATAAATCAACAATCTTATTTTGGCTCAAAATTAATATTGTTAGTCTTTTTAGTAATTTTAGCGCCTCAACACTCTCTATTTGATTATTTAACAGACGTAGTGTCTCCAACTCTATAAGGTTACCCAAAGGCGTGAGATCTGATATCCTGTTATTCATCAGGTTTAATTCGGTCAGCCTAGTCAAATCTTTTAAAGGAGATATATCACTAACCGCAGTATTGTTTATGCTAAGCGTAACCAAGTTTTTAAGAGATCGAATCGGATATATCGATTGAATCCCGTCCTCAGCAGACGAAGTCGTGCCACGAATACTTAAATACTGCAAATTTTCCAATTGCTCTAAACCCACAAGTGAGGCCGTTCGACCCGGGACATTTAGCTTTATTATCGAGTGCAAATCCGACGGAGTGAGGTCTCCGGTGGGTTTGCCTATAACACGACGAACCGCATCTTCCAATCTAGCGTCTTCAAACGTAATGGCTCTTTCATAAAACGCTACTTGGACTCCTCGATCCCGCAATAAATTTATTGTTTGTGTGGTAAGTTCATTTCCTGACAGTTCTACACTTTCTAATGCTGGTAAATTTAAAAGCCTGTCGACATTGGTAACATTGTTATGGTCAAGAGTCAAAACCTCAAGAGCATAGGATGATTTGAGGGGATCAATATTTTCGACCTGGTTATCATCGATGTTTAGGTGTGTCAAATTTGACAATTTTGCTAGTGGGGAAAGATCTCTGATTTTGTTACTCGACAAATCAAGTATTCGTAACTTTTCAAGCCCTCTCAGAGACGATAAATCAGTCAATTCATTGTCAGACAAA
This sequence comes from Gemmatimonadota bacterium, assembly GCA_002693325.1. Classification (GTDB taxonomy): domain Bacteria; phylum Latescibacterota; class UBA2968; order UBA8231; family UBA8231. The sequence goes on along the minus strand of NZPK01000091.1, from coordinate 135 downwards.
TAGAGTTCTCTCAATCCTGAAAGTTTTTCAACTCCATCAAGAGAAATTATACCAGACGAGTTAGCGTCTAACCTTGTGATAGTTTCAAGTTGAATAACATTTATACTACCCCGAGGACGTCCCAAATTATTTCGG
>NZPK01000090.1 GCA_002693325.1 Gemmatimonadota bacterium | reverse complement strand
AACGTAGCAATAACGATGGATTTTTAAGTAATCCATCGCATCCCGGAGCAGCTACATAATATAGTAAAGGTATATCCTTTTTTTGGCTTACTTCCAGCGCCCTATCCCAAGTTGACCATGTGAAGTCTAAATCTTGAGAGAGCCAAAAGGAGGAACTCTCAGGGAGCCGCTCGGACAATTTAGTAGAAGTATCACGAATAGTGACCTGCTGATTACAACTCCATACCCAAAAACAAAACAGCAAGAAAATTATGGTATAATTTGGTCGCCGACGCGCCTTTTCTGCGCGCATAAAATCCAATCTCTCTAATATACAAGTATCTAACAAGCTCAGAGCAGGCAATGTAATTTTCTACTCTTAGTCAGTCAAGTTAACGATTAGATCTCGCGCGAACAAAAAAAACTTGTATTTTAGATCGACCATACGAATCTCAAACACGTAAAGGGATAGAAATGAAACCAACAGATAACCGAATACTAGGTAGTAGTGGCTTAGCCGTTACTCGGTTGGGTTTAGGTTGCGCTGCTATCGGTGGCTTATACGGCGACATAAGCGATGACCAAGCAACGCAAGTTGTAAAAAAAGCTTTAGATTTGGGATTAAACTTGTTTGACACCGCTCCATTGTATGGATTAGGAAAAAGTGAGCAACGTTTGGGAGACGGATTAAAAGGAACAAAAAGAGATGATTATGTTTTAGCATCAAAGGTCGGTCGACTCTTGGAACCTAATGACGGCCAAACAAATAACAGTATTTTTGAAAATGAACCACCGCTGAAAATTAAGTTCGACTATAGTTACGATGGAGTAATGAGATCTCTTGATGCAAGTTTAGAAAGGATGGGAGTAGACCGTATTGATATTGTTCACATCCACGATCCAGATAATCACTGGCAAGAGGCCATCGAAGGCGCTTATCCGGCGCTAGAGAAACTACGTTCAGAAGGAACAATCAGTGCCGTAAGCGCGGGAATGAATCAATGGGAAATGTTGTCTGATTTCGCACGCGAAGGTGATTTTGACTGCTTTCTTCTAGCGGGAAGATATAGTCTTCTTGACCAATCCGCCCTACACGAATTGTTACCACTTTGCGTTGAAAAAAATATTGGGATTATGGCAGGCGGGACCTACAATAGCGGAATTTTAGCTAAAGGGGCTCGTCCAGGCGCTACTTATAATTATTCCGAGGCACCTACAGACATTGTCCAGAAAGCAAGCGCAATCGAAGCCATTGCGACACGACACAATGTTAACATTAAAGCCGCTGCATCGCAATTTGTATTTGCTCATCCCGCAATCACGTGCATCATACCTGGCACAAGACAACCCGAACGTGTTGAAGAAAACTTTAACCTTTTAACTCATACCATACCTACAGACTTTTGGACAGAGTTACGTACAGAAAAACTCATAGATCCCGTTGCACCGCTTCCAAAATCACATTGATTTTTATTCAAATTGTAAATATTTCAATACGTACGTCCCTTTAGTAGTATCGGACCATACCACATCGAAATTTTCTCGATGCTCTTGCACCGTCGGTATCAAATATTGTGAAGTTTGCGGAAAGCCAAGACTTTCGATTACAATGTAGTCTGTATTTTTACTGTCCAGATAAGATAGAACTGCGGAAGTATCTTCAAACGGAAATACAAAATTGATTGATTTAAGGCCTGAAACAACATACATCCAATATGGCTTCCTACAAACAACCAAGGCATCACTTGAGGCATGATCGTTTAGCCACTTACCCGCGGAATAATAACCACTCCAGACAGGGGGATAATCCAACCGAGAGTATACGGCCAGATTCATGACCCCTGGCAATTGTCCAGAAATCACAACAAATGATAAACACCAGACAAAGATCCTACCCGTCCATGGCCCCCCCGCGCGCTTGAAGAAATCTGCTAAATCAACGATACATCTGACAGAAAAATATACTATAAATGGAACAATCCCAATTAAGAAACGCATGTCGACCCAAGGCCACAAAATAGCAATGCCCAATCCACACGTCGTGTAAATAACCAAAAAAATATCGCGCTTAGATCTTATGGCCTTCCAAATGGTATAGATGGCAATCATAAGGATAAAAACAGACTCTGGACCCATTTCTTCTCCACCGTAACTGTAGGGCCAGAGCAATCGAGGTAAATAAATATTCAAATACAGGAGACTATTTTCAACAATTCTTTCCAGCAATTCGGAAANACCCAAAAANCCTCTATCTGGATAATAGGGATTTATCATTAACAATTGCTGTACGTAAACAGCGCCATCNCCCACCGAACTATTCCGGACCGTCCAGGGTATCCAAGCAACAAAACANACGGCAATAAAAAAGAATGCTCGCTTTGTATCGCGAAGGATCAATAGATAAACAAAAAATGAAAATATAAGAGCTATTCCTGCACTACGTATGTAGTAGGCCCCAATCACGCACATGATACCCAACCATAGCGTCTTGTTCCGTCTTATCCCTGACTGACTAATTCCATGACCCATGAGCCACACAGCCAAAAGGGATACAGTTAAGTAAGGGCCCTCTGACATAATCTGGTGACTGAAGTGGAGCAAAAGAGGGCCGAAAGAATTAACGCCCGATACATCCGTTAGCCAACTCTTTCCACATGCAATACTGACAAAAACAACAGCCAAAGAGGGCAGAATTTCCAATCTATATCTCACAACAAGGTAGAGCACGGCGATCCCAATCGAGAAAATAATCAACACTAATATTTTCATTGGGACCCATTCACCGGGGAATAACCNCTCCATGGGCAANAGTAAAATAGGAAACCCAAACGGGTACTTTGTAGCAGGAATTGGCTCTGGTAAATTTACATACTGTAACCCTTGGCCGGCAACCAAACTTCTAGCAAGCGTAATAAACTCTGCGTTATCGCCNTTCAACGACAGTTTCGGATCAAAAACCCATAGACCAAGAAAAAACGTCGACAATCCAACAAGGAAACAAATCAGCCGGTGGCCCCTGATGGTGTTACTATATCGATTNAGANGAGAAACTAATTCAGGAAGAAAAAACATATATCTGAACAAGCTTCTTGTTGGAACTCTTTCTAGCTCGGCAGAAACATCACAACTTTTACTCTTTTTCCTATCGCGAGCCATCTTCAAAACTCCCATAAATTAACTTTTGTATTCTAGCGTGCAAAAAACTTCTCCGCATCGTCTTTGGGATCGAACCCAAGATTAATTTTTGTTTCTTCGAGATCAAAAACTCGTCTGCCGTTATTGCTTACAACATAGGCAATCANAAAATTAGACTTTACCTCTAGTGCCTTAACATGGGCCTGTACACAGTCGCGCTGGCTGAGAAACATAGCACGCATATAATCTTCTGAGGGTGTATCGCGCATGACCGTGGGGTCATCCTGTTTTATCATCCATCCTATCCGGAGGCTAATAAACTCCAAGCCCCACTTCTCACTATATAATTTTCCTAAATTTTCACCAAAAAGCTTAGAAACAGCATACAAAGAATCGGGATTGGGNGTATCACTCAACTTCATCCGAACAGATTTTGTGGCATCAAGCGTTTCTGGAGATGTGAGCATAGTGTGCCCATGCATCGTATGATTTGTGGAAGCAAAGACAAGACGTTTTACGTTCGATCTTACGCATTCTTCTACTACCTGATACATCGCTTCCACATTATGTCGACGGACACTTTCCCAAGGGGCTAGTGGACTGGGATCAGCAGCTAAATGAATAATCGCATCTAACCCTTCAAATTTACCCATCACTTCTTCTGGACAATCAAAATTGACTATGTTTGTTGGAAAATCTACCTTCCTACGAGAAAATGCGGTAAGCTCATATTCAGATTTTAATCCGTCTAACAGAACTCGTCCAATAGTNCCGTTGGCTCCAGTAATACCAACACGCTGTTTTTTTATCATAGAAGACCACCTCAAAAATTGTTTTACTTCTTTTTCAATAAAGTTTAAATCAGAGAATTAAATGGGAACTTCATTTAAAAAAAAACTTTCTTTGCTGTGTCTCTTAAAACGTAGTTTCGACCCGAAGGCGTCATAAAATCGAGATGACGGTCTATTAAATCAAAACTATCTCGGTAATTATGTCCTCCGATCACCTGATAGGGACTATCGCTCCCCCACATTAAACGCTCAGGTCCAAAAGCTTTATACACTTGCTCTATCAAGGAATAAAGGTCTTTNTAAGGACTCAATTTCTTTCCCAAAGCGTAGAAGGCAGAGACTTTGACATAAGTATTAGGATAATCGGCCAACAAACAGAGTTCGTCTATATGTTCTTTTTTAATGGCTCCATCGTTCCCGATCCGACAAAGATGATCAACGACAATGTTCGTCTGTGGAAATCGCTCACACATTATTCTTAATGCGGATAAATATTCAATATCTATCAGGGGACATATGGCCACTCGTTGGTCCTCAGCACAACGAAACATTCGGTCATAACTATTACTAGTCAACCATTCTTTACTCACGCCANCGGGCTGTATCCTAAAGCCACGNACCCCTTCATTAATTAGTTTGCACATCTCTAAATCAGGCCGTTTTGAATTCGAATCCACAATTCCGATTCCCGAAAATATTCCTTCATATTCTCTCATAGTATCCAGCATATATGAATTATCATATCCATAATAACTCATTTGAACCAGAACAATACCTGAAATCCCAATTGGCTCAGCATACTTTAAAATATCGGTAGGAAGGAAAGCCAAGGGGTTAAAAACCTTAGCGCTATAATTTGAATTGATGGGATAGCGCGCAGTATTTTCCGTCCAGACATGAACATGAGCGTCAATAAATTTCACTTATGAAATCCGGCGAAATGCATGAAAAGGAATGTTTCAAATATGTACATCTCACGTTGTGATCGTTTCTACCGAAATACGCTTTCCTGTTTTATGAGATTCAAAAGCCGCGTCGACCACAGCCTGCACGCGATATCCCGTGAACCCATCACAAACGGGTCTTTTCGCCTTATTAGCTGCTGTTGCGAAATCATCAATCATCGGCAGATCAAAATATGGGGCATTCAAAGGATCGACGTAAATCTTCTCTATACCTCTTTCATCTTCTAAACTTATTGATGACTGACCAAATTCAAGAGCATTAATCATTATTCTCCCTTCCGTCCCATCGACTTGTACCATATCTCGACGAGGACGAGAGCACAGTAGTGTTGAATGTACGCCAACAATACCATTCATAAATTGTATCATAACAACATTCGTATCGTCAACAGGCCAGTCTTGCTCAACAGTTTCTACCATAGCACTCACGGTTGCAGGCTCCGTGTCGGCGAAATTAAGCAAAACCTCTAAGCGGTGAACGGCCATCTCCATCATTGCACCGCCAATTCTTTTAGAAATACGCCACTCACCAGGTTCAATACTAGACCATCCACTGTAATGAGTGCGTACACAAACAACTCTTCCTATTTTTCCTTTGGCAATAAGACTCTTTGCCTTAATAATTTGTGGAAAAAGACGACGTCGATAAGCAACACCAAGCGTAACATTATTCGCTTCACATGCTTGAATCATACGTTTACATTCTACACGATCATGTGCCATAGGTTTTTCACATAATACGTGAAGACCAGCCTCGGCTGCCTTCAAAGTATACTCACAATGAAAATCTGTAGGCGTTGAAATAATTACAGCATCTAATCCTTTATCCCCGATTAGTTCATCAGCCGACCTGTATGCTTTGCAACCACCAAACCGATTAGCGAACATTCGGGCCCTTTCATAGTTTCGACGACAAACCGCTACCAGCTTTGCTTTTTCAGATTTCATTAAACTAGGAGCAAAGGAATTTTCAGCAATATCACCACAACCAATTATACCAAATTTCATTTTTTCCAATTCAGCCTCATGGACCGTTCGAAAATTATACAGGATGAATTCCCGGCCATTCCAGTTCGAAACCGTCATCGATCATCTGCGTTTGCATATCCCTAAGTAATTCACTTTTCTCACATATCTGACGAGGTGAATAATCCCCGTTAATACAAAAAGAAGCTATGATTCCGGCTGCTTCTCCAATATTCCACTCGACAGGATGAAGACGGTAGCAACCGTTCGTAATATGAGTGGTGCCAATATTTTTACATGCAGGTAAAATATTCTTTACTCTTTCGGGAACAAGAGCCGATAAAGGAATTTGAAAGGGAAGAGATGCAACATCTATGTAATTGTCACGACCCGTACTCGGGTGTAAATCAATTCGATAACAGCCTAAACCAATACTATCGTCAAATATTTGAGCCTGATTTGATCCACGCGCCTCGAGTCCAACATGCTCTTCCGTAACTGTGAAGAGTGAACGTATTCGTCGAGACTCGCGAATATAGGGAGCTTTAGCAAAACCGCTTTTCGTACCCAACACATCAGGACAAAGATATAACTCTGGGAAACCCACACCCCCATCAGGCCGAGGAGCCTCCGTTTGCATCCAATAAAACAAGCTCAAAGACATCTCTTTCGCAGCCCTGAGATGATCACACACATCCTCCGGGCTTGCATCTATGATATTACCTTCGATATAATCATTTTGCGGCCAATTCACCAAGACGATTTCATTTGGTTCACAACCTTCTGTGTATCCACCCCGTCCTAAAATACGTCGATAACGCCAAAAGGAACCTTGACAATTTGCAGGGTCAAAACTCGCAGTGATAGGTTCGAGTGTAATAGGGTTAGAATAAGTCCAATCAAACATTTTACCGGGCCACGCTGGAGTTAAATTAGGATCGTATGATTTCCAATAGTCATAATTTTCTGGTCGATCTATAGTATGATCACCCTCCGCATCGTAACCCATGGCAAAACACCAGGTAAGTGCCTGCACATTATTTTCATCAGCAACGGAAGCCGCATGCATCTCTCCAGTTTGATGTTGCGATTCGGCTCCCGTGACATATTCAACCCCCGCCAACTTAATTCCGTCACCAAGTTCTGTGGCATCAAGAAAGTAATCAGCAATAATTACCTCTTTATTTCCACTCAGAACATTTAAAACCGTGGCACTTCTAGCCTCATCACCATCCATTTCAATTGACAGGAGTCGTGTTGCCAAACGAATATCCAATAATCCAGCAGAGACAGCATAAGACATCATGCTCTCAAGAACGGATTCGTATACTCGAGGCTCAGCACATAGACGCGAAACGCTTCCGCCTCCCGGATTGAATTGATCATTCCTCACAGAGTGAATTTTTAAAGGGTAAAAGGCTTGGTAATATTCTCTTACTCGTCGACGAAATTCTTTATATCTAGCCGTGCATCCAAACGATTCAATCCAAGGATGTTCATCAGGAGGAACTCCCTGNGCGGTNAACTGTCCACCAAGCCANTCGGTTTCTTCAACGATGATTACTTTTTTTCTTCGTGACGTAGCAGCCAANGCAGCGGCAACACCCCCNGTTCCNCCACCAAGAATNGCAATATCAACCTTTGTTTCCGACAATAAATAACCTCTTTACCAAATAAAAATCGAAAAAGAAAACTTTCGCGAACGTAACCTTAAAGGCTATAAATCCGCCTTAAAAGAGAGACCGAAACGATTTGCCGTTACGTTATAATCTGAAAAAACAATGCTTCGTCGGTAATCAAGACCAAGTTTCAAACGATCACCCAATATAATGCCAGCATTAAATCCGGAAACTATAGAAAATTCTGTATCCACATTATCTCTTTTAATTATTTCACTACCCAAAGAAAACCCTATAGTCACATCTGGTATTCCACCAAAAGGAATTTCTCGAGTTATCCCCAACCCTAAAAAATCAGTATTTTGCTGATCTATACGGCTATAACCGGCGAAAAAATCAAAAAAATCTAATTTGTAGCCTATCTTTAAACCATAATAAAGGTCCGTTAACTCCTTTGTCCAACTTGGACCTGGTTTTGATTTAACCACGCCCGAACC
>NZPK01000089.1 GCA_002693325.1 Gemmatimonadota bacterium | reverse complement strand
ATTCGCCCAAAATAATACCTTTTTGATCTTCCCCTTCTACATCACCTAATAGAATTTCTTCTCTGTCTGAATACAAAAGGTGCTTTGAAAGGTCTGATACTTTCGGAAAGTTTTTTGGATCTATTCCCCATATTGGGATTCCATCTACGCGACCAAAATCTCGCTTCGACACTATAATAACCTTACTATCTATCACTGGTGCCGCACCTACCACATCAGACCATTCACTCAAAGAATCTATCAAAGCATGGTAGTTGGTTATTGGTTCACCATCAAATCGACGAATGTTAATATGAGCATTCATCCCGATAAGACGATTTTTTATTTCACCCGAAAAACCATTAGTAACCGACAGAATAATAATTAAGGCAGCCACACCTAAAACTACACCACCCATAGCCAGATAGGCAATAACGGAAATAAAACCACTAGCTTTTTTAGATGTTAAATAACGACGAGCAACATAGAGCGAAACATTCATAGTATTATTCCAAAGTCAAGAAGGCACGAATAAATTTATCTATGTCTCCATCCATAACGGCTTGAACATTACCAGTCTCATAATTAGTGCGATGATCCTTCACCAAATTGTACGGATGGAACACGTAAGACCGGATTTGACTGCCAAAATCAATACTCTTTTTTGAATTCTCAACTTCTTTTAGCTTTTTGTTTTCCTCATCTTTTATATTCTGATAAACTCGAGCTGTTAGTACTTTCAGGGCGGTAGCTTTATTTTTAAACTGCGAGCGTTCATTTTGACACTGAACTACAATCCCGGTTGGAACATGAGTAATCCGAACAGCCGAGGATGTTTTATTTACGTGTTGCCCACCTGCCCCTCCGGCACGATAAACTTCTATCTTGAGATCTTCATCTTTCAAATCGACTTCTATATCGTCATCCACGTCAGGGTACACAAAAACTGAAGCAAACGAAGTATGACGGCGTCCACCAGAATCAAAAGGGGAAATTCTCACCAATCGATGAACACCCGCCTCAGCTTTAAGGTACCCGTAAGCATATTCACCACTAACTTCAATCGTCACCCCTTTTATTCCAGCCTCTTCTCCAGGCTGTATATCCATAACCTTACTTTTCAAACCATTCCGTTCAGTCCATCGGTTGTACATACGAAGCAACATTTCGGCCCAATCAGCCGCTTCTGTTCCACCAGCCCCAGAATGTATTACTAAAATCGCATTTTTACTGTCATCAACGCCATCTAGCATGGACCGAAATTCAAATGACTCGACATTCTTAGTCAACTCATCGACTTCATTCTCTAAATCACTGAGTGCTGATTCATCGCCATCTGCAGCGGCCATCTCTTGCAATTCACATAAATCTTTGTGTTGACTCGTAAGAGTCTCCCAAGCTTCAATGCTCTCTTTAAATAATCGTGCTTGTTTAGAAATTTTCTCAGCATTTTTTCTGTCTGACCAAAAACTTGGATCAGACATTTGCTCCTCTAACAGGACTAATTCAGTCTTCTTACGGGTAACGTCAAAGGTACCCTCCTAACCGTATCAATTTCTCATCACAACTGTTTAATAATTCTTCTACGGTAGGCATGATTAATCTCCTATTTTTGAAATCGGTCAAAAAGCAAATTACTTGCTCTTCGGTGAAGAGGTATCTCAAAAAGCAACGTGCCATCAAAGGTTGCATCCTGGTCCATGTAAAATGAATCACCATACGCAATAAAGAAAGGAGAATGTGTCCTTGGATAATATCGAGTCTTTATATCGTCCACTAAACGAAAACAGCGAGGAACAACAGGAAAACCTATCTTCATCATAGCTTTCATCTTTATATCGACTAAAACAAATTTATTCCCCTCATCTGGGACGCCTTTGAAATACGAAGCATAGCGAACCCCATTCTTAGGCACACTCCAAACTATTGGTTCTTTGATTCTTTCTATAACTTCGCCAATCGATTTAATCCTGATAGATTCATCACTCGCAAATTTTAAAAATATGTAAATTGGAATGAAAACTACTACAACACCAAGGAGATAGCGATTAAGCCGGCGCAAATACAAGTCAAGACTACTGGATTTTTTAAAATTAAGTGGTGACATTTGAAAAATGCTAGTTATTTCTCACGAGCAATCGCCAGTGTACCGTTGATAGTTTTTTGCCCTGCAGCAAGCTTATAAAAATATATTCCATTGGCTAAACTGTTATCTAACCTCCAGGCGGGAGCACCATTAGTTGCCTGATAGACGCCTGATAAGAAATAATTCTCTTGTCTGAAAACAAGGCTGCCACCGACATCGAACACATACAAACTCACATTAGTTGGTTCAGCAATCTTCGCCGGGAAAAAAACCTGGTTAATCTCGCCGGTGACAGGATTCGGAGAGGGAGCATTCAATTCCGTTGACTGGGGGACGGGCATATGAATTCCACTAGCGCCAAGCGCATTAACTAATCCCCAACCATAAACCGTATCGGCTCCACTATCACCAAGATCTATAGCACTTCCTCTTAACATAGAAAGTACCTGATTGGGCTCCAAATCCGGATTAATTTGCAGCATCAAAGCACTGATACCACTCACGATTGGGGCAGCAAAGGAGGTTCCGTTATTTCTGATATAGCCGCCAGAGCGAATATCAGCCACAACAACTCCCTGGCCGGGAGCCACTAAATCCGGCTTTATTCGTCCATCAGCAGTGGGGCCACGTGAACTTGTTGTGGAGATTCTGATTTGGCTCTCATAACCCGTATTCAGTGCAATGGACCCAACAGAAGTTACTCCGTCTGCATCAGCTGGGGCAGTGATGTAATGCCAAGAAGATAGACCTTCGTTACCAGCCGCCACAACAATAACAAGACCTCGCTTTACTCCAAGGGTTGCAGCTACACTTGTTAAAGCAGTTGTTCCATCTAAATCGTCATAATTATAGCCACTGCCATCATCCCATAGGTTGTATCCTAAAGAGCTGTTAACAACATCAGCTCCTAACGAGTCAGCCCACTCAAGTCCAGCTACCCAACGATCTTCTTCGATAGGATATTCAGAGCCATTATCTTCAGTCTTTGCTAAAATATATTCCGCATCGGGTGCAACACCGACAAACGATCCGATATCGTTACCAGCCATAATAGAAAGTACTTGAGCACCGTGAATATTCTGTGATGAACGATCTTCATCTCCAGTGTAAGGCTGACCAACTTCATCGCTTACAATAGCATCGCTGTTAATAAAATCTCTTTCCGCTACTACCCTGAGCCCATTTAAAAAAGCTGGATGCTCTCTGTAATGGAAGCCATTGTCTAAAATAGCTATTCGAATACCCGCACCTCGAAATCCCATCTGGTGCAATGGTATCACGTTTACTTGAGCTAACTGCTCATAGGAATTACCATAATAATCATTACCATATGCAGTACGACCCGCAGGCAACGGTTGGCCGTTTCTCTTATCTGGCTTTGGTAACCGCCTTACTGGTATAATACTTTTAATAAACTTTAGCTTACTTAATTGAATTTTTTGATACTCCGAAGCATCAACGCTAACGGCGTTAATCCAGCGCGAGGTAATTCGCACCCGTACACCTATTTCTTCTATTTCCCGTATGTAATCCTTGCGAACCGGAAAATCCTGCTCTCTAACATCATAGGTATGGCGAGATAAATCCCAAGAAATAACTCGTCCCTTCGGGCTAATCTTATCTTGCAAAAGCAACCAAACAAGTTCCGCGTGTGCACTACCCATGCAAAATAAAACTACAAATAATATCATCACTCCAGACATAGATAATGTACCAAGAAGAGCTACTGTTTCAAGAAAGGCTGAGTCCTTCGGTCCACGACTTCTATACCATCAGGAATCAAGAATGAAAATCTACTAGATCTTATTTTTTTATTGACTTTGTGTTCTTTCAATCGGTAAGTAGTGATGTCTCCGTTTGTTTCGACAAATTCAATTTGCAACATCCACCACTTTTTTTTGTCTACCCAAATCTTTAGTCCTCTACCCAATGAATTATTTGACTCTTCTTTCATAGAAAGCATATAAGCCGATTTCCCTGCAATTTTAGTTTCTTTTACGCCAATGGTCACAAAATTAGTAGAATAATCCACAAAAATCTGCCAAGGGTTTTGCAAGTCACCTTCGTAATCACTGATTAGCACCTGTTTATTCCGATCAATATATGACCAAACGGTAGTACCATCGGCCACAACGACATCTCCGTTATCTATACCAACGCGAAATTTATTAGGATTTTGCATGTAAAACGTGCCCGAACGACTACGAGTTTTATCCAAGGCAGACCAATAAAATTCTTTTTCAAATCTCATAGAATATGTTACATAGTTTTCTAATCGATCCCTTAATTTTTTGACAATTTCCCCTCCGGTTATTGCCATTACTCCATGTGCAAAAAACGTAAAATAGAATAAGAGGACTACTAATATAGAGACAATCTGATTCAAGCCCGCCCTCCTGACATTTCACTAATATCTTCTACATAAACCTGGCGAGGTTTTGCTCCATCTGCGGGTCCTACAACACCAGCATGCTCCAATTCATCCATTAACCTAGCAGCTCTAGAATAACCAACTTTCATACGACGCTGAAGATACGACGTCGAAGCCTGTTGAGCTTCTATAACAATCTTCATAGCCTCATCAAACAACTCGTCCTGACTTTCTTCGCCACTGCCGAAACCTGAATTATCTGAAAAAACATCCACTTCTTCGGCTTGATATCCACTCTTCTTTATATCTTCGACCATATGTTCCGTCTCTTCTCCAGAAAGAAACGCACCATGAATTCGAATCGCCTCTCCTTGCCCTCCAGGCAAAAAAAGCATGTCACCACGGCCAAGCAAAGATTCAGCACCGTTCATATCAAGAATTGTTCTGGAATCCGTTTTTGAGGCAACTTGAAATGCTATCCTCGATGGAAAATTAGCTTTTATGACGCCGGTAATTACATTAACAGATGGTCGTTGAGTCGCAAGAATAATATGAATACCCACAGCGCGAGATTTTTGAGCCAACCCCATCAACGAAGTTTCAACGTCTGCAGGAGCTGTCAACATTAAATCAGCAAATTCATCGATAACTATAACTATCTGGGGCATCGCCTTTTCAGGATCTGATTCGTCATCTTGTTTTTCGCTATTTATCCGCTCGAGTTTTGTATTGTAATCAGCCAAATTTCGTACGCCTAACTTAGCCAATTTTTGATAACGAATCTCCATTTCAGCAACTGCCCATTTCAAAGCGTCAGAAGCTTTTTTAGGCTCCGTAATAACGGGAACTAATAAATGTGGGATGTCATTGTACATTGTTAATTCGACAACCTTTGGATCTACCATTAAAAAACGTACTTGATCGGGAGTAGCTTTAAAAAGAATACTACAAATCAAACAATTGATACATACACTTTTTCCGGCCCCTGTTGCCCCCGCTACCAACAAGTGTGGCATCGTAGCCATATCCGCCACATAAGGATCACCGGATATCGTTTTTCCCAATGCCATCGTCAATTTAGATTCAGCTCTACGAAATTCTGTTGACTCTAATATCTCTCGCAAATAGACCGTTTCACGGTCCTGATTAGCTATTTCAATCCCTACAACAGATTTACCAGGAACAGGAGCCTGTATTCTGATACCGGTAGCACTCATTATACGTGCAAGATCATCTGATAGGGTGACAATTCGATTCACTTTAACCCCATCGGCAGGTTCAACTTCATACCGAGTTACAACGGGTCCAGGACTAACCTCAACTACTTTACCAGAAACATCAAAATTATCTAGAGCTTGTTCAAGCCTACGCGCATTACTTCGCAATAGATCCTTATCAATATTGCCAGAGTTTTCCGGTACCTCACCAAGTAAACCTACTTTCGGTAATCTATATCGGTTCTTAGACTTTCTTTTCTTACCCGAAGTTGACGATACAATCGTTTCAACTTCGTCATTTTGAACATCAAATTTAGNAAATTGAGAGTCTTTTTCAGAATTTTTAACCTCTGTAGTAATCGTGATCGGATCATCAATAGGATTAGGNTTATTTTTTACAACATCGGNAGGAGAAGCGGCAATTGGAATATCTGTAACATCATCGATCTCCAATTTTTCTTCTACAAAGTCCTGCGTAAAACCNTCATCATCAATCGTAAATTTATCTTTTGTCGGTTTAGATAATCGCCGCTGACGCCANTTTTTTAAACCTCGAATAGGAGCCAACCAAAAGGAAGCTAAAACCTTCACAGTTTTGTGACTGACACCAAGAAAAAACGTGATCAACCACCTAAGATTTAGACCTGTGACTGCAACTAAAGTCGATAAAAATAATGCCGTTAATAAGACACTCGAACCAACACGCCCCAAATACGGAATGAAAAATTCATGACTCAAGTAATATCCGAAACCACCACCGATAGTATGGGCCATATTAACTGAATACGTCGGAAGCCCAGCCGCCACGCAAAAGAAAATCGTCATCGAAAATAATCCAAGGCTACGCCAAAACACACCATTTCGAGGAGCCTTGACCAACATGCTCCAACCCCAGAACAAAAACAGGAGAGGTATTGAATACGCTCCCCAACCAAAACTATCGAATGAAAAATATGACAGATTCGCACCAATACGCCCGCCCCAATTTTCTACCAATTCTACAGGCCTACTAGAATTGGGAGAATCTAGCTCAGAATACGACAAAGAGCTAATGAGGAAAAATAAACCGAAGCCCACGATAAGAACTCCAATCACGGGCAAAATACGGTCCTGATTCACAAGACGTTGAAATTCACCAAACATGAAATAGCAACTCCGNTGGACGATTAGCCACAAAAAAATTCAGAAACTATAAATCAAAACATAACCGGAGTAGGTTCAATGAATATTAAGCAATAATATGAATTTCCGCATATAGGATAAACATNTCATACCATACCAAGACGCCTTCGAAGCCACCATTCTATAAAAAGTAATATCACTATCAAACACAAAGTCAGACTATTTTTTTCTAACCGAAATAAATTTATTTCTGTATCCACATAATGATCAAAATCCCATAGCTCAAACATCTCACTAGCAGCAGATAAACGAAAAGTGGATCCTCCATTCGGCGTAGTAAGGTTTTCAAGTAACGATATATTTGTTNCCAACTCAGCCCACTCGACACTATAAGTATCNACAACNACCCTACCCTTTTGCCCTTGTATAACATTGTCTCCACACGTGGCGAAAGGTCGATAGTAATATTCTCCGCTCGGAGGTTTTAACCATCTGCCTCTATAAAATCCATCCATCTGTAAATTCAGGTTAACTAATTCTCCATTATCTAATTTTACACCTACAATACACTTAAGCTCTAATTCGGGATCCACTTCTGTGAATTGCCCACTAAACATCACCGACATACCCGCTCTATATACGGGACGTTCTGCTGTCACCTCTAAACGATTATTATTGGTATGAGTCCCCAACCACTTCACTGCACTTTTCCAAAAGAGACTAACAATGCCAGGACTTGCTTTTAGTCCACGACTCTTCATGTCAATCGACCAGAAAGACTGAGACAAAGCAAATATCATCTTACCTCTCTTATATTCTCCCGAAATAAATACAGGATAACCTGTGGTGCTTTCGATTAACACTTGCGCATTTTTCTTTGATAAAGTAATTGGAAATAAACCGTTCAACGGAGCCATTTCATCCCAATTTTCACCTTGGCTAATAGCACCTTGAACAAATATTGGATGATCAAAGCTATCTTCTGATATTCTTAAGAAAACGTCTTCTTTTAAAAATGATTTATCCGAAATCTCAAATGGAAAAAACTGACTTGGGAGAGCTATAGATGCCTGATGGAAACCATCAGACCCTGCGACCCAAAGCAGTCCCTTACCATTATTAATTTCTTTTTCAAGAGCTGACAACATTCGACTTGACCACATCTGCGGATCATAACCAACCAAAATAAATACATCAATACTTTGAAAATGCACAGAATCTAATTTTCCAGTGTATAACTCGCCCGCACTTTTTTGTATCGCCGAAGTAACCGTCAACGTCGAATCTCCTGCCAGTGTTCGATAGAGAAAAGCAACATCACTATTTGGACGACTTCCGATCAACAAAACTCTCGCCTTCTCTTTTTTTACTTCTAACGACGTCATGATCTCATTGTTAAGATGGGTCACTTCTCCTTCTAACGGTACTATCTTTATGCGGTACAGATGAGTCCCTGAAGCCGAAGGCGGGATTGATATTTCCACCTCCTGCAATTGACCTGTAAATTCTAAGGGAGATCGCGATATTTCTTTTCCTTTCTCAGAGACAACTAAGTCAGATCTTTGTCCCGCAAAACCATTTCCAGAAACAGTTACTTTAATTTTTGCCTCTTGATTGGAATAATTAATTGCCTGCGCTTCGGCTTCTATAATTTTTAAGTCTGCATGGATAGACNTCGAACTGGGGAANAGGGAAAAAACAGGAATTAAAAAATCTTTAGCGAGTTCAAGGGGGTTTAAACCTGCGTTGTGTATGCCATCAGAAACTACCAAGACTCCCTTTATATCNCCAGTTTCAGCAGANTTACGAACGGTGTGTTCTAGCGCTTCACCAAGTTTCGTGGATNGACCACCAACTTTTAATTTATGAAGAGTATCTATACTTACCGGATAAACTGTGTCCGAAAATGCCCATGAATGGAACTCGAATTCTTTCGTTTTACTCACCCATAAGTCACTATTAAAAAAATTGCGGATTTCATCTAAACGACTTTCATTTCCGTCTGAAACAGCCATGCTTGGACTAGTNTCAATTAGCATTANNACCGANGGTTTTCTAACTAACTTCTTTCTAACCTCAAGGATTGGTTCGATTAATAGGCATAACAAAAAGAAGAACACAATACTTCTTAAAGAGACCAATAGCCAAAAAATCCGGCCTGCTACATAAGGATAGGTTCTTGAATAGACGTAATGGACGAAAAAAAAAATAACAGGTACACCGATAAACAGCACGGCGATACCTTCCAAATGGGATACAGATTCCGCTGATAAGACGAAATCTTCTAACACAGCGTCAGACGTGGATTTGCATCTAATGAAAAATCGNCCACAAGCCCTTTGGAAAGTTTATGCACTCCAACTGCTCCAATCATTGCTGCATTATCTGTACAATATTCGAAGTCTGGACAAAAAAAAGGCAGTCCACAATCTTCAACTTCCCTCCGCAGAGATTCTCGTAAACTTCGATTAGCCGCAACTCCACCTGCTATACAAACCGCATTTAATTTGTTACCGTGTTTTTGAATTGCCATTACCGTCTTACTTACAAGGGAGTCTATGACGGCAGACTGGAAACTCGCACAAATATCGGCTAATTGGCTCTTCCTGTCTTCTTCATTCAGACTCCTGACATAATTCAAGACAGCCGTTTTTACTCCACTAAAACTAAAATCCGTGTGGCCAACCAAAGCACGAGGAAATCGAATAGAATTCGGATCTCCTTTTTCCGCGAATTCTGAAATAATACGGCCACCGGCAACAAATTCGTCTGAAGGAAGTAAACCCAAAAGTTTAGCCACTTTGTCAAATGCTTCTCCAGCAGCATCGTCCCGGGTTCGACCGATGAGCTTGTACGAACCCAATTCCTCAACACAAATCAATTCAGTATGTCCACCCGAGACCAGCAATGTAAGAAACGGCGNCTGTATACGTTGCGCTATAAGGTTCGAAAATATATGGCCTTCCATATGGTGAACACCGACCAATGGCTTACGCGTGGCCATTGCAATACCTTTTGCCACTGANACGCCGACAATTAATGAACCAACCAGTCCGGGACCATGTGTAACGGCAATTCCCGACAAACCATCCCATGTAACGTCCGCTGTACGTAAGGCTTCGCGTACGGTAAATACCATCGATCGCATGTGTGCTCTTGATGCGAGTTCCGGTACTACACCTCCATAAGCTGCGTGGTCAGATTGCGAGTAAACAATATTTGCGTGAACTTGCATTGAGTCATCTACAACAGCTGCTGCAGTCTCGTCGCACGATGATTCGATTGATAAAATATACATGTGGTTTATTCTCTGATNATTTCGATTTGATTCGGCTGTATAGAAAGTATTTCGAAGTTAGAATTTATCTGGTCATTTTTCACCTCTAGTACATTCTCCCCATCATTTAGGTAATCAACATATAAGCCTAGGTCTGATGATGGGTCTATTCGGGATACTTCNTCGACACCGCCTCTTATTTTTACAACAACCTGTTCGGGAATGAGCTTAAACCTGGTTCCTGAACGTCCTCGAATATTAACCGGTACATTACTAAGTATATTCTCTGCAATAATTTGAACATCAGCTGTATAATTTACATTGGTAGGTTTGACAGTAACAGACTTTGGCACATTCGACTGTAGATCAAGCATTATATTGACATCATCACTAACATCTTTAAGTGAGATAGTGTCTGAGTAAACTTTATTAATTGTATCAAGTAAAGATCGAGGACCCATCAAACGGACAATNGCAGGCACTACCTTAGGCGAACCGACAACTACGTGAGCGATAGCACTACTAACGNTAACAGCTANCTCAATAGGAACATCTTTTTCTACGAGTCGATCAAAATATACAGAGACTTCTTTCGGATAAATAACTTCTTCAAATTGAACCTGTTTTTCAACAGAAGCGAATTCTATTTGTCCAACACTTAGTANATAGGTCCGAGTGACACCTACATGACCTTGGGTTTTAACGCGCAGGACAAAATCATCAAGGTCCATTTGTAAAAGATTTTTTCCTGTACCAGTGACGCGAACTTTTACGTGACTTTTAACCGTTGGGGACAATAATGCTACAATGGGTTTTGATTCTGGAGGTATTTCAGGGTCTTCAACAACTAAGCGAACCAANACCTCTTTATCGAACGATTGTTCGGTAATAGCATGCACCCACAATACGGATCCCAATGCTANGGCTCCTAATTTGGCACCCCAACTCCGGATAGACATATTCGATTTCCCTAATGACGAGAAAGGCCCCCAAAAAGGGAGCCTTTCTCTAATTTCATCCGTAAATACGTTTTAACGCGCAACATTTAATCGACCCGCACATACCACACAAATAACCACCAAACTATTTATATGATTCTTTTAGTTCGCTTCCTATACTTAGTTCGCCGTTGTCTATGCGTANATGAAACCCACATTCTGGATTTGTACATGCCCAAGCCTTGTAGTGTATTGAAGCGCCATCACGCCCATAGTCTGACAGAGGTAACAGGACACCTACGTTGCACTTCAAACACTGAGGAAAATTATTGGTTTCAGTAACTTTCATTTTTCCTCCCCCCCCTTTTTTTAAGGATGTATTCGCCCATAGATAGCGAGAATGATTGATAAATTATAATTATAAAGAATTTAGAAGGACCAATAGCCAATGTCAACTATACTAATCTGAACCACGCAAATCNGCGTATTCTATTATNCGCATCTCTTGCTCCAGGGTCTCCACCGACCCTGGGCGTGTTTGTCGCACCTTCGTTATCGCATCTAGCGGATCCATCCCCGTATTAACCAAAAAACAACTTAACATTGTCCCCGTCCTGCCAAGGCCAGCGCTACAATGAACTAGCACAGGTTTATTTCTTTCGATGCAGTCACCAGAGAAAGCAACGAATTCATTAATAGACGACAGTTGGGGTGCTGACATATCGGTTATAGGCATGTGTTTGTATACTATGTCAAATTCATTTAACACCGATCCATCCAACGAAGATTCGGTAAGCGTCACAATAGCACGTAAACCTTGCTCTTCCAGCCATGCCAAATTCTGACGCACAATTGAGGTGTTGCCACTTTGCCAGCCTGCAACATCGCCNGANCCTGCCAACTTTTTCTCNATTATCCAACCAAAATTAGGTATCATAATCAGCCTCAACACCTTTTATTTTGGGTCCTTCAACCCAATATTCACCGTCGGATCCGTACTCTTTTTTCCAAATNGGAACTATCTCTTTCAATTTGTCTATNATATACAAACATGCCTCCATNGCTTCNCGCCGATGGCCGGCACCAACAGCTATCAGGACGCTTATCTCTTCAAGTTCGAGTCGTCCTAACCTATGTAGAATTGCTACCTTACCTATNGGCCATTTAGATTTTGCCTCTTCACCGATTCGCTCCATGATCTTCTCAGCCATGGCGGGATAGGCTTCATATTCTAAATGAGTGGTAGCCCTTCCTTCCGTTTGGNTCCTAACGGTGCCGGCAAANGTNGCGATCGCTCCGTGTTTTNGTGNTCTGACTGCCTCAAAAAGATCATGAGGTTGAATCGCCTTATTNGTAATTTTATACAAAATTAACCACCACTTACAGGCGGTATCAAAGCTACCTCGTCGCCGTTTGAGAGAATTTGATCGTCGGCTACATATTCTTGGTTAACGGCAACNGCGCACTTTGTATCGGTGCACTTTAGCTTAGGATATTTCCTTATGAGTTCCTTTCGCAATCCACTAACCGTGGTATCGTCTGCCAATTGTAATCCTATATTTTGCATTCCTGTGATGTCACGAATACTCGCAAAAAACAAAACCTTTACCTCCAATTTGTACTCCTAGGAAACTTTTTAAACAAACAATTGTACATCATAAAAAAATAATAGAACCTCTCTTTGTTAACGAAAAAGCCGGCGGTACCACTTAATTGGCACCACCGGCTTTAAACTGTTGGAAACGACAAATGACTACATATTACTGCAGGAGCGTCATTTTCCGTTTATCTACAAAGTCTCCAGCGCGCATTTGAAAGAAATACACACCACTANCGACTTTCATTCCGTTGCTATTACGCCCATCCCAAACCCTCTTATACGTTCCAGCATTCAAGGGCTGTCCGTCGACGAGAGTACGCACTACTTGACCCGTTACATCATAAATAGTCAAATGCACAGTCTCACTGGAGCTCAGATCAAAATCGATCGTTGTCTCAGGATTGAATGGATTCGGGAAATTTTGTCTTAATGCCGTTACCGTAGGCAATGCCAGTGTTGATGGCGCGAGTAGATCTACTTCGACTACCTGTGAACGCGTAGTCGATCCATCTACGTCAGTCTGATTCAANTAATAGAATAAGACGTCAGCATTAGGAGCTTCGTCATCGAGGAAGCTGTATNCCAAAAATTCATCGCTGTTACCATCACCTAAAATCATATCACTTATCTTGGTATAGGCGCGCCCATCGNTGCTTCGATATACTTCCCAACCAAGATTATTNGTTTGAGAAGCAACGTCCCANCTCAAGAGAATGTCTTTATCNACAGTNACACTGGACGTTAGGCTCGCTAGTTCCGCAGCGACTGCAACATCCCAAGTTGCGCTGTATGTCAACGATAGGTCACGTGACTCACCTGCTGAATTAGCAGCTGTTGTACTAATCGAAACGCTCAAACTCGTCGTTCCGGCTGATCTATCTGCTTCTGCATCAAAGGTCGCAGAAATAGCTCCATCGGCACCAGTCTCAGCGTCGACCGTGATATCTGCTCCCGCTGCGATTTCGCCCACACCGATTAGGAATACCGATTCGGATCCATTGTTCATAATCGACCACGTGAAGGCCTGACCTGCAACTGCCTCACCGGAACCGTCGGTGAACGTAGCACCTATAACCAGTTCGCCATCGCTGTCGTCAGCTGTATCGCCCTGGCCCACTGCCGAATAGTCCAAACTAACATCTGTCGCCGTAACGGCTTCAAGGGTAGGTTCGGTTACTGGTGGTGGTGGTGGGTTAACTGTTATTACTAATGCCGGTTCAAAAACGTCTCGCTCTGATGACGAAGGTCCCAAAGATACCCGTGACACAGTAATAGTTGCCTCTGTATCGGCGTTAAAGCCCTCTGCCATCTTTAGTGTAAACGCTCCTAATGCACCGTCACCATCGGCTGCACCTCCAAAACTCGCTGCACCGCTTTTAACTTCTCCGTCAGCTGGATACTCCACACCTGGACTAATGGTAAATGGAGCAGCTGGTGCGAAAGTAGCGGAACCGCTTAGGTCGAATGCGTCAGCAGGCGATACCTGTAAGGTAACATCAAACTGCTTAACGCCGACCATACCAGCGGCTGTGATAGCAACTTCTACCGAGGCTCCTGCACCGACGTCGGAAATCTCCGAGTCGCCACCAAGACCTATAACTACCCCAGCATTATCACCAGCAATGGCTGCGCCGCTTAGCGCGAGCAGGAAGGCGGTAGCAAGAGCAAACTTCTTGCACACGCTATTCTGCATGGTTGGTTCTCCTATTTTATTAAAAAAAAAATGATTCATTTTATGAGGTTAAGCACAGTGTGAGGTGAGAACCGTCTAAGATTCTCACCTCACCGAGCTTAATTCGCTCTGCTTACTTCAGCAAGAGCATCTTCTTGACTTCGAGGTAGTTCCCTTCGACCTGTAAGCGGTAGAAGTAAATACCCGAGGACAAGTTGACGCCATTGTCGTTAGTAGCGTCCCACTGTACTACATAACGACCTGCATTCTGATGAGCATCAACCATGGTCCTAACAACCTGACCAACTACGTTGAATACTTCCAGACGTACCTGTGAAGCTTCAGGCAAAGCGTACTTGATCGTCGTGGCAGGGTTGAATGGGTTCGGATAGTTATTCGCCAAGGCAAATGCTTCCGGACGCGTCTGGATCTGCACTGGAGCTGGCAGAGCAACTGCGTTCACACCCAAGCTACCATCGCTAACCTGACTTCCCGTAACCTCGATCTCAGTATTTTCGATCTCAGTTTTTGTGCGGAAGACCAAGCTAAGGCCAAGTTCACCTTCGGTGACCATGTCCCCATATGCAGCGATATCCACTCTACCGTCAGCCTGAGCTATGGTGCGTGGTGCAGCGAACTCACCTTGGCCCAGTAGACTGTTTGTTGTGGTAGCACGAACGAACTCGATTTGTTCAGTATCAAAGGCAACGGTGAATCCGTAACCCTTCATCTGGACGAAGTCAGCCATATCTACATTGACGACTACTTCCTCACCCACATTGGGCAGGTTAGCAGATGTCTCTAAGTAGAGACGTGCGTCAGTGTTGAGGCCGGCCAACATCGGAACAACCTTACCGGCTGCCTGAATGCTGCGGCCAAAGTTGTCAGCGAAAACGAAGAAGTCATCGAAATCGATTTTCGGCAAGCCAGCATTTGGCGACAAGTCGAAAGCCGGTTCGAATACTTCGTCGGCGGCGCTAATGCCGAAGTTATCGGCAAAGATGAAGAAATCATCGAATCCAACGGTGTTATCAGATCCAAATAGACCTTGAACAAGTTTACCTTGGCTATCTACTGCACTGTTGCGAATGGCCATAGCCGTACGCTCGGTGCTACCCTCAGCAATATTGTCATGATCGTAAGGTGATACTGAGTAAGTATAGCGAACACCGTTCAGCGCTGTTTCGTCTGTAAACGAAGTAGCACCTGAGGCAGCTTTACCTATCAATGTGAACTCACCCTGAGCACCTACCTTACGGTAGATGTTGTATCCAACAACACCTGCTACCATATCATTAACCGATCCGATAGAAACGGCGTTAGAAGCACTTCTTGCCAACATTCTGTCGCTTTCCGACTTGGTCCACGTCAACGTGATGCTGTTACCTTCGTCGGCTGGAGTATCAAGCACGCGCAGGAACGGCACTGCTGAAGGTGCAATGTTGTCAATTGAACGAACAGCTTCTTCGCTCTGTGTTATGCTCGAACGAACCATTTCCGTATTGAATAAATTGAAGCGTGGTGCAACACCATTTTCTGCAAATGCAAGAGCCTCAGGCAACAACGTTGCGAATACTGGCCCTTCAACAGCGACCCGGTCACGACTTTGTTGCATGGTGAGTGCCATTGCTTCATATGCAGAAATCGCTTCAACAGAAACAGACTTAGCGGCTCCGGATACAGCTCCGCCACGCTCAGACGACACACCCCACTTAGTGGCTACGTTGTCGAGTGTAGCGACGATGGCGCGACCAACCGACTCACCAGGAACAGCGTCAACGCTGGCCCATGGTACCATTGCGGTCGCTGGAGCTTCGAGCGCGATAACTGTCGCGTTACCTTCAGCGTCAGTGCCGGCGCCCTGCGAAACCTGTACTTCACGGTAAATACGATATCCGTCAAGCGATCCGTGATCGTCTGAAGGATCCCAAGTTAGCATAATGAATCCACCTTGGTCACCAGCTCCATCAGCTCCCATGTAATCCTCAGCAACCAATGAATTTGGTGCATCGAGACCACTGCCTGGGACTACTGAAGTGACAAATATACCTTCTTTGGCTCCACCGATCGTTGCTTTGATCTTAAATTGAAGATCGCCAACGGCGTTATTAGCTCTGGCATAGAAACCACCGACACCAGCAGTTAGTTGTTGCTCACCAGTTGGTAACTCAACACCTAATTGGTTAGTAGTGACGGAAAAGTATTCTGTTCCAGGAACAGTGTTACCATATTTGTCTTTCTTTGTTACGCTCACCCAGAACTGTTCTCCAACATCAACAGTAGTCGGCGCGGCGACGCTAATTGTGTCAAACGCTGCGTTAGTAGTAACAATTGACGAATCCATCGCACCTGCATATGGATTAGCAGCATCGGTGGAATCTACNANNGAAACANTNAGCGTTTCACCTGCAATNGTGTCCTTGAGTGTCACCGTGCGAGAACCTACCGCCCAATCCTGCTGGGATAAGGNTGCACGNCCGTTACCGAGGTCTGTTACACCATTTCCAGTTAGAGTTAGGCCAGCTCCACCACCAGCTACCTTAAGAATCGCTGCACCCTTATAAGAGTTNGCAGCGAGGCTGCTGTTNGTNGAAGCNTCTGCCTGAATCGTCAACGTCACGGCATTTCCGGCAGGAACNTGTTTGGCCGANGCCGATCCNAATGTTGTATTTGCTCCATCTTTACCAGTTATGGTAAAGCGTTTGATAACCGGAACAACATANGATGAGTCATAGATAAACTGACCAAACTTGTATTCCATGTTATTTCCGGCCAAGTCAATCGTTTCGACAGACAAGTCGTAAACCGTTAGATGCGTCAAGCCATCAACAAAGCTTACTTGTTCAGTCGTCGTGTTCAGCAGTGCGGATCCACTGAGAGCACGAACACGCTTNGCTTNGGTATCTGGACCGCTAACCTTCGTGTAAACCATTCTTACACTGTCGGCAGGTTCTGACAACTGGAACACAACCTGTCCNGTAGCTTCATCAATCGTATCNACACGACTGTCACCACCGTTTTTGAATAACTTGCTTCCCGTTGTTGGACCAAAAGCTAAGTTAGTCGGGAACGGACGTTGTAGGATCACGTCGCGTGTATCTACATATATGCTGTCAAAAGCTTTCGTGCTGCTATTTCCAGCGAAGTCAACCGCTCTGACTGTCATCGTATACANACCAGTAACCAACGAATCAGCAGCTCCCTTAGGACCTGCAAGAGATGCGGAAGACAACGCGGCTACAGCGCCAATAGTTACGTTTGCGGTTGTTTGATCAGGACCATCACCTAAGTCGGTTAGGTTTACNTTATCAAATATACCTTTTGCACCGCCGGTTTGCTTACCCGACAAACCACCTGCCATTGCAGAGTTGATTGCCTGAGCACCGACAAATGACAAGCTCACTGCTGATGGGTCATTGAACGATACATGCAATGAGTCGATAGCTTCGTTAAAACCGATCTGNAGCATGTTTGTATCGTCGTCCATTCCGTTCACACCCGAGAGCGTACCATCGGAGAGCGTATCGCCTTTAGCTAAAAGCGAAACAGCTGTGCCAGAGAGGGTAGCAATCGAATCTAACATCGGACTGGTCGCATCAATCAAGAAACCAGGCTTGTTACGNAGACCTTGGAAACTNTTTGCGTAANNCGNNGCACCACCACTTCGGTTTCCTGCCTTATCGACAAANTAAACCGTCACGGTACCTACGGCACCTGTCTTACTCATGTTTCCGAGATAGCCCTCGGTCAGTGTCAAGTTATGCTTCAAAGACGAACCAGAAACATTAGCTCTGTCTAACTTTACCACTTTGCCCAAGAATTCCATTTCAGCTTCGAGGAAATTAGCGGCTGTTGGCGCAGGTAAGAAATACGCTTCCATTGCACTTCCCAACGCTGCGCTGATCGACACAACATCACCGACACCGGCAACCTTCAACGTCCTTAGCGTAGTCACATTAGCGTTGACCGTCTGTGCAACCACAAAAGGTTTAACTCGAGAAGCAGCATTCGCTACGGTTATCGTCAGATCGCTCGGAGTTAAGCTCGGGTTAATTGGACGAGTAGCATCCAAGTTTACCGTGTGTAACGTTGCTCCTGNACCCTTAGAGCTTTTTGCTGGTGAAACGGAGCTATTTGTGGCATCAAATACCATCGCCTCTGCGTAAACACCTGTTACATCACCAGTTCCGGGACGAACTTTAACTCTCCACGTAAACGTGGTCTCACGGCCATCAGTATGTGCCATCAAATACTCATCCGAGTTCGGAATCAACGTACCTGTTGTCACGTTGTTACGAATATCGGTATCTGAGTTAGCTGCGGCTTTACCTCCAGGCATACCAGGACCGGTAAAATCGGCTGAGTCGGCCCGGGAAGGGGCGGTAGCAGCAACTGCGCCACCCGCGGCATCCGGATTGGCTACGATGGAACCATCGGTGGCCGATTTAACGGCAGCATACCATCTTTTCGTCAAGGCGAGTGCAGTTTTTGCACCTCCGAAACCTACGCCAGCTCCACCAGGTAATACACCTTCAACAACACCTGCTGCAGCCTTACCATCGAGAACACTATTAGCGCCTGACCATGCAGCTTTTATTGCGCCATAGTAGGGTAGGTCTGAAGCCGCATCCGTCCAGCTGGCAGCCGGAATTCCAAGAAGTCCAGCGTCAGTACGGAGATATATAAGGATCTGCGTATCTGGCTGGGTGTTTTTGTTACCGACACCTTCAAAGTCTGTAACCTTGGCAACAACAGTGATTACGGAGTCGATACCACGTAACGCTCCGCTGTCGGGCGAGGTAATCTCGATCGACGATATAACTGCCGCATGCGTGCTTCCGGAAAGCCCGAAGCCCACCAACGCGGCAAGAAGTAGTAAGCATTTGCTACTCTTCATCATTTCCTCCTCAGGGAAGTGATACCCTGTTTAAGTATTGACAAAACGATGACAAATCATCTATCCAGAGCGAAACCAGTTGCACTCCGGCCTTATTTAATTGACATAACTGGTACAACATAAACGATACTAATTGCTACGCCGCGCCCCCCTTCCTTAGTAAAAAATCAAAATATAACAATAGGTACGGCTAGCCCTCGCAAAATTACGGGGCGACTGTAATTATATCAGGATTATCAATAAGTGTCAAGTATTTTTCTTCAAACCCAAAACCTATCGATTTTTATCATGTCTAAACAAAGGTGCATAAAAAAGATCTTTTAGCAAGAGATCCTCGAGGCCTTGACGCAATTTTTAANCCCATGAGAAAGATAACTGGCGATTGATATCAGTCACAGGTCCGCCTGAATCCGCACCGCACCCCGCTGTCTGAACCAGAAAGCAAGGAATGCTGCAAGGACTGCAATGAGACTAATTAGCATAACAACTCGGGACCAAAATACGTTATTAGATCGGTAACGGAATTCCACCTCGTGGCTCCCGGCAGGTATCATTACGCCCTTCCACACGTAGTTTGCTCTGATTAATGAACTTTTTTCCCCATCAACATAGACGGACCAATTTGCTTGGTAATTCTCAGATAAAATGAGTAATCTGGGACCTTCAGTATCTGTGGAGATTTTAATTACACCTTCTGACGGATTATGCACAGTCAGATTAATTTTATCTTCCTTCGTAGACCCTCCATCTAGTTCAAAAGGAAGCGGAGCCTCTACCAATGCCATTACAGACAAATCCACTTCCCCTTGAGCAATACTTTCCAAAGCGGCTTTACCTGCCATTTCCCGCGTCGAAGAAACGGTATAAACCCAAGGCATAGCGTCAGGGTTCCTGTATATAGTGTAATTATCAACAGTCCCGACCAGAGGAAATAGATCCGTATCAATGTCCATAGGGATGCTTGCGGGAACAACAATAAATTTACCGTTCAGCAGATTCAGCATTGGGTGGATAGCTGATAACAATTCAGCATCACTATAGGGAACGGTCCTCCTTTGGGCATACTTACTCCAAAACAAACGCGTGACGGGCTGTATATATTGTAATGCATGGTCATAGCGCCCTACTGTGAGATCATGAAACCCGGTGATTGAGGGAATCCCTTCAAGACTAAAACCCGATTGTTGTAGAATTTGGTAATCTGGCAGAGGCAACACACGAAATAAATCGCCATCACTTCGCATTCGATCCCGCGCACTGCTATTTGAAACACGAATGTCCTCATAGTCTTTCGGATTCACATACTTAAGAAACTCCGAACTAATTCGCCATGTATCAGCAACATTGAGCAGACCAAGCAAGCATATCGTTATTCCCACACCGATATGCCCCCTACGTTGCAACCAGAGTAACGTCAATGCACCGGCTACCGTGAGAAACGAATACACCGCACCTCTCGACAACCAATCGAGGGAAGCATCGAGCACCATTTTCTTTTGTTGAGAAATCTCGGAGTAAAACCCTCCCACCCAGGCATCCGTGAAGCCGGATGGAGCGGCAGCAATTAGCGACACAAAGGCCAGAAGTCCTACACCGGAAACTGTCAAACGTTTCTGTAGCCGCTCCCTGCCCTGATCTTCACCATAGATTAAAGCATTTAAGGCTAAAGCCGATAAAACACAGGCAGGAAAAGCAAAAAGGAACGCCGCCATTCCCACAGCACGGAACATGTTTAGACCGGGCAGGATATGATAAGCAAGCCAATGAACCGGCGTATGACCGCCCAACGTAAACGCCAAAGCCAGTAGAAATCCGGCAAATAGAAAAGCAAAAAACGGACGACGTCGTACATCCGGTATTAAAGTAAGAGCGAACAATACTACCAAGATACCAAAATATTCGGAATTATCCTTGCCGGGATTACGGCCCCAATAACTACTTTGCCCCTCATTCGGCCGATTAAAACCACCAAATTCTGGAACTAAGAGTGAGACGACCTCCTCTGGATGCAAAGACCAACTCTGAGCAAAGAGAAGTTGATCCGATTCCGAGCGACCACTCAAATCTACGTCTGCGGCACGCTTGGACTCGGAACTAGTGTAGACATACAACGGAAAAGTGCCCTCTGCCCCGAGACCGAGGCCTAAAACCACGGCTAATGTAAAAAGTCCGCCGCGCTGAGCAATCGTCCGCAAACACCGCTCGTCCTTATAGAACCTCCACGTTCGCCAAACAAAGTAAAGCCCAATCCCGCATAGCGCATAATAAAGCATTTTGGGATGCGGAGAATACAACCCGCACCCAATCAATACTCCCAAGCCGACAAAGTCCAAAACACGCCGGTTTCTCAGCCCTCGATCCAATAACAACCACATCAGAGGATAAAGTGCTATCACTCCCATTTTTGCGTACTGACCAGCATACGTGAAACCCATTAATGTCGGAGCAGACATGTAGGCAACGCCACCCCACAAAGCAACGAGATACTTTACTTTTATGTGCCTCAAAAAAAGAAACATGCCCAAACCAGCAACAAACATAGTGATCACATAACGCCATCCGATATACCGATGGAAGGAAGAGCTAAAAAAGTACAACGGATATGTCGGAAAATATTGTGGCCTGATCTCTTCGGATGAAGGCAATCCACCCATTTTCATATGCCAGACAGGTTGAGCTACTGTTTCTACTTTATCCCAAAATCCAAGGCCCTCCCCAAGACGTAAATCAAGGCCAGCGTCATAACCAAAAAGAACACGGTCCGAAAAAACGAATTGATGGAAATAAACAAAACTCAGCAAAAGAAATAATGCAGCCGGAAACAAACGATGTCTCCAGAACGGTCGAGACGATTCTAAAACGTTCGTATTCGGGTTTACTTCCTTTTTATTTGAGTTTCTTTTCTTTGCCATATTTTGATATTTCGGGAAAAAACACCTTNCTAAAGCGAACCTTTTGTTGAAGGCACCCCCTGAACACGATCGCTTTGAATGCTAGCCTCATCTAATGCACGTCCAAATGCCTTAAATATTGCCTCTATGCCATGGTGGTCGTTGCTGGAACGCAATAAGTCCATGTGTACATTCATACGCGCATGCGCGGTCACTGCTTGAAAAAATTCTGCAACCAACACTGTAGGGAAAGATCCTACCATAGACTCAGCAAATGCCGCATTGAAAACCAGGTAACTACGGCCGGACAAATCAACAACACAACGGGCCAACGCTTCGTCCATTGGAACATGGCTCTGACCAAATCGTACAATTCCTTTTTTGTCGGAAAGAGACTGATCAATTGCCATCCCTAAACATATCCCAACGTCTTCCACCGTATGATGAGCATCAATATGGTGGTCGCCAGCGCACTTCAGATTTAAATCAAATAAGCCATGTCGCGAAAAAGCGTCCAGCATATGATCAAAAAAGCCAACGCCGGTCGATGATTCACATCGCCCGCTACCATCCAGACACAACTCAAGCCTTATGTCAGTTTCTGAAGTTTTACGATTGACTGTAGCAGATCTATAATCCATACTCAAGATTTTTCTCCCCTAATTTCGACGGCACGGGCATGAGCTTCTAATCCCTCGGCCCTAGCCAGACGGCTTATCTCGGATCCGACCTTTTTTAAACGTTTTTCAGAATACGAAATTATACTCGTGTCTTTTAGAAAATCTGCCACCCCGAGGGACGAAGCATATCTGGCCGCTCCATTTGTTGGTAAAACATGATTAGTGCCTGCAAAATAATCCCCAACTGGCTCTGTTGAATGCGNNCCTAAAAAAAGNGCTCCGCAATGCCTGACTTTATCAATCCATTCCCAGGGGTTTGTTACAAGCAATTCAGCGTGTTCCGGTGCCAAACGATTCATCAACTCAATGCCGTGATCCAATTCGTCTACAATCACAATCGCACCAAATTCTTCTAATGCTCTCGCTGTATCCCCATTATGAGATAGTTCAGCTAACTGCTTGGATAATTCCGCATTTACCTCATTGCCTAATTTGGAGGAAGTAGTGATGCAAACAGAAGCCACTCCCCAACCGTGCTCAGCTTGGGACAACATATCAGCCGCCACGTGTGAAGGATCCGCTCCTTCATCGGCCAAGACAACAATTTCAGATGGCCCGGGTAACATAGGAATCCCAACCAAACCAAACACTTGCTTTTGTGCAGCCACCGTGTAAGGGCTACCGGGCCCTACAATCTTGTCTACTCTTCGGATACTTTCGGTCCCATAGGCCATAGCAGCTACGGCCTGCGCTCCGCCAACAGCATGAACCTCCTCTATGCCTAACAAACGAGCCGTGGCGGAAATAACAGGATCTACGCACCCGTTGGTTCGTGGTGGAGAAACAACACAAATCTCTTTCACTCCTGCTATTTGTGCCGGGACAGCGCACATGATTAGGCTGGAGAATAGAGGAGCTTTGCCCGCAGGCACGCAAATACCAACACGATCTATTGGGGTAATTTTTTTTCCCAAAATTACGCCGTCACCGTCCTCGACAAACCATGAGTTTTTACCCTGATGATTATGGAATTTACGAATATTCTCAATTGCTTCCTCAATTGCTAATCTCAAATTCGGATCGAGGTCATTTAATGCAGATATCAATTCGGAGACGGCTACTTTATAGCCGGACTCTACAAATTCAACCCCATCAAATCGAGCTGCAAATTCCGCCACGGCACGGTCACCCTCGGATCGAACCGAATCTAAAATCTCTCGAACAGCCACCTCAACATCACCCAAAACATCTAATTTACGATTCAAAATTTTTTCAATTTTGGGCGAAATAGGATCCGAGGGATAAGACACAACTTCTATAAGTTTCAATGTATAACCTTATTTAGCGGGTATTCTATGAGACCTTCGGCTCCTATACGCTTTAACTGAGGAATAAGTTGACGGACCTCGCTTTCATCGGCAACAATTTCAATAGCCACCCAACTCCTATCCATTAGATCGGAAACCGTAGGAGTTCGCATCGCCGGTAACTTTTCTATCAGGACATCCAATTGTGATCGCGGTACGTTCATTTTAAGACCTACTTTAGCCTCCGCTTCTAAGGCTCCGTTGATAAGAATATACAAATTCTCCGCCCTTTCTCGCTTCCAAGGATCTTCCCAAGAATCTTTATTAGCAATGAGCCGAGTAGTGGATTCACATACAGTATCTACGATTCGAAGACGGTTTGCCTTTAGAGATGAGCCCGTCTCGGTCAGTTCGACGATTGCATCAACAAGACCAGGGATCCTCGCCTTTACTTCAGTTGTTCCCCAAGAAAATTCCACCTCCGCCTCAACGCCGTGATTCTCAAAATACCTTCGGGTTGCTCCGACAAGTTCCGTTGCAACCCGTTTACCATTTAAATCATGAACTGTTTGGACAGACGATTCTTCTGGGACGGCAATCACCCAACGAACCGGCCTTGACGTGGCCTTGCTATAAATTAATTCCCCAATCTCAATTATATCAGCATCATTTTCAAGAATCCAGTCTTTACCAGTTAAACCAACATCAACAACTCCGCGTGCAACATATTGAGCCATTTCTTGGGCACGAAACATGAGCCCTTCCATTTCAGGATCATTAATTGTCGGGATATAAGAGCGCGAGGAAAGGCGAATCTTGTATCCTGCTCGTTCAAATAAATCAAATGTTGAGTCTTGAAGACTCCCCGAAGGTAACCCCAGCTTCAGTTTCTTCATTTTTATTCCAATCTCTTGATTACAGATTATGCCCACATCAGCGCATTATACCCAGAGCACGACGTGCCTCAATTTTATCCTCAGCAGTACCACTTTCAGCCAACTGTCCGATTAAGTATTCTGCTCGTTCGTCCCCAACCAAAGCAAGAGCCCGCACAGCTTTTGTCCGAATACTTTGCAATTCTTCAACCGATGCGGCATTCAACAACACACCAATAACAGACTCGCGTTGAGCAACGGTTAACGGCACAATTGGGTCTGCCCCTGCAGCTTTAAAATGCTTTCCGGATGCCATCTGTCCCAAAGCCTGAACAGCTACATGTCGAACCTCAGCAGAAGGGTCCTCAACCATCCGTAAAACAGAATTAAATCCATCTTTGTAACCAAACTCTCGAAGACTTTGTAATGCCGCCACTCTCCACTTGGGTTTGGTTTCTTCAAGGGCTAAAAGTACAACTTTATGAGCCGAATCACTCAGCGCCGGAGCTTCCACATAAGAATGACAAGGTCCAAGAGCGCTGAGGATATACTGCCGGGTAACTTCGGAAGGATCGCGAACGTAACCTAAAAGATACGGCAGAGCTTCCACGCTACGCATCAAACCTAATCCCAATGCGGCCCGCGCGGCGACATTAGGCGAACGATCCGCCAACGCTTCAATTAAAACGGGTACCCCCCGCGGATCACGAAACCGACCGAGCAACCAAACCACCTCAAACCGTACACGAGTATACGCAGAGCTCGATTCTGAAAGCAACAACGGTACAACTTCGTCTGCATCAAAACGCATCAGAGCATTTGCCGCTCTAGTACGAATTCCCGAATCCATACTTTTTAATTTTTCAATATGGTGACCTGGATCTGGGCCACACCCAACGAATCCCAACCACCAAGGCAATGCCCAAAAAAGACAGCTATTTATCAACTGCACGGCATGCTCCTCCCAAAAACAACAGGGAAAATAAAATTAATCATTGCTTCTTAACTAGTCCACTACGGAAAAAATCCGCATTAGGAATAGACAATATACCCGTTGCGATTGCAATTGACATTAACAACGACACCAAAATTATTCAAAAGATTTTCNTATAAAGGTATTGAAATCAAAACACACGTTAATCCAAAAGTCCCTTCTTTGGAATCCTTTTTGACAGTCTCAGCCCAACCACATATTATAACAATTCACGCGGGTTTATGATCTTTTTTAAAAATGTAGTTATTTTGAAAGGTTTTTCAGAAATGAAATTGAAATTAACATACTGCTCAGCTTGAGGGTATGAAGAAAAAGCCGCCAGGTTGGCGGAACAATTGCTCGTCTGTTACAAAAAGAGCATAACAGAATTTACCTTGATCCCTTCCGACGGGGGTCGCTATGAAATCGAAGTAAACGACGAACTTCTGTTTTCAAAAAAAGAAGAAGGTAGATATCCATCTTTTGCGGAAATCAGAGAAAAAATCGATGGTCGCTAACCTAGATACCGGAAAAAATACAACGTCAGTTATTTTAGAGGTAAAATTATGTTAGGAAAAATATCATCTTTTAATATTGTTTTCGGGATAACTTATCTCCTTCTTTCAACATCAGTTGGAATCGGTGCAGAACCAAGCGACCAAGCTCGAGAACATTATTTGAAAGGGTATGAACTCCAAAAAAGCAGAAAGTATCGTGATGCAGTCATCGAATTTGAACAAGCGATCACTGCTTATCCAAATTACGGCGAGGCTTACTTTTTATTAGGGCACTGCTATCATACGCTGACAAACTATGATCGTTCAATCAAGTCGTTCAAAAGCGCGTTAGATTTGGACTATTTGCCGAAAAAATCTAAGAAAGCCTTGGCCATTGTCTATCCCAAGGCTGCCGCATTTAATTTCCAGCGTGGAAAGTTCAACGAGGCAATAATAAAATATGAGGAAGCACTCCAATTAGACACAAAAATCCACAAAGCGACACTTTTTTATCAATTAGGATTAGCATACGGAAAATCAAACCGTGAAAAAGAGGCCCTCCAGTCATTGATCAATGCTACCCAAGAGGACCCTAAATTTGTAAAAGCTCACAAAAAATTGGGAGACATCTACCAACGTAGACGCGAATTTGTAGCTGCCGCCAACAGTTATTCGCAAGCCATCGAAACCGACAGTTCATTTACTCCAGCTTACGGAGGTTTAGCCCGAACCAAATTTGCCACTGAAAACATCGAAGGAGTAATCAAACTAATGCATGAAGCCGTCAGTATAAATCCTGACTACACCGACGGTCACTTGCTTTTAGGTACTGCACTGATTCAAATGGGGCGTCAACATGAAGCCTTAAAACCACTAAAAAAAGCTGTCGACTTAGATGCCAACAATGCAGAAATTCATTTCAGATTAGGTGAAGCCCTTTACGGAATTGGTGACTATCGCGAAGCACGGGCATCCTCCGAGCGCGCTTTACGTATTGACAAGGACCTAGCCCGAGCTCAGAGCTTATTAGGCGACGCCCACTTTAAGCTAGGCGAATTACAGGAAGCAAAAATGTGGTATCTCAAAGCTCAAGAAAATAGNCGCTTTAGGGATTATGCTATCGATAAACTCGANGAAATANANCGTTTAAAAANTTCTCGTTAATGCCTANAATAACAGAAAAAACTTATATTGAATCTCATCGTAGCAAGCAATAATACTGGAAAAATAAGCGAAATTCGCGCTCTACTAAGTCCGATAGATGTGTATTCACCCGGCGACTTAGATATAAATATAGAAGTTGAGGAAACAGGGGATAGCTTTTATGCGAATGCACTACTGAAAGCGNGTGCATTCGCCAAAGAAACAGGCATGACTGCCCTNGCAGACGATTCAGGCCTTCAGGTTGAGATACTGAACGGACGGCCAGGAATTCATTCTGCCCGATTCGGTCCACCTGAACTTGACGATAGAGGTCGCTGCGAGCTTTTGCTAAAACACCTCGTAAACTATCCTGCAGTAGAAAATAGAAAAGCACGTTTTTGTTGCGCGATGGTCGCGACTTCACCAGAAGGTCGTCAGTGCGAATCAATTGCCTACTGCGAAGGTCACATAACATCGCAAATTACGGGGGACGGGGGATTCGGTTACGACCCTGTTTTTTTCGTTAAATCACACAATTGCACCATGGCTCAATTATCCAAAACCACAAAGAATTCTATTAGCCATCGCGGCAAAGCGCTTAAAGCAATTCGTCCAAAGCTAATAAACCTGCTGAAAGAAATATAAAAACAGAGGTGGAAGCAAAACACTTATTGATAGCAACCCAATTAAAAACATTAGTAGCTTAATCAACCATTAAATCAGTTAAAAATATCGCTCCCTTCAAATAAACNAAATCGTAAACTACTAAGAGATAAGCAGACTTTGAAATTGTTTGGTCCATACGCAAAATATGCAAGTCCATATAGAAACCTACTTTCTCTGGGCATCTTGGCAATAATTATCGCCCAGGCAGCAGGTAACTACATCCCAATGCTTATAAAAGATGCCATCGATGCCCTCGACGTAGACGATCTCGGAACAATAAATTCAACCGATCATATCTGGCAATGCGTTCTTATTGTATCTGGTCTGGCTCTGATCGTTGCAATCTGTAGTTT
The DNA here is from genome assembly GCA_002693325.1 of Gemmatimonadota bacterium. Classification (GTDB taxonomy): domain Bacteria; phylum Latescibacterota; class UBA2968; order UBA8231; family UBA8231. Next base: position 3,569 of record NZPK01000089.1, on the reverse strand, counting down.
CTCAATGCGTATCTGGCTAGGGCNCGCATCNGCCCGTATTGAATACGATATCCGGACAGCATATTTTTCCCACTTGCTTAAGCAGCCGCTTAGCTATTATCAGACGCAACATACCGGCGATTTAATGTCCCGCGCCACCAATGACCTAAACTCCGTCCGAATATTTTTTACGTACGGAATAAGAGGCATCGTAGAATCTGGACTAATTTTTATTTTCAGCATATTCTGGATGTGTTTTATAGACTGGAAATTGGCTCTCCTNGTAATCCTTCCTGTCCCCATTTTTATGCTNTTGCTTGGACGCATGGCGACGATTGTACATAACCGTTTTCTTGCAATACAGGATTTTTTCGGTCACATGAGTAATTTTATTCAAGAGAACTTAGCAGGAACACGAGTTATTAAAGCTTACGTACAAGGAAAAGTGCAAAATTCAGCCTTCGATAAACTGAATAATGAGTACTTAGAAAAAAACAGCCACCTTATACAAACACATGCATCTTATCGACCTCTCACCCATATGGTTGCCTCTATCTGTTTAGGTTTGAACCTTTGGTTAGGTGGTAAAGGAGTTATTGAGGGATCATTTTCANTAGGATCTTTTGTCGCATTCAATGCCTATCTAACACAATTAATCAGACCTATCATGTATTCAGCCTGGGTAATAGATCGCTTTCAACGTGCTCTTGTTGCCATGCATCGCATCAACGAAATCATGGACGTCATACCCAACATACGAGACGAAAAAACCATTTCTAACAAGATNNCAATTCACGGTGAAATTGAATTTCGTGGGCTAAGTTTTTCTTATCAAGANGCGGAAGTCCTTCACCATATCAACCTAAAAATTCCGGCGGGAACAACTGTAGGAATAATGGGGCGCGTAGGAGCTGGAAAAACAACATTAGCACGATTGATACCCCGTCTAATACAAGCTCCATCAGAACACCTTTTTATTGATGGGGTTCCTGTTGAGAATTGGCCTCTCGATGAACTCCGACAGAGTATCGGGTATGTCTCACAAACACCCTTTCTTTTTTCCAATACGATAGCTNATAATATCGGTTACGGCTTAGACAATGCTCCTAAAGAGGATATACTTCAGGCTGCCGAATGGGCTCAACTCCGCAAAGATGTTGACGAATTCGAACAAGGATTCGATACCGTNATCGGCGAACGAGGCATAACTTTGTCCGGGGGGCAAAAACAACGTTCAACTATNGCCCGCGCCCTAATCCGACAACCACAAATTCTAATACTGGACGACGCACTATCTGCGGTAGACACNCAAACTGAAGAAGCAATCTTAAATNACTTTAGACTTCTAATGCGCGGACGAACGACACTNATAATTGCCCATCGNGTGTCCACACTTCGCCACTGCGACTANATCATNGTTTTAGACAAAGGNCATATCATTGAACAGGGATCGCAACAAACACTTCTAACAAAAAACGGCTTCTTNTCGGATTTGTGCATGCGTCAACAAATTGCTAATGAGCTAGAAGAACTATGAGCAACGACTTAAACAAGGAGGAAGAAATTCAACANCGTTCNTTCAACGGNCGATTACTTATCAAATTACTCTCCTATCTCAAACCGCACAAAAAACGGGTTTTACTCTCATTCGTGACGATAGCCTTCGCGGCTTTTTTTAGCCAAATAGGACCGTTGTTAACCCAAATTGCCGTTGACGACTATATCGGAANAGGTGACTACGAAGGGCTCAACTGGATAGTCGGCGCTTTTTTTGCCTGCATCTTCGCCCAGTATATAACCCAGTATGCCCAAACACTAATAACAGAAACCATGGGACAGCATGTAATGCTCGACATGCGCCGAGATATTTTTGCCCATCTACAACGGCTCCCACTCGATTACTTTGACCACACGCCCCTCGGTCGAATCATGACACGCACAACTAACGATGTTGAAGCTCTTAACGAATTTTTTAGCGAAGGAATAGTTTCAGTATTTATGGATCTATTCATGCTGATTGCAATTCTCGGATTCATGCTTTTTATAGATCCACAACTAACCCTAATCTGTTGCATCGTCGTGCCTGTTNTAACCGTCTCAACTTTTTATTTACAAAACAAAGCAATGGTGGCATACAGAGAATTACGAGTCCGGTTAGCCAGACTCAATTCTTATCTTCAAGAAAACATCACGGGTATAGAAGTNGTCCAGTTGTTCGGACGTGAAAAACGTAATCTAAAAGACTTCGACCGAGAGCATTTACCTTACCGACGAGCTGAGGAAAAAGAAATCTTTTTTTATGCCGTGTTTTTTCCCTTTACCGAATTGGTCGGTACACTAGGNGTTGCAAGCGTAGTATGGTTTGGANCNTCTGCAGTTATGTCCGAGCGTATCGCGTTTGGAGTGTTGGTCGCATTCTTACAATATATCCGTCGATTCTTTCGACCCATAATGGATATAAGTGACCGCTACGCATTNCTACAAAGCGCGATGGCTTCCTCTGAACGTATTTTTGAGCTGTTGGAAACCCCTATGGAGGATTCAGGAGGATCGCGTCGTAACTTACCCAAAAACCTAAGATCTGGTACTATCGAATTCGAAAACGTTTATTTCAAATATGATGAGACGTCCAAAGACTGGATACTAAAAGACGTAAGCTTCCGGGTTGAAGCGGGGCAAAGTTTGGCATTAGTCGGGTCAACAGGCTCGGGAAAAACGACAATCATAAATTTATTNTGTCGATTTTATGATATTCAAAAAGGCACTATTCGCGTTGATGGTGTNGACATCCGCGCATGGAATTCAGAAGAANTGAGAGAAAGGNTTAGCATAGTACAACAAGANGTATTTTTGTTTTCAGGCTCAATTAAAGAAAACATTCGTCTTGGCAACGACAAAATCACCATGCAGGACGTTAAAGTAGCTGCTGAGGTAGTAAACGCAGACGGATTCATAAATGATCTGGAAAACGAGTATGAACATCAAGTTGCAGAAAGAGGATCTACACTTTCGGGAGGCCAACAGCAATTATTATCTTTCGCTCGCGCACTCGCTTTCAATCCCGAAATATTAATACTCGACGAAGCTACNTCAGCTATAGACACAGAAACTGAGCAACTCATTCAGGACGCAATTAGCAAACTCATGCATGGAAGAACATCAATCGTNATCGCTCACCGTCTTTCTACCATTCAAAATGCAAACCAGATATTGGTTTTGCACCATGGACAAATTAGANAACGAGGACGCCACGACGAATTAGTAAAGCAGGGAGGCATTTATGCCAAACTTCATGCCCTAAACTATGACGATACGAAAAAATAACCCTCATAAAGCAGCTTTAGTCTCTACCTGATCTCCACTCTCATCCCCGTCAACAAAATCCTCGACGGCATCTACAATTTGATCCCGCGTGGATTCAGCTTTCTTCGATAGCCTCCTACGCGTAACGTCGCCCCTATGTGGNGCAGAAAGTATACCTGCTAGAGCACCTAGGAATAGACCTAGNCCAAGTCCAAAAATAAATGATCCTAATCCACNGGATTTTTGATATTGTNGATAAAATTTTCTGTATGACATGCANCCTCTCT